>JALWOY010000162.1 GCA_027083355.1 Phycisphaerales bacterium | reverse complement strand
GCCCCGCCCCTTCGACGGGTTCTTTTTCGCCTCCTCCGCTTTTTCGTAATCCGTATCGAGCAACGCGACGCGGAACTTCCCGCCGTCGGCGAACAGATCCGACCCCCGGACGTCGGCCACCATCGCCTCGATGTCGTTGACCACCTCGGCGTACAGACCACGGTCGGCGAGCAGATCGATCAGTTTCGATGCCGTCAGATCGGGCGTCGAATCCCCGAGCACCCCGGCCTGCTCGGCCTCGGCCTTGAGCCGCTTGCCCTCGTTGACGACTTTCTGGATCGCCGCCGGTTCGGTGACCGAGTTCAACGCCGTCATGTCCATCAGCGGCCTGATGAACCAGCCCGCGGTCGCCGCCGCCGCCAGCCCCGCAGCCGCACCGAACCAGACGCGCTTACGCCGCCACATCGTTTCGCGGACGACCTGCACCGGCATCACGTTGGCTTCGAGCGTCGAATACCCCAGCCCCTGCAGCGCCAGCCCGTACGCCGTCGCCAGATTCAGGGCGGCATCGGAGAACTCGGACTCGCGTCCTTCGGGCGCTTCGAGCCGCTTATACCCCTCGATCCGGTAGATGTCCATGTGCAGCTGTTGCTTGAGGTACTTCCGCAGCCCGGGCAGCCGGAACGTGTTACCCAGACCGATCAGGCGTTTCAGGTCCGCCCCGGCGTGCACGCTCTGGTAATACCCGATCGAACGCTGGACCTCCTGCACCAGATCGGTGAACACCGGACGCATCGCCTGAAAGACGTGCCTCGCGTGCTTGGTCTGCTCCGCCTCGCGCTTGAGCCGCTCGGCTTTGGAGTAACTCAGCTTGAACGACGTCACCAGCGCGTCGGTGAACTGGTGCCCGCCGAGCGGGAACGTGCGCACCCAGACGCGGCCCGCCTCGGCGATGATCAGATCTGTCGCCGTGGTGCCGATGTCAAGAATGATCGTCCCGGGCGTCTTCTCGGTGAACTCGAGGTCGTACGCCAACGCGTTGTAGACCGCGACCGGACCGAGCGTCGCGATCTCGGGGGTCAGCCCCACCTCGCCCATCTGGCCGAGCAACTCCATCATCCGGGGCCGCGTCACGGCAAAGATCCCGACCTCCACATCCGGAGAATCCGGGCTGACGAACGTCTGATAATCCCACTCGACCTCTTCCAGCGGGAAGGGAATCTGCTGCACCGCCTCGAACTTCACAATGTCCGGAACCTTCTTCGGCTCCACCGGGGGCAGCTTGGCGAACCGGGCGAAGGACTGATGCCCCGGCACGCTGACCGCGAGCGCCGCCCCCGTCATGTCGTGCTGGCCCGTCAGCGCTCCGAGCGTGATCCGGATCGCTTCGCTCGTATCCAACTCCGGCGTTGACAGGACTTTCGGGTGATTCAGCACCGCAAAGTCTCGAACCTTGGGCGTCTCGCCGTCCAGCTCGAGTTTCAGAGCCTTGACCGCCCCGGCCCCGATCTCCACGCCCCAGCACATGTTCGAAGGCATGCCGATCCTTTCAGTATGCTCGCCAACGGACGCAACCCGGCTCATCGGGATGCGCCGCCACATCATCTTCCGCAGGGTATCGGCGCGCGGATGCCGATGCACCCGGCATGTGACACAGCCGTGACAATCCTTCAACCCCTCCGGTTTTCGAGCCGGTCGGCCAGCAGGGACCCGAGCAGCGCTGCCGCCACGCCGCCCACGACCAGCCACCACCGCTCGATCGGGACCGCGACCATGGTCACGCTCGTCGGCACCGACCAGACCAGCAGGTGGTACCCGAGAAACAGACAGGCCAGTCCACAAGTCAACCGTGTCGGACCGGCATCACCCTCTTTCAGGGGGCGTCGAGTCAACACGATCAGCCCCAGGCCCGCCGCGACCAGCAGCACGCCGAGCACCAGACCGATCAGGTTCCAGCCCATCGGCATACTCAGTTCATCACCATCGCGGCGTGCGAGACCATCGCGGCCCCCTGCTGATCCATCGCGGCGACGTACCCGAGCAGTTTCACCTCGTTCGGCTCGACGAGCCGCATCGTCGCCGTCAGGTTCCCGATGGAGCACCACCGCGTCGGGTTCTGCTGCCATGACATCGACGCCACCAGATCATCGGGCTTGCCGTCGAGGAGCATCTGGAGCATCTCCCGGTCGTGCGTCGTCACCTGTTCGCGGGCGGCGACGGCCTCCGCGTCCTCCCCGGCGAGTTTCTTCTGATCGCCGAACGCCGGCCCGACGTGGCTCAGGTCGGCGGAGGAAACGACGAGCGTCTTGCCCCCGACTTTCTCCAGCGTGGCCTTCATCGCCGAGATGAAATCCTCGAAACCGAGTCCATTTCCGTCGTAGCTTTCCCCCCCGTTGACGGAGGGGTCGTGCACCAGGGCCGCGAACACGGGCACGTGGTTGCCCTGCTCATCGGGGCCGATGCAGTGCTGAATCCAGGGGATGTGCAGCTCGATCGAGTGTTCCCGTTCGTGGTCGTACCGGTGTTCGAGCAGGCGGGTGGCGGCGTCCTCGCCCAGTTCCGCCTTCAGCGTTTCGAGCAGGTCGGTATCCACCGGGCAGACGCCCAGCGGGCTTTCGAAGCCCTTGTCGCAGCCGACCACACCGGTCCCCTCGCCGAAGTGGTTGGTCCCCAAGATCACGACCCGATCGGGCCGATCGACGACACGCAGCCGCCCGTAGATCTGGGCGTAGTTCATCCAGCCGCGCGGATAGTCGATATGCGGGGCGACCACCGCGGCGGGGAGCGTCTCGAACGCCGGGTCATCGGCTTCCTTGAGCGCTGCGTCGATCCACTGGTCGAGGACTTCCCGAAGCGCATCGGGCCCGCGTTCGGCCTTCTGCTCGTCTGTCAACTCCTCGCCCTCGCCCGCCTTGGCCGCGACGACCTGATCCGCGAACGCGGCCGACACCCCGGGGGGCAGCACGTCCGCCTGATCGAAGTTCGCCTTCATTTCCTCGTACATCGCTTCGAACACCGGGCCCTGCAAAAGACCGGCGTCGTCCAGCTGAGCGACGAACGGCTGGAGAAATTCGAGCGTCAACCCGTGCCCGACCTCCGAGACGATCTCTTCGAGGGTGCGTGTACCGTCCATCAGGGGGAGCACCCCCTGCGAGGCGGGGACCGTCGCGACCATCTTGGGCGAGATCTGCTGCGCGTCGGCCAGACCGAGCATCATGACCTTCTCGCCGTCGGGACGCTGCATCGGCAGCGGGAATCCGCGCACCCGCCTGAGTTTTGGTTTCTGTTGGTGTGCGGCGTTCGGATCGAACACGGGGCCTTGCTCGTCGGTCATTTCTCGATACTCCGGGGTGTGTCGCGGCGTCGGGCCGCGGGCGCAACTCTAGGTTCGGATTCGCATCCATCAACAACCCGAACGACGTTCGGTGTTCATCGGCCGAGCGGATGGACGAGTTGGGCCCGAACGTCCCCGGCTTGTGGACTGTTCATGTGAACCCGCTACACTTCCCGACTCGGCGCCGATCGCCTCGAAGCGCGATCCCGCGGCGTCTGATTGCTGACAAAGAGAATCGCCATGACGACCGAACAGATCGAATCCATCGCCCCGGGCCAGACCATCCGTTGCACCGTCTCGAAATCGCCGAGGGCCGAGGCGCCGCGCAAGACGATCGAGCGTCTGATGCGGCTCGACCCGGCGAACACCAAGTCGCTCCGGCGGGCGCAGCACCTGCGTCTCAAGAGGATGCACCGGTACATCCGGGGCAACCGTCTCTGGTCGAGCCGGGAGAAGGCCGCCCGGGTGGTCCGCGTCACCGACGGCGCGACGTGGCAGATGTCCCTGACACCGGCGATCACCCCCGATCTCAAGTCCGTCGCGGACTACCTGACGATCGAACAAGCCTGAACAGAGGCGTTCAGTTCGTACCGAACCCCGTCGCCCCGCGGCGGGTTTTTTCTGCGCCATGCCGGTATTCCTCACTCGCCTGCGAGCCACCGCGAAAGCCCGAGGGGAGAAGCACCGAATTGCCCCGCAGACTCGCGCCCGGGTACCTCGGCTCTCCGAGCCGAGTCTTTTTCACCGCACCCTTTTCCCCGTGTCGCCTCCTTGTCAATGGTGTACCATCGCGGCGTGATCCGACTTCCCGCCAAGATCGCCGACCCGCTCCGCGAGGCGTACGACAACCGACGGGTGTGTGTCACGGGCGGCGCCGGGTTCATCGGCGGGCACCTCGTCGACGCGTTGACCAGTCTCGGCGCTTCCGTCACGGTGATCGACGATCTCTCGAACTCGACCGCCGATCATCTCGCCTCGCTGATCGAACTGGACCCCGGCCGTGTGCGGTTCATCCACGGGTCGATCCTCGACCCCGACGCGATGGCGCGGGCCTCGGAATCCTCGTCGGTCGTGTTCCATCTCGCGGCGATCTGCTCGGTGCCCCGTTCGATCGAGGAGCCCCGCCGCACCTGGGAGGTCAACGCGACGGGCGTGCTGCACGTGCTCGAAGCCGCCCGGCACACCGGGGCCCGGCGCGTGGTCTTTTCCGCGTCGAGCTCGGCCTATGGCAACGCGACGAAGATGCCGGTCTCCGAGAGCCTGATCCCCTCGCCGCTCTCGCCCTACGCCGCCAGCAAGCTCGCCGGCGAATCGCTCCTGACCGCGTACGCCGAGAGTTTCGGCCTCAGCACGATCAGCCTGCGGTATTTCAACATCTTCGGCCCCCGGCAGCCCGCCGGTTCGCCCTATTCGGGCGTCATCCCGGTCTTCGCGTCTCGGCTCCTGAAGGGCGAGCCCCCGGTGATCATGGGCGACGGATCGCAGACCCGTGATTTCACCTATGTCGGCAACGCCGTGCTGGCCAATCTTCTGGCCGGTTCATCGCAGGACCCCCTGATGGGTCAGGTCGTCAACATCGGCGCGGGCGTGCAGACCTCGATCCTCGATCTCGCCCAACAGATGATGCGAGAGTTCGGGATGGCGGACGCCCGGCCCGAGTTCGGCCCGCCGAGAACCGGGGACGTCCTGCACTCGTGCGCCGATATCACGCGGGCGCGGGCCCTGCTCGGGTACGAACCGATCACGCCGTTCGAAGAGGGCCTCCGGCTCACGCTCGAATGGTGGCGGGACCGGCAAACCGTCGCTTGATCAAGGGAGGACACGTCCGTGCGCACACTGTTGGGCTGCTGCCAACTCGTGGGTCTGCTGCTCCGGTCACGGCTGAGGCTCCGCGGCCGATACTGGACGTGGCGCCGGGAAACCGCGATGGGCGGGGGCGACCTCGGCGGTGGCGAAAAATTCCGGGCCGTGCTCGAATATGCCCGATGGCTTGATCGGATGCGGCGGATCTCCCGCTCGATTTAGCCGGATTTGGGAAAATCCGCTAGAATAAGGCTCGACGATTTCGGGATCAGGACCGCAAACCGCGCATATCTGGGGAGAAATGACATGACCGGCACGAACGCACAGACCAGCGGCGTCTTCACCCGGGGGTTCCTGCCGGGGCTCGTGCTCGGGATTGTCATCGGTGTGATCGTCACCTTCATCAGCACGGAGGTGTTGCGCACGCGTCCGAAGATCGAACCGGGGATCTCCCCGTCGGCCGCCGCGACCCACTCGCAGGGCGATCGGCGGGATGAGAGCGCCACGGCTCAGCCCACGCCCGAAGAGATCCAACGCATGATCGAAGAGGGCAAGAAGAAGGCGGCCGAGCAACAGAGCACCACCCCCGATGAATCGACATCCGACACGCCCGATGACGGTGACGGCTGATCCCGTGCAGAAGCTCGACACCATCGTCCGCCAGCACGCGATGACCAGCAAGCTGCTGGGAGTGGATTTCGTCCCCTGCTACCGGACCGCCGGCACGGACGAGCGGATCGTCGAGGTCAAGCCGGCTGGGGGGGACGTGCCGCCTTCCACCCCCCCCACCGATACAGCCCGGACAGAACCGGCAGCCACGCCCGCCGGGCCTCTTTCGATCGAGGATGCGCAGCGGGCGCTCGACGCGCTCCGCGAGCGGTACATCGAAGACGCCCCGCACCGGCATTTCGTCACGGACCACCACAGCATCGTGTTCGGCGAGGGGCACCCGCGGGCCCGGCTCATGTTCATCGGTGAAGCCCCCGGCGCAGACGAGGACCGCACGGGCAGGCCCTTCGTGGGCCGGGCCGGGCAACTGCTGGACAAAATGATCGCGGCGATGGGGCTGAGGCGTGAGGATGTCTACATCACGAACGTGCTCAAGACACGTCCGCCGAACAACCAGACGCCGACAGCCGAGGAAGCCCGGCTGTGTGCGCCGTACCTCTTCGAGCAGATCCGGATCGTTGCCCCCGAGGCGATCGTGACGCTGGGCAGGCCGGCTTCGCAGCTCGTTCTGGGTGTTGCCGAACCGATCGGGCGTCTGCGCGGGCACTGGGCCGAGTTCCCGCCGGACGATCCCTTGATCGACGCGGGCGACATCGGGCCGATCCCCGTGATGCCGACGTATCACCCGGCGTTCCTGCTCCGTCAATACACGGCGGACAACCGGGCGCGGGTGTGGTCGGATCTGCAGCAGGTGATGGACCTGCTGGGGCTCCGTCCCGGCGGCTGACACCGATCCACCGCACACGAGACGAGACCGACGAACCCGGCCGGGACGCGGTGCCCGTGTCAGTGCAGCCGACGGGTTCAGCCGATCGTACACGCGTCGGGAGAAGGCCTCGATGTATTCGAGCCGGCGATTCGGCTGCGTGCATTGTCGCCATCCCGGCGTACCGAACCCGGGCGGGTTTCTGCTCCGAGAAAAAAATGAAATGGACACGGAACAGCCGGAACCGCCCGGGAAACCGGGCGTATCGCGGTGTGCTCGGGGGCATATATCCCGGGCATCGGACCCAACCCCCACGAGACTCGGTGCCCGGCTATGTGGTCGGGTGCCGGGTTTTTTTGTATCGGGCGCGTGGTGCCTCGGATTCAGGGGCCGTCGTGTGTGTCTTCGGGGGGTGTGGCTGGGGCGACCGTGTCGCCGAAATTGAGTTGTGCATCGTCCGGCAGCGGCTCGACGGCGGAGACGAGCCAATGCGGGGTCTTGACGCCGGAAGGCGTTTCCAGCCATTTCACCTTGAGCACGAACGCGATCTTGTCGCCGGGGTGGAGCCCTTCGAGTGAGACCTCGTCGCCCAGCTCGGGGAACGCCATGGTCATGGATTTCATGCCCGTCACGCCGTCGCTGTTGACGAAGACCTTGCCGTCCTTGCCGACGAAATCCGGGATGCGTTCGTGGTGGATGCGGAGGTCCGTCGGGGGCGGACCGTCCGACGGCAGCTGCACGATCACGCCCCGGACGTGGTAGGTCTGCGCCCCCTCGTCGTAGATCGAGGCCAGATCATCCGTCCCGCTGCCGGATTCTTTGGAACACCCGGCGAGCGAGACACACGCGAGCAGGGCCGCGGCGAGCATGGCTTTGCTGTTCATTCCCGATCGTATCCAGCCCGTCCCCGGACGGCCCGGACACGCGGCGCAATGAAAAAGCCCGGGTCGGCCCGGGCTTTGAAAAGAATCAGGATCGGAACGGCTCACTCAGGGGCAACCCGCGGTGAAGTCCTGGACGAACTCGTTGATGTCCTGGAGGTCGAGCACGCCGTCGCCGGTCAGGTCGGCGAGCAGGTCGCCGTTCTGGAAAGCCTGGACGAAGGCGTTGATGTCGTCGAGGTCGAGCACGCCGTCGCCGGTCAGATCGGCCGGGCAGGGCGGGGTTTCGAGGCGGAACGACGCGATGCGTGTGTCCCAGCCGAACGATTCCTGCGTCTCGCCGACGACCCAGAAGGTCGTGCCGTCGGTCGGGTCGAGGGCGATGTCGAAGTAATCGCCCCATCGGCCGTCGCTGCCGGCGACGGGGCTCTGCCTGATCTGGACGGGCGCGGCCATCGTGCCGGCGGGGTCGGACGCCTTCCTCGCGGTGACGGAGACGCCCGTGGGCTGGCTGAACGAGCTGGTGCCGAAGACCATGCCGATATCACCCGCGTTGTTTGAATAGATGGCGGGGAAGAAGCCGTAGATGCCCGACCCGGGGTTGACGTTGCCGGATTGCGTGAGCGTGATGCTGCCCGAGTTGGGCCAGCTCCCGGTGTCGAATTCGTACCAGCGAGGCTGGGAAACCCCGCCCGAGGCGACGTGGTGTGTGACGAGGAGTTTGCCGTCCCGCCAGTTGACGTTCATGATGCGTCCATCGACGATGAAGAGCGAGCCGCCGCCCTGCACGGGGGCGCTGCCGGTGGTCGAATAGGAAGGCACCGTGACGAACGTCGAGTTGAGCGAGGGGCTGGTGAGCGGGTTGGTGATCCCGTAGATCTTGATCGTGCTGCCGCCGCCCTCGCTGGCGAAGAACGCCGCGTTGTTGTTGCCGAAGTGCTGCACGGCCTGGGCCGAGGCGCCGTTGGGATCGCGGAGTGTCGAGAAGTTGACGGGCGAGCCTGTGAGCATGTCCGACTTGTCGAAGACGCGGAAGCCGACACCCGCGAAACCGCCGTTGTTCAGGCCGAACAGGTTGCCGCAGACGTAGTAGGCGTCCTGGTCGTAGCCGAGGCCGGGGTAATCCCACCAGAAGGTGTCCCCGGAGACGTTGATCACGGCGTCGGTGCGGTACTTGTACCAGATGCCGTTGGGGTCGTCGTCGTCGGAAACCGCGATGGTGATGTAGGCCGTGCTCGAATAGACCTCGAGGGCCAGCACCACGAACCGATTGGCGTAGTGGTCATAGAAACACTTCGGGTCGAAGGTGAAATCGCCGGCGCCCGTGGGCTCGAAGAAACCCGGCGAACCCTGGCTGCCGAGGATCTGCTCGAACTGCTGCGTGCCGTCCTTGGTGTACCACGCCACGGTCATGTTCACCGTCGCCACCACATGGTTCGGCCCGACCGCGATCGACGGGTCCGGCGGCGCCCACGCCGTCTGGTGGATGCCCGCGAACTGCGTGATGCTGCCCTGATCGACGAGGAAGTCGTCGCGGGTGGTGCCGACAGGAAAATCCTGAAGCCCGCCGACGTTGTTGTCGTTCACGCGGGGCGTGGTGTGCGGCGGCAGGTGGACCTTGACACCCATCGGCTGGCCCTGCCCCACCGGGGCCGGGGCGATCTGCGGGCTGAACACGCGCGTGTCGATGATCGAGACCTCGGCGGTCCCGTGGGCCACGGCGCCCGGGGCCGTCAGATCCGCGATCTCGCGTTCGGCGGGCAGCGGGTGGGGGTCCTCCAACACACCGCGGACCACATCCGGGAATGCGCTGACCGGGGCCGCCTGCGCTTTCGAGTTCTTCCGGCTGAGACGGGATGTCTGGCAGCCGGTGGCGGTGAGCAGCGCCGCGGCCAACACACCGGCCGTGACGTTCTTGAAGGTCTGTTTCATGGGGCTCCCTCGCAACTGGATCTGATTCGGACGAGCCGGGGCAACGATCGCGCCCACAGAAAGCCCGCCCGAGAACCATTCGGCGAACCGGACGCGACGGATCGAGAATAGTTGAAAAAGAACCCCGATTCGGGTTATTCGACGGCGAACGCTCCGAGCGCCTCGGCGAGTTCCTACTCGGAATCGGAAGCGCTTTGTTCCGAAAGAACACCGATCAAAAGGCCCGGAATCGTTTTCTCATCACCTGCAACGCCGCGGGGCGGCCGTCCCACGACCCGAGGGTCTGGTTTCGTGCCGGGCTGGGGGCATCACGGCGACGCAGAAGATGCCCCATCGACCTGCGCATCCAGCCGATCGACCAGCAGCACACGCCACGATCCGACCCGGGCCGGCCTCCCGGACAGCACGACCGGCTCGCCGATCACCGGCTTGATCACCGCGAGGTCCGAATCTGACAACCCCACGCCCGTATTCTCGGCCAGCAGGGAATAAACAGCCCGGCCGTCGGCGTCCCGCGAGACCAGCATCGGCGGGATGCCGCCCGAGATGCAGAGCGTGGCACACGCTTTGTGCCCGCGACCGGCGCCGGGCTTCATCGCGCCGAGATAACACTTGCTGTCGACGATCTCGCCGCGGAGCGTGACCCGCGGCCCCGGCATAGACATCGCCGCCCGCACGGCGGGGGTCGCCCCATCGAGCAGGCTCACCGCCGGGCCGAGTTCCGGGTCTTTGGGGTCGTCCGGGTCGAGCTCGATCATCTTCCGCCCGTCGCGGTGCAAACGCCGGCCTCGGATCTTCACGGAGGCGCCGTCGAGCCCGTCGGCGCCGGCGAAGCGGTCGCGTGTGCCGAACTTGCCCATCTCGACGAGGAGGTAGGTCTCGATTTCCCCGTCCTCACCCGCGACATGGAGCATCGGGTACGGCTCAAGCCGGAGCGTGCCGCGCCATTCGTTGACTTGATCCGTCTGCCAGACCCCGCCGCCCCACGCGGGCTGGTCCCCGGCCAACCCCAACGCGCCGACGATCATCCCCGCGATCGACAGCGGCACCGCGACGAGCAGGAACACCGCGTGCGCGCGCGGCAACGGGAGGTATCCGACATAGAACGCCCGGTTTCGGTTCGGCTTCTCGGCCATCATTCGTCCCCCTCGGATAATGACGTGGGTGGATGGGGAGCAACCGGAGGCGGGCCGGAATCATCAGACAACGGCCCCGATTCCTCGAAGAGCGATTCGTCGTCCGGGCCCGCCTCGAAGAACGCCGGCTCGACGGGCGTGCCCGGCGGCAGGGGCCGGGGGTCGAGCAGGATCGTTCGGTTGACGACCCGCACCCGGTATGTCGGCACTTTCTCGTGGTACGGGGGGGGCGACTGCCCGTTGTGCGGGAGGTATTGGTAGCCGTGCCAGGGGCAGGTCACGCAGCCGTCGATGATCCGCCCCTCGCCCAATGGGCCGTTCTGGTGCGCACACACGTTCGAGATCGCGGAGACCTTGCCGTCGTAGCAGAACACCGCGATGCGCTCGCGGCCGTCGAGGCAGACCACCCGCCCGCCGCGTTCCGGGATGTCGTCGACCGTGCCGGCCTCGATCCATTCGCCGGTCCCGCTTTTTTCGTTTCCTTCTTCGGGCATGGGCCGCCAGCAGGAGGCGTCGCAGATCAGTTCGCGCACACCTGCGGTCAGATGGAGCGTGACGACCACCGCGACACCGACCGCGAGGAGGACGCGGCCGATCAAACCGTCGGCGTCGAACAGCGACCCGAGGGCGACGTGGGCCACGAGCAGCCCGTAGGCCGGGTAGACCGCCATGTGGATGCCCTTCCACGCGCGGGGCGAGAGCGTGTCGAGCCAGAAGTCGTGGCTCGTGGCCGCCATGACGAACAGCACGAGCAGGCCCGCGAACCCGAGCAGTTCATACGGGAACGCGTCGAGGCGCGTCAGGCTCCGCCCCTCGAACAGCACGGCGTGGATGGGCCCGACGACGCCGAAACCGCCGTAATACAGCAGCACCAGGCCGGCGTGCGTCAGGGCGACGAGGAACATGGTCACGCCGAGGTGCCGGCGGTTGTAGAGCAGCGGCGCGAAGCGGTGTGAGAGCCTGTTGAGCGGGCCGATGCAGAGGATGACGTGCAGCAGGATGATCGCCAGCGTGCCCGTGGCATGGATCAGCATCACCATCACATCCGGCCGGTCATCGAAGAACACGAACGATCCGACCACGAAGCAGAGCAGATACAGCGCGCACGCGGCGGCGAGCACCGCGTCGTAGATTTTTTTGTGGCGATTCCATGACACCCAGACGAATTGGTTGGTCATGCCCCGCCCCCCGAACGCCAGACCATCACAAGCAACAACGCCAGCGCAGGGGCGATGATCGCCCACAGCACGACATGCGCTTTCCGGTGTGGACGCGTCACGCGGCGGTCTCCTTTTCGGGGTCGACCCATTCGTCGGCGGGTTCGACCGGCGGCGGTGATTCCTCCGGTTCGATCACGGGTCTTGCCCAGCGCGCCGCCAGCAGCGGCCAGAAGATCGCGGTGCCGGGGATGATGAGCAGACGGAAGCCCCATCCCGAGCCGCGTGCCGCCGGGCTGACGCGCCCGACACCCGCCGCGACGAAGGCGGCGGCGAACACGACGCCGACGGCGAGATACACCCCGATGCCCCAGATGATCCGTTCCATCACGACCAGCACGAAGGTCATCCTACAGCGGAATATTCCCCGACGCCCGACGTGTGTTCGCCCCGAGCCGGGCCCGAGATGCCGACTCCGCGCCTACAACCAACGGATGCAAAGCCCCGCGTTGGCAATCGAAAACCTCGGCTTCCGCTACCCCGGACAACGCGAAGACCTGCTCGGCATCACGGGCCTGACACTCGACGCGGGCGAACAGATCCTCCTCGCCGGGCGCTCGGGCATGGGCAAAAGCACGCTGCTGCACCTCATCCTCGGGCTGCTTGAGCCTGACCGGGGCACGGTCCTCGTCGCGGGAGAGAACATCCACGCGCTTCGTGGGCCCCGCCGGGATCATTTCCGCGGGACGCATATCGGGATGATCTTCCAGACTTTCCACCTGCTGCACGGGTTCACCGCCATCGAGAATGTCATGACGGCCATGGCCTTCAGCGACATCCCCAAAGCCGAGCACCACACGCGGGCCGCCGCCCTGCTCGATCGGCTCGCGATCACAACCCCCGACGCGATGCCCGAGCGGATGAGTGTCGGGCAGCAGCAGCGCGTCGCCGTCGCGCGGGCGTTGGCGTGCGACCCCGTGCTCGTGCTGGCCGACGAACCGACCGCGAGCCTTGATCCCGAAAACGCCGGCGGCGCGATGGACCTGATCCAGAACGCCTGCCGCGAACGCAACGCGGCCCTGCTCTGCGTCAGCCACGCCCCATCGCTCGTCGATCGATTCGATCGCCACGAGTCCCTCGCCGATCTCAACAACGCCGCGAGCGGGGGGGCGTGACGATGGCGATCACCGACACGACATTCATCGCCCGCAGCCTGAGGGCGAGGCTCTTCTCGACGGTCACGACCACCGCGATCGTCGCGCTCGGCGTGGCGCTGATGCTCGTCCTGCTGGCCATGCGCGACGCGGGCGAGAAGGCCTTCAGCCGGGGCCGGGGCAACATGCATATGCTCATCAGCGGGCCGCAGCAGGACCCGATGGTGACGGTGCTCAACAGCGTGTTCTACACCGGCACGCCCCGGAACTACCTGCGCTGGGATCAGTTCGAGCAACTCCGCGCGAAATATCCGTTCGAGTGGGCGATCCCGACGCAGCTGGGCGATTCGTACCGCGGCCTGCCCGTGCTGGCGACGACGGAGGAGTTTTTCTCGCGGTTCCAACCCGCCGACGACACGCCGTGGTCGCTCGCCGAGGGCCGGGTGTTCGACAAGCCGTTCGAGATCGTCCTCGGCGCCGACGCCGCGAAAAAATCGGGCCTCACGGTCGGGGACCATGTCTTCCTCACCCACGGCACGCCGAGACACGGCGAAAAGGGCCATGTCCACGACGAGTTCTCCTACACCGTTGTCGGGGTCCTCGCCCCCACCGCGACGCTGCACGACCGCGCCGTGTTCACCGATCTGACCAGCGCGTGGATCCTGCACGCCCACGAACGCCGTGAGGAGGCGCTCGGGCCCGACGCGGGCAAGACCGGCCCGGGCGACCTGCTCGACTCGGATAAGAAGATCACCGGCGTCTACGCCCGCGTGCTCACCCGCCCCGGGGCGAGCGTCGGGGCGGCGTTCCAGCAGGTGTTCGACATGCTCCGCCGGGACCCCACCGTGACGGTCGCCGCTCCGGATCAGGAGATCGGTAAACTCTTCTCCATCGTGTCCAACGTCGACCGGATCATCATCGCTTTGGCCGCGGTGGTGCTGATCGTCGGGTCGGCCACGATCATGCTGGTGTTGTATCAGGCGATGGAGCAGCGGCGTCGGCAGATCGCGGTGCTGCGCGTGCTCGGGTGCTCCAGACGCCGGATCTTCGGGCTGGTCGTGACCGAGTCCGCCGTGATCGGTGCCGCGGGGGCCGTCGTGGGCGTATTGATCAGCCTCGCGGGGTCACGGATCGTCGCCGGCCAGCTGTATCAGCGGCTGAACCTTGTCGCCGAGCCGACGCCCGAGCCGCGGGTCGTGCTCGCGGTGGTCCTCGGCACGATCGCCCTGGCCGCGATCGCCGGGCTGGTGCCCGCGGTCGCCGCCTACCGCACGGGTGTGATCCGCAACCTCCGGCCGATCGCGTAGCGAACAACGGGCAAGTTCATGTCGACATGCCGGGCGTCGTCACCGGGACAGGGCCGTTTCTCGACGAATCGACGATCCCTGAACATATTTGATCGATTTCACCAACGCCGCAACCATCCGTGATCCGATGCGAATCGGTGGTGTCTGACCGGCGACTCAGCCGGTGGTTTCAAATCGCGGCCGGATTATCGGCCTTTGTCAGTATGTGTCCAGATTCGAGAGGGGATTTCATGATTATTCCGTGTATCGCTGCCGCCGCTTGCGGCCTCGCCGTCGCCGCCGACACCCACCGCGCCGACATCACGCCCGGTGCCGTCCAGATCATCAGTGACACCGAAATCATCATCGACGGCGTGACGTACCACTCATGGGACGAGGTCGCCCAGTCGGGCTTCTATCAGAACGTCGATTCCCGCTGCCACACGCAGCCTTCGCTGCAGGAGGTCGATCTCCGCGGCAGCGCGTTCGACTGCTCGTTCACTCGGACGAACGTCGAGCCGCAGTACGAGCCGAGCAACGGGCTGATCCGCATCCCCGTCGTGGTGCACGTCATCCAGAACACCAGCGGCACCGGGTTCATCTCGGCGTCCCGCGTCCAGTCACAGATCGACGTGCTCAACGAGGATTTCCAGGCCATGGCGGGCACCAACGGCGCCAACGGGCACGACGCCCAGATCGAGTTCTTCCTCGCCACCGAAGACCCCGACGGCAACCCCACCAACGGCATCACCTACTCCACGAACAACACATGGTTCAACGACGGCGGTGCGTACTACAACTCGCTCGCGTGGGACACCAACCGCTATCTCAACATCTACACCAACTCCGCCTCCGGCGCTCTCGGATACGTCCCCGACCTGCCCCAGAGCGGCATCGTCGGGTCCAACGCCGACCGCGTCGTCATCCTCTATTCCACCTTCGGCCGCAACGCCCCCTTCCACCCGTACCACCTCGGGCGGACCACCACCCACGAGGTCGGGCACTACTTCGGCCTCTTCCACACCTTCGACGGCGGGTGCGGAAGCACATCGTCCTGCTCGACCAACGGCGACCTCATCTGCGACACCAACCCCGAATCCAGCCCCACCTTCGGCTGCCCGGGTTCGCGCACCAGCTGCGGCCTGCCCGCCCCCTTCGACAACTACATGGACTATTCCGATGACATCTGCATGGAGCAGTTCACCCACGACCAGAACAACCGCATGCGGTGCACCATCGAGCACTACCGCCCGAACCTCCCGCAGGCCGGCAACGCCTCGTGCAACGCCGCCGACATCGCCGAGCCTTTCGGTGTGCTCGACCTCGGCGACGTCGGGGCCTTCGTCCAGGCGTTCACCGCCCAGGACCCGGCAGCGGACATCGCCCCGCCAAGCGGCGTGTTCGACCTTGCCGACCTCCAGGCCTTCGTCGCGGCGTTCACCGCGGGCTGCCCGTAAACCGCGTTCAACAGTCTGATGACATCAACAAGGCCCGGGTTCACGCCCGGGCTTTTTCGTGCGCTTCCATGGTTCCAGAAGTTTCTTGTGCGATCTGGAACAAGACCCGGGCGCAATCCCGGGTGTTCTCTCCTCCTTCTCCCCGCTGTTCAGACTTGGGACATAGGTAACACCCGTTCGTACAGATGGGTGACGGTTGGTAAGTAGCATGTTTGGCTTCATTGGAAGGAGGCCAGTCATGCCTTGGCGGGAGCAGTCTCTGAT
>JALWOY010000161.1 GCA_027083355.1 Phycisphaerales bacterium | reverse complement strand
ACCAGCAGCAGCCCCAGCACGGCGAGGGGGATGAAGAGAACCGCACCGAGCGCCGCCAAGCCTTTGGTGCGCACAAATCGGAAGGTTCTCGCGGGTTTGAGCCGGAGATTCCGCCCGAGTTCGAGAGCCGCCCCCCGGGCGATGTATGCCCCCCCACCGGCCCATGCGATCGCGAGGAGCAGCGCCACGAAGACCACGCCGAAGCCTGTTTGCTCGGCATAACGCCTCACCGGTTCGAGTGGGTCGGCCATGAACTGGTGATGCGGCGGATTGGGTTGCCGCGTCTGGTAGAGCCCGCCGATCATGCCCGCGGCGTAGACAATGAGGATGGAGCACGCGGCGGCGAGGAGGCGATCGAGCCGTGCCGCGGCCGGGCCGGCGCGGAAAATCCGTGGGAACAGCAGTTGCCGCGTGAGATCCGACAACAGGGGGGCCGGGGTGCGAGCGGGTGTGCCGCAGAGGTGGTCGATGCGGTCCCGATCTTCGGGGGTGTGGTTTGGCATAGGCCGATGCTATAGAAGAAAGAAGGCCCGCGGCGTGCGGGGTTGGTTTCGGGGTGTCGGCGTGCGAAAGATGTGGGCATGAACAAAGTCCTGCTGCGTTGGATTCTTCCGACTTCCGCCGCCCTGGTGTTCGGCCCGCTGGTCGGGGCGGTCGTGGCGTCGCTGCACGATGATGCCGGGAGCACGGAGACGACGCTGCTGCTTTCGTCCGCCCCGGTGATGGGCGTGCTGGCGTTGATCCTCGTCGCCGCGGTCGCGGGGATCGGGGGCGCGATCACGGGCCGGCTGACCCTCCCCGGGACCGGGCGGACGTTCGCCGGGCTTGTCGTGGCGTGGGCCGCGATGCGGACGGGTGCGAGTTGGGACATCTTCATGTCCCACGGCGGAACGGTGATCGTTCCCCTCGCGATCGAGGGGGTGCTCGTGGCGGCCGCGGCAGGGGTGGTCGTGGTGCTGCTCGTTGCGGGTGAGGGGACGCGCAACGCGCGCACGATCCGCGAGGATCTCGCCGCGGCGCTGACCGGCAAGTCCGCGTTGATCGGGTTGCTCGTGGGCGTGATCGGCGGGGGCATCGGCGCCTATCTCGTCGCGGTGGACGGGGGCCGGGGGCAGGGGATGATGGGCGGCGTGATCGGCGGTGTGCTGTGCGCCGTGGGCGTGCAGCTCGCCTCGGCTGATCTTCCGCCGGAACGGGCCCGGCTGCGGGCTTCGGCGGCGATGCTTTTGTTGATGGTGCTCTCGCCGTTGAGTCTGCTCGTGATGCCCGGCGCGGGTGCGGTGTCTGACGCGGCTCGTGCGGGGACGCTCTTTGGGCCCGGGCTGGTGCAGCCGCTGGACTGGTTCGCGGGCATCCTGCTGGGGGTGCCGACGGGGATGGCGTGGGTGGGCTCGGTGAGCGAGCGGGCGCAGCAGCGCGTCGCCGGTGCCTGATACGGGCGGAGCCGGGTTGCACTTTTTTCCAAATATTTCAAATTTCTTGTTGCGCTGACACTGGATCATCCGGCGACAACGCATATTCGATATCGATGCGTTGAATCACGGTCATCAGGCTGTCCGGTCGGGTTGCATCAGATTTTTTTCGTTTCTTTCTGTGTATGTTCTTGCAGGGTCGCTCGGGGTGTGTTATGTTGACACCGTCCGAGAACACACCGAAAGGAGAAACCATGCGTCCAGCGTCCAGCGTCCAGCGTCCAGCGTCGTGATTCTCGCCTGAGGCGGTTCGTTTTCGCCGCCGCGGTGCTGCTTTGTGCCCCGGTTTCGCTCGCCGTTGATCTTGCGTATGTCACAGTGGACATCGACGGGTGGACACTCGTGCCGCTGCGTGATGCGTCCTCGACAACCCACATCATCGCGGCCCGGAACGACGACGGGCTGCGATCGACGGATATCGATGTCGTGCTCTACATCCGAACGGCGACGGGGTGGGATGCCGAGGCGTACGATCCGTCGGTTTCGAAGGAGGACGCGTTGCTCGACCTCGCCGGCGAGTTCGGCCTGCCCGATCCGATGGACGAGGGCTGGATGATCGAGGGCCTCGACCCTGCGGACGTGACGGGCAACGCGGGCGTGCGGCAGGCGTTCAAGACCGGGTTTTTCGCGACGGACCCGCTGGCCGAGGCGGCGTCGGCGATGAGCAACCCGCAGCCGCTGGTGGAGACGGCCGAGGCGGTGGGGATCGCGTCGGGCGGTTCTCTGGTGAACACGGGCAACCCGGCGGACCATATCGACCCGCAGAACCCTTGCGGCTGCACCGATGTCGGGTGCATCCAGAACTCGATCGCGGCGGGCGTGGACGCGGGGATCGCGGACAGCACACTGACGGACGAGGAGGTCGAGGCGATCTCGTATCAGTCGCTACAGAATGCGCTGCCGTGCTGCGTCTACTGGGTGTGGACAAGCTGGCAGGGGTCTTGGAGCGCGTGGGATTGCGGGCCTTGGCAGTTTGATCATTCACAAACTCTCCCGTTCGGGGAAAAGGATTGTGTGTATACGAGGACCGTGTCGAGAACACAACAGCGCACTCGAGTCAAGCGGTGTTGGAGTTGCCGAATTATTGCCGCTCATCAAACCCGCGAAGAAACATGTACGCAAGAAACCAGCATTCGCGTATATGTCTCTGATCCGTGCCCGGATGCTTCAACTGTATCTGGCTCTCAATCGTGCTCGTGTTCGTCGCCAAGTAGCACTGGTTGGAGCCCGCCGCTTCCGCCTTGTTGAGCATGAATGGTGATTTTGGCAAAGTCTCAGAACAATCCAATCCTCGCCTGGACAGGTTATATCCTTGCCGGGATTACCTTGTCTTTGCTCACGGCGTGGTCGGCAAGCCTGTATGGTACATTTCAATACAGAACTCGCCCGGCAACGTGTCTCGGCGCGGATGCGGACGGTCGCCGCTGGGTGCTCTTGCTGTATGAATATCCCGGAAGCACGTTCTATGGGAATGCATTTTTCGCAACAGATCAATCCCTGAAGATGGATGGCATCCGCGGCCCCCTCCGGCTGTCGGTTCCGGTGTGGTCGTGCGCCGCGGAGCCCCCCGGACCCGCCGAGCCGGATTGGGTCGATGTCGTCGAGACCGCATGTGGTTGGCCGATCACGGCTTGGTACGGCTCGTTCCGCACCGGGACCGGAGATCTTTGGGATTCAATCGGCGCTCCCCGCAACTCGGCAAAGAACCCGGCGATGATTGTGAAGCCACGCGGGAAAGCGGCGTGGTGCCTGGCGTTTCCGACGCTCAAAGGCGATCAAGGGCTTGTCATCCTCCCGTATCATCCGGTTCTGCCCGGCGCTCCTGTCAGCATACTGCTATATTCCGTGTTCGCGTGGTTGATGCACACACTGATCCGCGCGGTCGGGGGTATTTCCCGGCTGCATCGACGTGGACTCGGTCTTTGCCGTTCATGCGGCTACGACCTCGCGGGGCTGCGCGTCTGCCCCGAGTGCGGATCGGACGCACGCGATGAGCGGGGCGGGCGGATACGAAGTAGGCCGTCGTGAGGATTCATCCGACGACCACCCGCTGATACCATGTAACTCCGTGGGGCCCGCCGTTGCCGCCGTGTTGAGATGTGATGAAGAAACCGCGATACAAGAGAATTCTTGTGGGCCTCGCCCTGTATATGCTGGGCGGGGCCGCGCTTTCTTTGCTTGTCGCCTGGTCGACTGTCTACGCCGTCGTCGATCATGTCGCTTTTATGAACCGGATCGGGAACGGACTCCGCTGCGATCAGTATAACGGCGCGAAGGGTCACGGCAGGAGGTGGATGGGGTGGTGGCAGTGGTATCGCTGCGGCGTGGTGTACGGCGAATTCACGCGAGATTATCAGTATGAACAGCCGGAAGTGCCTCTTCCGCGAAACATGTGGCCCCGGAAATCGCTCGACCAGTTGCCGCTTTGGAGCAGGGCGCGGATACCGCCGATCGGCCATGAGCCCGACTTTGTGAATATCTATGAAGTGGCGGCGGGCTGGCCGTACCGGGCGTGGTACGGTGCATACGAGGAGACGAGTTACGAGGCGCATCTGAAGAAGTTGTATGCGCATTCACGGAAAGCGTTTCTTTTGCCGCCACCGGGACGGGCCGTGTGGTGCATCCCCGTGAAATACGGCGTGATGCAGATGCCGGGGATCGCCGAGAATAGTTTATTGATCCTTCCGTTTAGCCCGTTGTTCCCCGGAGCGTTGTGGAGCACGCTTTTATACGCGGGGCTGCTGTTCCTGCTCACCCTCCCGGTGATCCTGCTGCGTGCTGAACGCAGAGAGCGGCGGCGGTGCCGCGGGCTTTGCCTGCGGTGCGGGTATGAGCTCGCGGGGTTGGACGTCTGCCCCGAGTGCGGGTCGGTTGCGGGCGGCGAGGCAGCGCCTCACGAATGTGCCACCGGCGTATGATCTGATTCTTGTGTAGCGAGTTGCGGATGCGAGGAAAACGGAATGAAATCCGGCTCTATCTGATCGTGGCAACGGCCGGGGTTGCATTTACGGTAGTCTGTAGCCTCATCGGTGTTTTTTACCCGCATTCCCGATGGGACCATCTGCTTTTCTATCTCGCTGGGGCGGGCATTTCTTCGTTGGGTGTGTCGACCTTTTTTCTTTTTCCGAACAAGATATGTGAGAAGGGTGTTTCGTACATCTGAAGGAAAGGTTTGTCCGGGTTGTGGACATTCCCTCGTCGGGCTCGGGGACGAGGGCGTTTGTCCTGAATGCGGGACGCCGTTCACGGTTTCGGGGCTTCGGAATGAATGGCGAAACATCATTGAGACGAGGGAATTCTGATGCGGGGTCCGGGGTGTCTCTGCGTTTGTGCCGGTTCGTGCTGGTCCCAAGCCGAACTCCTGTGCATCAACGGGACCCGGGTGCAGGAGCGGGTGTTTCTTCTCCGGTTGATTGTGAGAAAGCCGCGACGGTCGCGGCTCGTTGTGGGGGATGCTTGAGGGACAGAGGGGAGGAGACACGGGCGGGGATACCCTGCCACGGGGAGAGAAGAGTAGAGAGACGGGCTGGAAGCCTGTTCCACGAGATGGAGGAGAGAGAGGAGAATCAGGAGCCCCTCACCCCGGCCCTCTCCCCGCGAGCGGGGAGAGGGAGAAAGACATCGGGACGCTTTGGGCGGATGGAGAATCCGACGCGGGCTCAGCGTCGGCGTCTGCCAGGTTGAGAAGCACATCCCAACAAGTTGGATCGTGACACTGGGCGGAAAGGCTGTTGTGGAGAGAAAAGAAAGCCCTTGCTTCCGCTCGGACCTCTATTGAACGATCTTGAAGATAAAGAAGAGACGGGCTGGGAGCCTTTTCCACAAGAGGAAGGGGGAGAAGAGACGTGTCACGGCCGGGCGTGGAGTTCTCCGACCAGCACGGCGAGGGCGGCGACGTCGCGGTTTTCGATGATGGTGTTGATCCGGCTCTCGGGGAGGGGTGGTTGTGCGTCGATTTTGCGCAGTGTGTCGGCGGTCCGTTTCCAGAGCGTGTCGACACGCCGGCCCTCGGCGACGGCGAGATCGCTTGTCAGCTCCTGGAGGCGGTTGAGCAGGATCGTGCCGCGGTGGAGATAGAAACGGCGGACGATCCCCTGTTGGTATCTGGACAGGTGCTGGGCCATGCGTGAACCTCCTGGGCATCGTATGATGGGACGCGGTGATTGGCAGCCGGCGCGTGTTGTGGATTGAATCCGGATTGATTGCGAGTGGAGAGAAATGCTGAAATAATGCGGCTGGTTCTGGTGTTCTTCCCTTGAGAATCGCCGGGGAACCGGCCTGCCACGGAATCACGACCGGGTGCGTCCGGTCTGATGGACCCTCTTTTCCCACGCGGGGGGCGCGTCGTTTGCACGGCGCGCCTCTCTTTTTTCATGGTGCCCCGTCTTCGTCGGGGGTGTCGAGGTGGGTGTCGCACAAGACCCGGGCGGCGTCGAGCAGGAGGCAGGCGCTGAAGCGGTCCGGCCGGCCCGAGGCGACGAGCGCGTTGTGGATCAATGTCTCGGCGTACAGCCGGGCGGTCGCGGCTTGGCTGGGGTCTCGTTCGGCCAGCGCGAGGTGCACGAAGACATGCACCGCCCAAGGGTGGTTCGTGGCGTTGTCCGGCTGGAGCATCTCGACGTGCCAGCGGGCGGCGTCGAGGCAACGCGTCTCCCATCTCGGCTCGCGGCGAGCGTGGTGCCAAAGGGCGTGCAACGCCGCGAGTTCGGTTTCGGTGGTGGTCTCGACCGCGCCCGATCGGAAGGCGTGTTCGCCGAGGATCGGGCCGGGCGGGCCGGCGATGGCGTCGTCGATTGGCACCTCATTGTGCAGAGCCCACCAGAGTCGGAGGTCGGTAGATGTGGCGTCTGCGGGTGTGGGGCCGGGGTGTGTGTGGAGCAACCACGCCAGCAGGGGGCGGTCGACGGGCCGACGGTCGCCGCGCTCGTCGGTGAATGTTTCGATGAATCGGCGTGCGATGTCGGCCTGCGGTGTACGCCTAGTCTGCAGGGGTGTGTCCGTGAGCACGGGTTCGGCGGCGGACTGGAGATATGCGGACCACTGCCTCGGTGTTTTCGGCTGCATGCGTTGATTGTTGCCGCGCGGGGGGTGAGCCGGGTGCTCGGTTCTGTTAGACTCGGGTGATGGAGAGTCGACATGATTGGGCGCGCCGTCGGCGTTGCCTGGGCTGCGGGTTCGACGGGCCGGAGTTGCAGGGGGAGAAGGGCCGGTTCGTGTTTGTCTGTCCGGGGTGTGGGTGTGATCTTTATGCACGCCCCGCGCTGAGTTATACCGAGATGGAGGGGCTGGGGGTGCGTCGGCGGGGGCTGATCGCGTGTTGCCTGCGGCTGCTCGGGCTGGCGGAAACGGATTCGGTCGCGGGGGGGTCGGTGCGGGTGCGTCCTGCCGAGCCGCGTCTGATCCAGCCTGAACGTTTGTGATCGGACCTGTTCTGCTCTATCGGCCCTGCGTGTGGGCCTGTATCGGGACTGTGTCACGGTTCGTGCTTGAACCGCTGGACGCGGCGTGTGCGCGGGTGTGGGATCAGCCGAGAACGTTTGTATGCGCGATCCGCGTTCCCGCAGCGACAAGGCCCGGGCGTCGATGTCCCGGTTCGGGATGATGGGGTTCGTCCCCCCACCGCCGGCGGGGATGTCGCTGTCGAGCCGGCAGATGATCCCGGAGCCTGTGGAGGCGGAAGAGCCTCCGGCCCGGGGTGTCGACGCGGCGAGCCGGGGCCCGGTGTTCCCGTTCGACGCGGAGCTGGAGATGGCGGAGGTCGACGATCGTGGGAAGCTGGGGTCGTCTTGGAGCGCCCGGTCCCGGACGTTGAGCCGGAGCATGATCACGATCACTTCGCGTCGGATGTGTCATCTTGAGCGTCGGGTGTTGATCGCGATCCATCGTGTGGACGACGAGCCGATGATGCTGCTTGGGCGCGTGTCGGACTGCAAGTATGAATCGGACGGGCTGTACCTTTTGGAGGTGGAGCTGCTGCCGATGAACGACGTGCAGCCGAGCGAGTCTTTCAGCCGGCGCGCGGGGGCGTGATGGCGGGGAGTGCCGCGGAGTGATCCGGGGTTGCATTTTCTTGTGCTGCTCTTCGATAAGGTCAACCGGAGGCGTACACGGCTGTACCATGTGTTATCATTGAGTCTGCCACGAAAACCCGCTTGACACGGTGTGATCCTCGCTCGAATCAGATCTGGAGGAAAACCGCTGCGATTGTCGGCTACCTCGCCGTCGGTGCGCTGTTGTCGCTGCTGACCGCGTGGGGGACGGCTCTCTATGTCGGGTTTCCGAACAACCATATCGCCTCGGCACGGTTTTACGGTGCTGAAGCGAACGGGAGGCAGTGGGCCAGCGAGCTTTCCTTCTACCGCTTCGGCGTCATGCACGAGAAGTGCTTCTTCGGGGTGTGGCATACACCCCCGGGGATCGATCCCCGGTTGCTCTTCGGGCGTGTCGAGAGCCTGCCATCCTGGAGTTGCGGCAGGCGCTCTCCGGATCGCACATATCCCGATGGAATCATGATTTACGAGACCGCCTGCGGTTGGCCGGTCACGGCGTGGAAGGGTGAGTTCAGGACCACGGGAAGCCACCACATCCCGCTGCGGACGAGCGATGGGACGACGTGGTGGTCGCTGGCCGTCGCCATCAATTACTCACAGTTGGGCGATCGGGTCGTGATTCTTCCCCTCCGGCCGATCTTCCCGGGCGTGATCTGGAGCGTGCTGATCTATGCGGGAGCAGTGTATTTCGCCAAACGGTTGCTCGTGTTCGTGTATGACCTCGTCGTGCGCCGGCCGTTGCGTGCGTTTCGGCGACTTGACGGACTTTGCGAGCGGTGCGGGTATGAGCTGCGGGGCCTGCCGATTTGCCCGGAGTGTGGCCGGGCGGCGACCCGGGGACGATCGTGAGGCTTTCGTACATCTTGGTTCATCGTGTTGCACGCGCCGCGGTGTGGTTCTGGACGCCGACACAGAGGCTGCGCATGCAGCCGAAGTGTCGGATCGAGTGTGCCCAGAACTCCCCCCCAACATGATCCGACGCTTCGCATGCTCAGCGTCGGCGTCTGAGCGATTCAGAAGCACGACCCAGCGGAGCTGGATCGTGGCACTATGCTCAGCGTCGGCGTCTGGAACTTCTGCACAATGCTTCAGAACATCCCCATCTGGGCCCGTTCGAGGACGTGGTCGGTGATGGGGTGTTCGACGTCGATGCGGTAGTCGCCGGAAAAGCAGGCGGTGCACCATGACTCGGGGTCGTGGTCCATGGCGGCGAGCATGCCTTCGAGACCGAGGAAGGCGAGTGAATCGACGCCGAGGAAGTCGCGGATCTGGTCGATCTCGCGGTTGTGGGCGATGAGCTGCTCGGGGGTGGCGAAGTCGACGCCGAAATAGCACGGGTGGCGGATGGGCGGGCAGGAGATGCGCAGGTGGATCTCGCTGGCGCCCGCTTCGCGGAGTTGTGTCATTTTGACGCGGGTGGTGGTGCCGCGGACGATGGAATCGTCGACGACGACGACGCGCTGACCGGCGACGATCTCGGAGACGACGTTGAGCTTGAGGCGGACGGCGGCGGCGCGCTCGCCCTGCGTGGGCTTGATGAACGTCCGGCCGACGTAGCGGTTGGGGACGATGCCCTCGCGGTAGGGCAGGCCGCTGACGCGGGCGTAGCCGTTGGCGGCGGATCGGCCCGAGTCGGGCATGGGCATGACGAGATCGGCGTCGGCGGGGGCCTGGCGGGCGAGCGCCTCGCCGAAGCGTTCGCGGGCGATGAGCACGTTCTGCCCGAAGACGTTGGAGGCGGGCGAGGCGAAATAGACATGCTCGAAGATGCACCGGGCGAGGCGGGGGGCGGGTCGGGCGAAGCGGCGGGAGGTGAGGCCGCGGGCGGAGAGCGTGACGATCTCGCCCGGCTCGACCTCGCGGATGAAGCGTGCGCCGATGACGTCGAGGGCGACGGTTTCGGAGGCGACGCAGTCGGAGCCGTCGTCGAGGCGGCCGAGGACGAGGGGGCGCCAGCCCCACGGGTCACGGGCGGCCTCGATGCGGTCGGGGTAGAGGAAGAGGACGCTGAAGGCGCCCTGGAGGCGTCGGAGCATCGCGGCGAGCGGGTCGGTCGCGTCGCGCTGTTCGGGCTCGGCGAGGAGGTGGATCATCACCTCGGTGTCGCTGGTGGTGTGGAAGAGATGCCCCGCCTCGGCGAACTTGCGGCGGAGGGCGTCGGCGTTGATGAGGTTGCCGTTGTGGGCGACGGCGATCTGCGTCGCGTCGACCCGGCCCACGAAACGCTCGATGAGCGGCTGGGCGTTGCATGTAACGGAAGCGCCGGTGGTTGAGTATCGGTTGTGGCCGATCGCACCGCCGATGATGGGTTTTTCGTCCGGTGCCTGATCCCCGACACGGGTGAGGTGGGAGCGGAGGTCGGCGAGTGTGCGTTCGTCGAAGACATCGGCGACGAGGCCCATGCCGGTTTTTCCGATGATGCGTGAGCCGTCGGCGACGGCGATGCCGGCGGATTCCTGGCCGCGGTGCTGGAGTGCGTAGAGGCCCATGTAGACGTTGTGGACGGCGTTCGGGTTGTTCCAGACGCCGACGACGCCGCATTTTTCTTTGGGGGTGTCGGCGAGGTGTGCGCACGGCTCGTTGTCGTGCGTCGGTCGGAGGACCGTCAGCGGGATGCGGCGACCGTGGGGCGGCATTGCTTGAGCGTAGCAGATGAGTTCATTTGTGTTCGATCGTGCCGCCGAGCTCTTCGGCGATTTTGCGGAGGGTTTCGACGGCGGACGCCCGGGCCGTTTCCCTGCTCTTTTTGAGGGCGGCGAACCATGCCCACACGACGCCGACGGCGGTGAGGGGGACGTACCACCACCAGGTCTGGAGCCCCTCGGCGGTCCATTTTTCGTAGAAGTCGAGGTGCATGCGCATGAAGGAGTCGGTCAGGAGCACGCCGGGCCAGATCGTGGCGAGAAACAGGATGGCAGCGATGGTCGGCATCTTGCGTTCGAGGCGGAGCTCGGTGTCGAAGACACAGCCTTTTTTGGCGCTGTCGAGGGCACGGAAATAGAGGATCTTGTCGAATGGATTGCCGTGCGCGGCGACGGCGCAGCCGTCCATCGTGCGCGTGAAGCCCGGGAGCCGACCCCGGCGAGACATGATCTCGAGCTTCCAGATCGCCTCGTCACGGTGGATATCGAGCCGGAGCAGGCCCAGAGAGTCCCGGTCGGGCGTCCCAGTTGAGGGGCCTTCGGCGGTCTCGGCTGTTGTGGGCGCGGCGCTCATGGGTTCGTGGGCTTCTCCCGTCGGACTGGTCGTTTGTGTTTCTGGACCTTCTCCACCCGTGTCGAAGCGGAGTGTATGGGTTTTCGGCCGCCGGCGTCGGGCGGTTCGCTGAATCTGGCACGGCCGGTGCATGGTATCTCGGCATGTCGGGCCGAGGGTCCAATCCGGGGATGATGTTGCGGCTGGTCAACACCGACGATGCCCCCGTGCGACGGGGGCGTGAATCACGCAACATCCGATCGGTGCACGGGGGAAAGGCCGCGAGCGGAGGGCGGACGTGGCCGGTCCGGGCCAGTTCGATATCGGACCCTCGCGTGGAGATGAGCCGAAATGATCCGCGGTGGGTGTTCGCGGCCCGTGTCGCCTCGCAACTGGAGGGCGGGCACGCCGCGGTGCTGCGACCGGAGCGGCGGGAGCGGCTGGTCAAGACGGCCCGTTTGCTGGGTTTGCGGCCCTTTGATGCGGCTTTGGTGATCGCCCTGGTGCAGGATGCGGCCCGTCGCGGCGAGGCTCGCCCGGGGTATCCGGCCCTGACGCGGGACCTTCTGACACGGCTGGAAAACATCCCGAAACCGGTGGTTGATACGACGCCGCCGGTGTGGCTGAGCCGGCTGGCGACGGCGTGCCTGATCGCGACGGGGCTGGTCGCGGTGGCGATCCTGTGGGTGCAGAGCGCGGGCGGCTGAGGCCGCCTTTTGGCATGAACCGCGATTCTTGAATAACCGGCTTGTGTGGCGGGTTGGATGACAGTGTGCTGTCAGTAGACCGGGCCGAGGGACGGCTGGTTGACTGATTCACCGGATCTGAGCGGATCGCGTTCGGGGCGTCGAGGACTGAACGGGCGGATATAGGATCTGGCATGCCGAGTGTTGAAGATTATCTGCTGGGGACGGACGACACCGAATCGGTCCGGCTCGGGGTGCAGCATCGCCTGTGGGCGGTGCAGGCTGCCGCGATCTGGGAACGGGCCGTGATCGAGCCGGGCTCGCGTGTGCTGGATGTCGGGTGCGGTCCGGGATACGCGGCGGCGGACATCGCGCAGCTGATCGGGCCGGGCGGTCGGCTGCTTGGGGTGGACGGGTCGCCGGCGTATGTGTCGCAGTTCGAGGCACGGATGGAACGGCTCGGGTTTTCCCACGCCGAGGTGCGCCGGGGCGACGTGCACGACATCGCGTCGATCGCGGGCGACGAGACGGGGACGTTCGACGTGGCGTACATCCGGTGGGTGCTGTCGTTCTCGAAAGACCCGGATCGGCTGATCGAGCAGGTGCACAAATGCCTGAAGCCCGGCGGGCGGGTCGCGATCCAGGACTATTTCGGGTACGCGTCGATCAAACTCGCGCCCAAGAACGAGGACTTCCAGCGGGGCATCGCGGCGGTCGCGGAATACTGGACCGAGCACGGCGATCTGGACGTGATGGGCGAGATGCCGCGGATCCTGCGGGAGACGGGCTTCGAGGTGCGCGAGTTCGATGTGGTGCAGCGGCTGGCGCGACCGGACAACCAGATCTGGAACTGGCCGGACATTTTCTGGCCGAGTTTCATCCCGCGGGTGGTCGAGGCGGGGTATCTGACGCGGGCGGATGCGGACGCGTTCATGGCGGCGTGGCGTGCGGCGTCGGAAAGCCCGGATTCGTTTTTGCTGCTGCCGCCGGTGTTCGAGGCGATCGGGGTGAAGAGGTGAAGTGATTCACCACTGAGGGCCACGGAGGACCACGGAGAAGAAAAGAGAGTTGATTCCGGGCGAGCTACGGGCGCAAGCCCGTGGAGTGTTCTGGTTGAGCACGAGGCTCCGCGGGCTTGCGCCCGCGGCTCGTCGGAAGGCGCAGGGTGCGGGACTCCGCGGGCTTGCGCCCGCGGCTCGTCAGGAGGCGCGGGTGTCTTTCGTGTCATTCATCAAGTTTGCTGATCAGTGTCGTCTCGACTGTCCAGCCCACATTCAGGGCATGTGCCGGAGCCCGGGTAGCCGCAGCGCGGGCAGCCCAATTCCGGGACGGTGATGATCCATCGGACGAGGCGGGGGCCGGCGAACGCGAGGAATGTCCCGACGCCGATTATGGGCAGGCCGCGGAAGACCCCGTGGTCCGACCCGTTGCCCGTCCAGGACTTGTACGCGAGGCTGATGTCGCCGCTGCCGAGCAGAGCGAAGAGGAGGCGGGCCGAGATGAGGTAGCACCCGTATACGATCAATCCCAGGGCGAGCAGACGGGTGATCCAGAGGCAGACCGCTCGGATCTCGTGGATATGCCGGGTGTGGATCATGCCCGGTGCCTCTCTGTTGCGAGCATACGATCTGTCGGCCCGCCGGTGCGTACGGGGGCCGGTTGTTCCCTTGTTTACTCACGGCAGGAAGATTCGTTGCAGATCCGCAATTTTTCCATTATCGCCCACATCGACCACGGCAAGTCCACGCTGGCCGACCGTTTGTTGCAGCAGACGCACGCGGTGTCGGACCGCGAAGCCAAAGAGCAGTTGCTCGATTCGATGGACCTGGAGCGTGAGCGTGGGATCACGATCAAGGCGTCGGCGGTGACGGTCGAGTTCGAGCACAACGGCGAGCGGTACATGCTCAACTTCATCGACACGCCGGGGCATGTGGATTTCGGTTACGAGGTGAGCCGGGCGCTCAAGGCGTGCGAGGGTGCGTTGCTGATCGTTGACGCGTCGCAGGGGGTCGAGGCGCAGACGGTCGTGAACACGTATCTGGCCGTGGAGCAGGATCTGGAGATCATCCCGGTTCTGAACAAGATCGACCTGCCGGCGGCGCGTCCCGAGGAGATCGCCGAGGAGGTCGAGCAGGTGCTGGGTCTGTCGGCGGAGGACTGCATCGCTGTATCGGCGAAAACGGGAGCGGGGATCGGTGAGCTGCTTGAGGCGATCTGCGAGCGGCTTCCGGGGCCGCGGGCGGCGACGACGGACAAGACGCGGGCGTTGATCTTCGACGCGGTGTACGACGACTACCGGGGGGTCGTGCTGTATGTCCGGGTGTTCGACGGGTCGCTGCGTGTGGGCGACAAGATCCGCATGATGCAGATGGGGCGGACGTTCCACGTGACCGAGCTGGGCAAGTACACGCCCAAGCCGACGAAGGTGCAGGGGGTCGGCGTCGGGGAGACGTGCTACCTGATCGCGGCGATCAAGAACCTGGGCGAGGTGCGCGTGGGGGACACGATCACGATCGACCACGACCCGGCGGACGAGCCGCTCGAGGGGTACGAGCCGCCGCGTCAGATGGTGTTCTGCGATTTCTACCCGGCGACGTCTTCGGAGAAGAAGAGCGCGGGGTTCGAGGAGATGCGCGACGCGATCGGGAAGCTGGCGCTCAACGATTCATCCTTCACGTTCCAGGCGGTGCACTCCGACGCGCTCGGGTTCGGGTTCCGCTGCGGGTTCCTCGGGCTGCTGCACATGGACATCATCCAGGAGCGGCTGGAGCGGGAGTTCGGCCTGGAGCTGGTGCAGACAGCGCCGACGGTTTCGTACAGGGCCGTCGTGCGCGGGAAGGGTGGCGTGCACGAGGAGATCGAGGTGCACAACCCGGCGGATCTTCCGGACATGGGCAGTGTGATCGAGATCCGTGAGCCGGTGTGCAAGGTGGAGATCATGCTGCCGAAGGAGAATATCGGCGACATCATCAAGCTGTGCATCGACCGGCGTGGGATCTTCAAGGGGCAGATGTTCGTCAGCGAGGGGCGCGAGATGCTGACGTTCGAGATGCCTCTCGCGGAGTTGATCTACGACTTCTACGACAAGCTAAAGGGGATGACGAGCGGGTACGGGACGATGGATTACGAGGTGGTCGAGTTCCGGGCCGAGGACCTTGTGAAGGTTGACATCCTGATCAACGGGGAGCCGGTGGAGGCTTTAAGCCTGATCACGCACCGCGACAAGGCGGAGCAGCGGGGTCGGAAGCTGCTGATCAAGCTGCGTCGGCAGATCGACCGGCACCAGTTCGAGATCCCGCTGCAGGCGGTCATCGGCGGCAAGATCATCGCCCGTGAGACGATCAAGGGATACCGCAAGGACGTGACGGCCAAGTGCTACGGGGGCGATATGACGCGGAAACGCAAGCTGCTCGAAAAACAGAAGAAGGGCAAGCAGCGGATGAAATCCGTCGGGTCGGTGAACATCCCGCAGGAAGCGTTCATGGCGGTTTTGGATACGGGGGAGTGAACGCACCTTTCCCAAATGATCCGGTCGCTTGGTGCCCTGAATCACCCACCACGGTGCCACCACTCCATCGGAGAATGGTGTGGTGAAAAGAGGATACTTGCATAGTGAGCCCCTCGCGCGAGCGAGGGGGCTTGTTGATCTCCTTCATTTTGTTCGCATCGAGGCAATACAAAGCAAAGAGAGTGAAGAGAAGAAGGGATTGCCCACGCTTGCGCGAGGGGCTCATCGGAGACCAGCCGGGGCGTGGGTGTAACCGGTCAGGGAGTCCCCTCGCTTGCACGAGGAGTTCATTTGTGGAAATCTCTCCGTCCGGCGTCCTGGTGGTTGTTGACGTAATCGACCGCGGCGAGATGTGAGGCATCGGTGTTTATCCAACGGGTGCTCGCCATCTTCGTCCAGACATGCCGGCGATCGCCGAGCAGGCCCGCCTCACGGAGCCGGCGCGTGGACCAAGATTTGAGCTGACCCGCGACGATCTCCGGAGTGTGCGAAGGCGCCGCAAGAACGATGTGAACATGATTCGAGCGGACAGACAGGGCGTCGATCCGCCACCGCCTGTGCTCGGCATGATCGCGGATCGCACGGCGAACGACGCGTCTGGCTTCGATGTCGAGTGTGAACGGGGCTTCAGACAGAGCCCGGGCGGTTGATCGATTGCGAAGTGCGTCGGGCTCGAGCATCGGCGAGCCGTACTTATTGTGGTCGTCGTCGACCGAGCCTCTTGGGTCGCCGTGGAGCCAGGTGCCGTAGGTGGTCCATGTGATGAAGTATGCGAGAACGGGCACGGCGGATGGTATGAAGAGAGACACGATGAGACTGGATCAGGCATCAAGGGACAGGATGGGATGGAGATCAGGGGCCCCCTCGCTTGCGGGCCTTTTGCATCATGCGGCGATTGGGAGCTTTCTTTTTCGTCGGTGTGCCGCGTCGATGAGGAGTTTTCCGATCACCCAGCGTTCGACGCGGCCCCGCCGGCGGACCCAGTTGGGGAGC
>JALWOY010000160.1 GCA_027083355.1 Phycisphaerales bacterium | reverse complement strand
CGTCGAAAGCAACAGAGCAAAGAGTTCGCGTTCCATACCAGGTCTCCTTCATGGGTGAAGGACCTAGTATGGACGCAACTCTTTGAAAGCGCAAGTCTTACACGCATGGCGCAAAAGGCCCTTGCGCGAGGGGCTCGTTGCGTTATTGACGCATCAACTCCCGTCTTCTCACTCGGCGGGCTGAAGGCGTCGAGGATCACCGTCGTCTCGATCGCCTCGGCCCCGTGCGGAACGTCGGGCGGCACCCCTTTTTCCCCGGGCACCGGGCACATGATCCAAAATCTACCGTGGCCAGGAACATTGAACTATGGTTCAATGTCGTTCCCGGGAGTAGAACCATGCACAACCGCTACACGATCGGCCAACTCGCCCGGCACGCCGGTGTCCCGACCTCGACCGTGCGTTACTACGAGCGGCGCGGCCTGCTCCGCCCGGATTCTCGCAGCAACGGCAACTACAGGCAGTACGGCGAGGAAGCGCTCGATCGGCTCAGGTTCGTTCGCTCCGCCAAGGCCGCGGGGTTCACGTTGTCTGATATCAGCTCGCTGCTTGAGTTCCGTGATGGTGACGCCGCACCGTGCAGGGAAGTTCAAGGCCTGATCGCGGCGCGGCTCGACCAGGTGGCCGAGCAGATCGAGCACCTCAAGGTTGTGGACCGTCTTCTCCGCGAGTGGATGAAGGTGTGCCGGGCGGCGGAACGCACGGGCCGGTGCGGCGTTCTCGAGGGGCTGCAATCGATGCGGGAATCGGTTTGCAAGAAAAATGGAAAATGCTCTTGACCTTGAACCTTGGTTCAGGGCCGATACTTGTCACGGTCGACGTTCTCGACCATCGCACGAAGCACCAGGGAGAAACGCCATGCTCAAACCCACGAATCCGAAGGCACCTGCCGCCGCGTCCGCTGATTTTCAGGCCGATCGGGTCCGGCCGGGGGTCCGGCTGATGCGTTCGTGTGCGGCGTTGTTCCCGGTGGCGGCTTCGGCGGTGTTGGTCGCCGGTTGTCAGAGCGCACCGCCGGCCGCGAAGAGTACACCGCCGGCCGCGGGGGATGAGCCGATCGCAGAGGCGACGTTCGACAAGGCTCTGGCGTTTCCTGCCGAGCGGACCGCGACCCTCTGGGTGAAGGGGCTCGCGTGCCCATACTGTGTGAACAACGTGGATCGGCAGTTGACCGGGTTGGCCGGCGTTGAGCGGGTTCATGTCGATCTTCCCACGGGGAAGGTGGATGTCGCGCTCGCGAGCGAGAAGCCGGCGACGCGTGAACAACTCGAAAAGGCGATCGCCGAGAGTGGTTTCACGCTCGATCGGATCGAGATGCCGCGGTGATGCACGCGAAGAAGTATGTACTCGTTTCCGTGCCGGCTGTGCTGGGTGTGGGCGTGCACGCATACGCCCAGGCCCCGCTCAACTCGAATGTTGCCCTCCAGCCGTCCACGGGCGGCCTGATCATCCGCCAGCAGTTCCGTTACACCGAGGGGAAACTGCGCCCCGCGACGGGAGACGTGGATCAGGCGTCATCGGCCACGACGCTCGTCTACGGCGTGTCGGATGAACTGTCGCTGATTCTTGATACGCCATTCGTGCTCTCGCGCCGGCTCAAGAACAGGACAACGGGCGGCGACGACACAGACTCCGGGTTCGCGGACCTGCGCGTTCTCTCCAAGTTTCGTTTGTACCGCAACGACTTCGGCCCGAACGACACCACCCGATTCGACATGATCGGCGGGGTCGAGATCCCGACCGGCGCGGACGCGTTCAGTTCGGACTCGTTCGACCCGGTCCTCGGCGGCGTCTTCACGCACGTCGAGGCACGGCACGCGTTCAACGCCGACGCCCTTTGGAACTTCAGAACCGGCGGCGGCGACCGCGGCGTCGATCTGTTCAAGTACGACCTGGCGTATCTCTACCGTTTGTCGCCGGCGGTCTACGCATCGTCGCGGCCGACGGCGCTCTTCGGCTCCGTGGAGCTCAACGGGTTCTACGAGACGAACGGCGATCACGAGCTTTTCCTGTCGCCGGGCATCCAGTATGTCACGACCCGGTGGATCTTCGAGGCGACCGTGCAGATCCCCACGTTGCAGGAACTGCGTCATCGAGCGGAACGGGATTATGTTGTCGGCCTCGGGTTCCGCGTTCAGTTCTGAGCGCATTGACATCTGCGCGATGTTCCGGATTCCGGCATTGTGCCCTCGGAGCGCCGGGTTCTGTTGTGGGGGTCGGCGCATTCGTACGACCTGCCTGTTCATGGCGACGTGGGCGTGCATCGGGCTGACAGACTTCGTCGTGCGGAAAGCGAACCAACCCGAGGTTTCTGCTCAACCGGGGCGCAGCATGGCGAGGGCCGCGATGGCGCCGCCGAACGCGAGGATGGCCAGGACAAGCAGGGTGATCTTGACCCACGAGTAGGGCGCCCGCCCGACGATCGCGCCGGTCTGGCCGTTGACGAGGACGGTGTAGACCTTGCCGGCGAAGCGGTATTGCAAGGACCAGACGGGCAGCAGGACGTGTTTCCAGCGCACGTCCGAGATGGTGTTGGCGACGCGAAGGAAGCGGTAGGTATCGCCCGGGACGTCGCCGGCGCATCGGCTTTGCTGCTCGGCCTCGATGATCGACCGGGCGCGATCGAAACCGGCGGCGAGGTCGATGCTGTATTCCTCGGCGCGCCAGCCGGCGAGGTATTCGGGGCGGTAGGGGACGAGGGCGTGCAGGTCGAAGCCGCCGAGCCGTTCGATGAGGTCGCCCGGCACGCCGCGCGAGGCGGCGATGAGGATGTCGTTGTAGGCGTCGTTGCGGTTGCCCCATTTGGGGACCCACCGGACTTTGCGCACGCGGCGTGTGCGCATGGTGCGGCGGCCGTTGACGGTGGTCCAGTAGGTCTGCGTGACCCAGTAGTAGTAGCCAGCGTCTGCGGACCACTCGGAATGGACGCGGCAGTCGTAGGTCCAGAAGGGTGTGTAGACGCCGACGGCGTTGAACTTCTTCTGTTTCTTGAGCGCGTTGGGCCTGAGCCAGAGGCCGCGGATCCACTTGCGGAAGGCCCGCTCGACGTCATCGCGGGCGATGTCGATGGGGATGAGCGACTCGGGGCGGATGGCGTTTCGGTTGGCGTCCTGTTCGAGCACGGCCGGTGAGCCGCAATAGACGCAGACGTCGGACGTGACGCCGGGGTCGAGCGAGATCGTCGCGCCGCAGGTGTTGCAGCGGACGGATCGACGTTCGATCCCCAGCCCGCGAGCGGCGGCGTCGGCCTCGGTGAGCGGGCGTTCGACGATGGTGCCCTCGGCGCGCGGGACGGGCACGTCGTGGCCGCAATAGTCGCAGTGCAACGCGTCGGCGTCCGGGTCCCACCGCATCTCGGCGCCGCAGTTTTCGCAGAGGAACTGGAGGTCGGGCGATGCGGGGGTGTCGTCCTCGACCTCGCGCACAACTTCCTCGATTGCCTCGTCGGGGCCCGGGGTCGGGCCCGGCCCGTCCCGGTCTGCATGCTGTGGATCTCTTGCCATGCCGAGTCCTGAAAGGGTTGCCCGGGAAACACGAATATACTACTGACCGTGATTGGTCCGCGGCCGGGGCTTCTTTCATCGGCGCGGGAACGTGGGCGAGAAGACGAAAGGGATGTGCATGGGGATCGGCGACTGGTTCAAGCGCGGCGTCGGGGAGATGATGATCGCGCGTCCGGACGACGCGAAGGCGCAGGTGGTGTGGAAGCACCCGGACCCGACGATCCCCATGAAATCGCAGCTGACGGTCGAGGCGGACGAGAAGGCCGTGTTCTTCCGCGACGGCAGGGCGGTCGCGGCGCTCGGGCCGGGGCGGCACACGCTTGACACGATGAACCTGCCGTTCCTGTCGGACCTGGTGGACCGCTTCACGGGCGGCAACGTGTTCATCGCCGAGGTGTTCTTCGTCAACACCCGCGAGCACCCGGGCGTCAAGTTCGGCGGCCGGATCGGGCACGTCGAGGACCCCAATAGCGGGGTGCCCGTCGAGACGATGGTGCACGGCGAATTCTCGTTCAAGGTGGTCGACCCCGAGCGGCTGATCGTGGGGCTGGTGGGCATGGGGCGGACCGAGTCGTACCTCGTGCGGTCGTGGATGAAGGAACAGGTGCTCAAGGTCGTCCGCGACCGGATCGCCGAGCTGCTCGTCAAGAACAAGTGGCCCCTGCTGGACGTGACAAGCGGGGCGTACACCGAGGAACTCGAGCAGCAGGTGCTCGACGGCATCTCGAAGCACGTCGCGGGGTACGGCATCGAGATCGTCCGGCTCGGCAACTTCGTCATCGCGATCGACGAACAGGACGCCGACAACCTCAAGAAGCTGTACACCGACGCGGCCTATCTGCGGACCGTGGGCGGCGTGAAGGGCTATCAGCAATTCGCCGCGGGCAAGGCGATGATGGGCGCGGGCGAGGGGATGGCCAAGGGCGGCGGGGGCGGTGGAGAAGGCGGCGGCGGGGCGTTGCTGGGCGGCGCGGGCCTCGGCGTCGGGTTCAGGCTGGCGCAGATGCTCGTCAACGACCGGCAGGGCGGGCAGGTGCTCACGCCCGCGGCGGCGGGGGTCGTCTGCCCGGCGTGTCACGCGGCGGTGCCACCCGGGAAGTTCTGCAGCGCCTGCGGGAAGCCGCTGTCGACCCCCGAGCCTGAGAAGGCCCCGGGCGGGTTCTGCACGGCCTGCGGCGCCCCGCTGGCGCCGGACGCGAAGTTCTGCGGGCAGTGCGGGGCGAAACAGGGCTGATTGCCCACTACGATATGCCGCATCCGATCAACCTCAGACCTCCACGGGGGCCTCACTCATGAAACCGGCATTCAGCACCGTCGCCTGCCCGGACTGGACCCTGGACCGCGTGATCCCGTTCGCGGCCGAGGCGGGGTATCTCGGGGTCGAGCTGCGGACGTTCGGGCACAACGCGAGCGACCTGGCCTGCGAGCCCTGCCTGACGTCGAGCGAGAAGATCCGCGAGATGCTGATCGACGAGGGCGTGGACGCGGCGGCGCTGGCGACGTCGATCCGGTACGACCAGCCCGTGTTCCCGCCGGTCATCGGGCGGCTGGTGGGCGATTTCGAGAAGCCGGTGCGCGAGACGAAGATGATGGTGGCCGAGGCCGCGTCGATCGAGTGCCCGTTCGTCCGCGTCTTCGCGTTCGAGGTCGAGGGCGAGAGCCGCAAGAGCGCGATGCGGCGGATCGTCCAACGGCTTGAACTGGCGGCGGCGACGGCGAGGAACACGGGCGTTCGGCTCCTGCTCGAAAACGGGGGCTCGTTCCCAACGGCGGCCGACATCCTCGAACTGATCAACCGCGTCGGCTCGCCCCTGATCGCGGCGGGGTACGCCCCCGCGGTGGCGGCGATGGCGGACGAGGACCCGGTCGAGGGCATCGGGCTTCTCGACGGGGTGCTCGAATCGGTCCGGGTGCTCGATCTGGCGTCGGGCCGGCCCTGCCCGCTGGGCGAGGGCGAGCTGGGGACCGAGGCGCTCGTGCGGTCACTTGCCGACACCGGGTTCGAGGGCTGGGTGGTCTACGAGCACGATCGGCTGTGGTGGAAGGATCTGCCCGACCTGGCCGACACGCTCCGCGACGCGGCCGAGAAATTGTTCCGCTGGTCGGGTCGGCCGATGGGTGAGCTCGAGGCCCGGAAGTACGCGGCGGTGTGAGAGCCGCGGCCGTGGCCCGATGAGATTGCACCGTGCAGCACGAGCCGGAGAATCAGCCGCGCGAACTCGCCCGCCGGGCGGTCGAGTTGTGCCTCGGTGAGGGGTTCGCGCTGGCGGGTGTGTGCGACGCCTCGCCGAGCGGGCGGGGCGATGAACTCCGCGCCTGGCTGGACGCGGGCATGCACGGGTCGATGGCGTGGCTGGCGGAGCACAGAGATCTCCGCACCGATCCCGCCCGGCTGCTCGACGGGGCACGGTCGATCGTGATGGTGGCCGACCTGTACGCGTCCCGGGCCGACACCGGGCGCGAACCAGCCGAGCCGGGGCGGGGGCGCATCGCCCGGTACGCCCGCGGCGATGATTACCACAAGACCATGAAGAAACGGCTGCACCGTGTGTGCGATGCGCTGCGGGCCGAGCACCCCGAGGCGGGCTTCCGGGCGTTCGTCGATACCGCCCCGGTGCCGGAACGTGAACTCGCGGCCCGGGCGGGCCTGGGATGGATCGGCAAGCACACGCTGCTGATCCACCCCCGGCTCGGGTCGTGGCTGCTGCTGGGCGGGTTCCTCACCACGCTCGAACTCGAACCCGCGGCGGGGGCCGAGCCGGACCATTGCGGCTCGTGCACCCGGTGCATCGACGCGTGCCCGACGGGAGCGATCACGCCGTACCGCGTTGATGCCAGGCGGTGCATCAGTTATCTGACGATCGAGCGGCGCGAACCGATCGACCCGGTGTTTCACTCGGCGATCGGCGATTGGCTCTTCGGGTGTGACATCTGCCAGGAGGTGTGCCCGCACAACTCGGCGAGGGATCCCGCGGGCATTCTTCCCGCTGTATCCGGGCGCTATGGCAACCGTCCCGGCTCGTTCGATCTGCTCGACGTGCTGGGGTGGGACGCCGACGCCCGGGCGGCGGCGCTGCGGGGCACGGCGATGAAGCGGGCGTCGCTGGAGATGTGGAAACGGAACGCTTCGATCGTGCTCGGGAATCAAACAAAACGAAGCACGGCGACCGGCATGGAACAGGACGCGTCGTAGACCCCCAGACCAGTCCGATATGGCTTGAGCCCGAAGAAGCGGGCGGTTTCGCTCTGAAACCGGGTTTGTTTGTATTGCGTCATTGCCCGGAATGGGGTTCTTCGCCCGCTTGGAATACGCAGGGAACAAGCATGGTTTCTCGGTTGTCCGTCTTTGGGGTACACTCTTCGCATGATCCGGTTGCTCGCCATCCTGCTGCTCGCCTTGCCCGGCTTGGCCGGTGTGAGGGGTCGCACGCAGGCGACGCCGATCCACGCGTGTGCCTGCACAGATGCGGCGTGTTCCGTTCGGATCGTGCGGGCGGCGTCGTGCTGTGACATGGTCGAGATCGATCAGCACCCGGAGGATGAAGAGCCGTGCCGGTGTTCGTGTGTGCCTGTACCTGAGCGCAGGCCGGGGCCTGAAGCGCCGAGACCACTCCCGGATCGCAATCCTTTGATCCCGGGTGATCGCCCGTCGATCGTCGTCAGTCCATCCGTCGCACCGGCTTCGGTGCGCGGGTCGGCTCGGGTGTTCAGCCTGTTCGCCGGGCTGAACAGCAACGAGATCCGGGCGCTGCTGGGGAACTGGCGAACGTAGAACGAGCGGCGGAGAGGGAAACCGCGCGCCGATTTCGGCGGCGCGGAGCGAACCTTTCGTCGGCTGTCTTGTCGCGACGCGACAACCCCGAAACAAAGCACTGTCGAATCGCGTGCAACGGGTACGGCTGTTCGGGCCGTTCACGCGTTGTGCCCATCACAGATCACACCGAATCCACCTGGAAGATCGCCATGAACATTCTTGCTCTGACCGCATGCCTCGCACTCGCCACATTCGCCCCGATCACCTTCGCACAGGAGGTGGACCCGGTCGGTTCCGCGCCCGCGGCGTCCCAGAAAACCGAAGGGAAGCCGATCAACGCGTTGTGCCCCGTGACGGGAGACGAGGAGGTCGATCCGCGTTTCACCGTCGAATACAAGGGCAAGACGATCGGGCTGTGCTGCCGAAAATGCCTGACGAAGTTCAAGGCCGACCCGGAGGCGTATGTCGCGAATCTCGCGGGGTTCGAGACCGTTTCGTTTGATGCCGAGCCCGGATCTGAACCCGGGCGCGACGACGCCGACCACGCCCACGACGACGGGGACGATGACCACGCCGACCATGACGACGCGGACGAATCCGGCGGGCACGAACCGCAAGAGCACGCCGATCACACCGAGCACGGCGGCGAAGACCACAACCACGCGACGGACCACGACAGATCGGGCTCGAAAGTGTTGGACCTGCTCGGCAAGCTCCACCCGCCCGCGACCCACCTGCCCATCGGGATGCTGATCGGCGCCGCGCTGGCAGAGATCGGGCTGATGCTAACCGGGCGCGACATGTTCCGCCACGCCGCGGCGTTCTGCGTCGCCCTGTCCGCGGCCGGGGCGGTGGCGGCGGCGAGCCTCGGCTGGCTCAACGGCGGCTTCGTGCTGATCGACAGCGACTGGGTGCAGGCCACACACCGCTGGCTCGGCACATCCACCGCCCTGCTCTCGCTCGTCACGCTCGCGCTGCTCGTCCACGTCTCGAGACCTTCGGACGTGCCGCGCTCCCGCACCGCCTTCCGCGCCGCGCTGTTCCTGAGCACCGGCCTCGTCGGCGCCACAGGCTTTTTCGGCGGGGCGCTGGTGTACGGGCTGAACCATTACGCCCTGTAAAAGAGGGGATTCCAAGGTGAAACACTCGTGGCTCGCCGCACCGCTGCGCATCATCCGCCGCGCCCGGCTCCGCACCCAGGTTCTGCTGCTCATCAACCTCGTGCTGGCCGTCGTGATGATGGTGATCCTGCCCCTCGATTACAGCTCCGAGGTGCGGTCCCGGATGCGGGAAAAAGAGATCGCGCTGCGCGAAGAGGCACGGGTCATCGAGGCCGCGGTTCAATCGCTCCGGCCATCGGGGTGGGATGCCATCCAGTCGCACATCAACCGGGTCTGCGCCGGGATGAACGCGGCGGAATCTCCCGGCCACACGATCGAGGTGCGCCTGGGTGACCAAGTCGCGATCACCGACCCGGCCACGCACGGGCACGACCACCTGATGCCGTGGTCGCAGCTGGTGGCCGGGGCGATCGAATCCGACGGGCTCTCGATCCGGGTCGGCGAGATGCGCGCCCCGATCCTCGCCGACGCACGCCGCGAAGCCCTCGTCCGAAGCCTCGCGCTGGCGTCGTCGGCGATCATCGCGGCGGTGATGCTCAACTTCCTGCTCGTCCGGCTCGTGACCAGACCCATCGAACGACTCTCGGAAGGGGTCAAACGCATCGGGCGGGGCGAACTCGGGCTGTCCATCAAGGTATCCACGAACCGCGAACTCGACGGGCTGGCCGGCGCGATCTCGAAGATGAGCCGAGACTTGGCCGAGCGTGAGGCGGACCGCGACGCTCAACTGAAACGCGCCCGAAGGCTCCAGGCCCATCTGCTGCCGACGTCTGTCGCGGAGATGGCGGTCGATGTCTCGATCCTGTACCAGCCCGCCGACGAGATCGCGGGCGACTTCGTGGACATCATCCAGTGCCCCGACGGCGACACGATGCTCTGCATCGCCGACGTCGTGGGACACGGGATCCACGCCGCGATGGGGGCCGCGGTGCTCAAGGCGCTCGTGCTCGCGTCCGAGCCGGAACGCCTGACCCCCGCCGAGCTGCTCGAAACCGTCAACCGCCGGTTCTGTGAGATCAGCCTGCCAGAAGACTTCGCCACGATGACGGTGATGCGCGTGCGCGGCGACCAGACCTCCGCGCTCTACGCCAGCGCCGGGCACGAGCCGGGCCTGATCCGCAGGGCCTCCGGCCTCGTCGAGACCACCCCTTCGACGGGGCTGGTCATCGGGCTCGACCCGGACGCGGACTATGAACAGATCGAGTACCGCCTCGACGTCGGCGACCGGGTCGTGCTCCTCTCCGACGGGGTTAGCGAGGCGGCCGACGAAGCCCACCGCCTCTTCGGCCGGCAACGCCTCGCCACCGTCATCGAAAACACACCGGGCGACGATGCCGCCACCCTGGCACGCGGCATCATGGGAGCCGTCAGCGAACACCGCAGCGACGCCCCGGCGCTGGACGACATGAGCGTGCTCGTGTTCGCCCCGCAACCGTCCAGAGAAGATCAATCGGTACGCGTCTCGGCCAGTCCCGCCTGAACCGGAAGAAGGAACCTCATGCAAGAAACAACAACTTCGCACGACCCGGTCTGCGGCATGGCGATCGACCCCGAAAAAGCGGCCGAATCGATCGAACACGGCGGCGCGACGTGGTATTTCTGCAGCGCCTCGTGCGCCGAGAAATTCCGGGCCGACCCGGACCGCTATACGTCCGCGGCCAAAGACAACAACTCGGCCCACGCAGAGCGGCCCGCCCCCGCGTCCGCCCAACCGCACGCCGCCAAGGCCGACCAAATAGCCGCGGGCACAAGATACACCTGCCCCATGCACCCCGAGGTCCGCCAGATCGGGCCCGGAGTGTGCCCGAAGTGCGGCATGGCGCTCGAACCCGTCGACGCCTCGGCCGAGCAGGACGACGGCGAACTGAACGACATGACAAGGCGGTTCTGGATCGCGACCGCGCTCTCGACACCGCTGCTGCTGCTCGTGATGCTGAACATGCTCCCGAGCCATCCCGTCGAAACGCTCATCGGCCCTGCTGTCTCGCAGTGGATCGAGTTGACGCTGGCGACCCCCGTGATCCTGTGGTGCGCGTTCCCCTTCTTCGTCCGAGGGGTGCAGTCGATCAGAACGATGAACCCGAACATGTGGACACTCATCTCGATCGGCGTCTCGATCGCCTACGTCTTCAGCGTCGTGGCCACCATCGCCCCGGGCCTGTTCCCGGATTCGCTCCGCAACGACGCCGGGCGCGTCGGGGTCTACTTCGAAGCCGCGGCCGTGATCGTGGCCCTCGTCCTGCTCGGGCAGGTGCTCGAGCTGCGCGCCCGACGCCAGACCGGCGGCGCCATCAAGGAACTGCTCGAACTCGCCCCGCCCACGGCCCGGCTCATCGGCGAAGACGGGACGGACCGCGAGGTCCCCGTCGAGACACTCAAGCCGGGCGATCTCGTCCGTGTCCGCCCCGGCGACAAAGTCCCCATCGACGGCGAGGTGGTCGAGGGGCGCAGCACCGTCGATGAGTCGATGCTGACCGGCGAGCCGCTCCCGGTCAACAAAGCCGCCGGCGACGAGGTGACCGGCGGCACGGTGAACAAGACCGGTTCGTTCATCATCCGGGTGAGCCGGGTCGGGTCGGATACAACCCTCGCCCAGATCGTGCAGATGGTCGCCGATGCGCAGCGATCGAGAGCGCCCATCCAGCGCCTCGTCGACGCGGTCGCCGCGTGGTTCGTGCCCGCGGTTGTCGCGATCGCGATCATTTCGTTCATCGTCTGGCTGGCTGTCGGCCCGACACCCGCGTTCACGTACGCCCTGGTCGCCGCGATCTCGGTGCTCATCATCGCGTGCCCGTGCGCGCTCGGGCTGGCCACACCGATGTCGATCATGGTCGCGGTGGGGCAGGGCGCCAAGCGGGGCGTGCTGGTCAAGAACGCCGCGGCTCTCGAAGTCTTCGAGAAAGTAGACACCGTCGTGGTCGACAAGACCGGCACGCTCACCGAGGGCCGGCCGAGACTCGTCGCGATGGAACCGGTGGCCGGCGAGGACAAAGCCGTGCTCTGCGCCATCCTTGCCGCCGCCGAGCGCGGCAGCGAACACCCGCTCGCCGAGGCGATCGTCGAGGGGCTGGAGGTCGACGCCGCCGAGCGGTTCGAAGCCTCCGATTTCCAGAGCATCACGGGCAAGGGCATCGTCGCCACGGTCAACGGAAAGCGGGTCGCGGTCGGCTCGCCCGCCCTGATGCGCGACGAGGGCGTGGACATCGCCGGCCTCACCGAGGCCGCCGAAAAGCAGCGACGCGAAGGCGCCACGGCCATGTTCGCCGCCGTCGACGGCAAACCCGCGGCCCTGCTCGCGGTGGCCGACCCGATCAAGGAGACCACCCGCGGCGCGATCGACGCACTCCACAACGCGGGCCTGACGGTCGTCATGCTCACCGGCGACAACCGCACCACGGCCGAGGCGATCGCCGCACGCCTCGACATCGACCGCGTCGAGGCCGAGGTGATGCCGGACCAGAAAGCACGGGTGATCCGACAACTCCAGGAAAGCGGCCGCACCGTCGCGATGGCGGGGGACGGCGTCAACGACGCCCCCGCACTCGCCCAGGCCGATATCGGCGTCGCGATGGGCACCGGCTCCGGCGTCGCCATCGAGAGCGCCGGCATCACCCTCGTCGGCGGAGACCTCAACGGCCTGGCCCGGGCACGCGAACTCAGCCGCGCGACCATGCGCAACATCCGCCAAAACCTCTTCTTTGCCTTCGCCTACAACGCGCTCGGCATCCCGATCGCCGCGGGCGTCCTCTACCCGTTCTCCGGCATCCTGCTCAGCCCGATGATCGCCGCCGCCGCGATGAGCCTGAGCTCCGTCTCGGTCGTCGGCAATGCCCTTCGGCTCAGGTGGAACCGCCGGATCTGAGGTTCCGGAGAGAGATCACGCGTTCATGGGGGAACCCATTGGACACAAAGCCGGCAGCAGGGAGAACAGCCGGCTGTTCCCACAGTTCCAATCGGGCTTGGCGGGTCAAAAACGACAACGCCGCCCAAGTCTCTCGGGCGGCGTTCATCGTGAACCGTGGGGCCAGTCGCGTTTGCAACCGGCCGGTCAATAGCGGGGGCACGCCTTGGTATCTACCCGACCGCATTGGCGCTACCGCCAGACGCGATTCCGGGTGGCGACGATGGCCACGAGGCGGTCCAGGAGGCCGTCTGCCCGCGACCGGCGGGGCCGGGCGAGTTCCCGTTCCGGTGGGGGATCGAGGGCGTAGTGAACGCGGCTTGACTCTTCAAGCTGTGGCTATCGTCCAAGTTCTTCTTCCGACACCGCGCACGACGAGCTGTACGCTACCCGAGTGGAGATCGTGCCGTTCTCCTGGCACCGGGGAGAAGTCGTGTCGGCGTAGGGCGGCGAGCCCTATTCTGACAACGAGACTACTGTCAGGATGAGCGCCTCGATCAATGACGGTTGAGCGCAAGACAGTATTAGGGTATTGTACGGGCACTATGGTTCCTGACAAACGCAAACAGACCGGTGCACACTTCACGCCGAAGCCGCTGGCTGATCTAGTCGCTCAGCGGCTGGTGGAACAGATGCCTCGCTTTGATGGGCCGATCCGGATCCTCGATCCGGCCTGTGGCGACGGAAATCTGCTCGTGGCGGTGGCGGAAGCAATGCCGACCTCGGTGCGGCGTCGCTGCACTCTCGTCGGTATCGAGGACGACTTAGCATCGTTCGATGTGCTCACGCGTCGCTTGTCCGATGTGAAGAACTGCCCACCGGCTGATCTGAAGATGGGCGATTTCCTTGACTACATCGACGACGGAACGATGTTCTCGTCGGCCCTGCAACTCGATCCCGTCGATGTTATCATCGCCAATCCTCCGTATGTCCGCACGCAGGTTCTCGGTGCTCAACGGGCGCAGCAGTTGGCGACCAAGTTCGACTTGGAAGGTCGAGTTGATCTGTACCAGGCATTTCTTGTTGCGATGGCCGAAACCCTGCGACCCGGTGGTATTCTTGGTGTCATCACATCGAATCGGTTTCTGACTACCAAAACCGGTGCCTCGACGAGGCGTTTTCTTCGGCGACAGTTCGACCTTCTTGAAATCGTCGATTTGGGAGATACGAAGCTGTTTGAGGCGGCCGTACTGCCCGCCTTGATCTTTGCTGTGCGCCGAGAAGTACCACGGGACAGCACGGAACCGATGAGCACAGCGTTCATTCGTGTTTACTCATCCATCACTGATGACGAAGGTGCTACCCCCGTGCCGTCCATTCCGGCGGCGCTCGTTGAACCAAAGGATGGCCGCTATCGCGTGAACGGAACGCTCTTCGAAGTTGCGACTGGTCAGATCATTGCCCCTTCGGAAGCTGCGCAACCATGGACAATGCACACAACGGACGAAAGTAAGTGGGTCGCTGCACTTGAGAAGAATATCAAATGTCGAATCGCAGATGTGGCTAAGGTTCGAGTTGGCATCAAAACCACTGCCGACAAAGTCTTTATACGCGACGACTGGTCGGTCGTTCCAGATGAGCTTCGGCCCGAGGCACGATACCTCCGACCACTTCTATCGCAGCGCAACGCGGCCCGATGGCGTCCGTCTAAGGAAGACGGCAATCTACTGCGAGTGCTCTATACACACGAACTTCGAAACAATAAACGGCAAGCGATTCACTTTCCCGATGACTCCGCAGCGTGGCGTTATTTGCTCCACCATCGGAAGCGTCTTGAGTCTCGAAGATATGTGATAAATGCCGGCCGCCTCTGGTATGAGATATGGGTGCCACAAGATCCCTCGGCATGGGTACGGCCAAAAGTGGTGTTCCCCGACATCAGCCCTGAGGCTCGGTTTTTCTTCGACCGTGGCGGGAGCATCGTCGACGGAAACTGCTATTGGATCACGACGAAGGATCCTGATGATGAAGACATGTTGATGTTGATCTTGGGCGTGGCAAATTCATCGACGATGTCTCGGTACCACGAACTATGCTTTCAGAACCGTCTATACGCTCAGCGACGGCGATATCTCACGCAGTATGTCCAGCGGTATCCGTTGCCTGATCCTCAGTTGCCCGAATCCCGAGAGATCATCAGGTTAGTTCGAACTCTAACGACTCAAACAGATGAGACAGATACCGCAACCATTGAGTCGGAAGTAGATCGACTGGTAGAGATGGCATTCGGCATGGGCGAGCGTGTCATGAATAGCGTGGGTTGAAGACTGCTCGATTCTCGAACTTGTCGAAAAACGACATCGGAATTGAACGCTGGCATTTGAAGCTCTTGTCACCAACATACACGAAGTGCTTACCGAGTCGTGAGCCGGGGCAGATGATCAGACCTTGGCATGTACTACTCTCCGCGCCCATGAGCGCGATGAGGTAGCGGATATTTCGCGTTGTGAACCCACCGCAATCCGGTACGGATTCTTCGAATTGCGGTGAGTACCGTCCCAAGTCAACCGTCGGCGCGTCCTGCACCTTGACTTCGAGTGCTTGGTGTCTCAGGTCGGGATACCCACCAGCAAGCAGATCACTCTCAGATGGCTGGTATCCGAGCAACTCAGCGACCATGCGTTCCAATACCTGACCGCGATTCTTTGTCGCTCCCGGCTCGATACGCTGTCCGATCAGTTTCGGAACGACGATCTGTCGAATCTTGTCAAGAGGCAGCAAACCCGCCGGTACTGGGCAATCGTGCATATTCATGCTGGACAGATCGATTTGTCGTTTTGTTGTCCTCACGCCTTGCTCGTCTGGGTAGAACAACACAGGTGGTTGCTTTGCAAGAACTTCCGCGCGGGCGCTGTCTGTGATGATCAGTTGCTGCTTCACCGTCGGTTTACCGAACATGCCGAAGTGCTCGACAATATAGGATGGCGTAGCAACAATCACAGAGCGCACCACGGATCGTACTGGGTCAACTCGAACGAAGACGAACCGGACATCGTTTGCGCGAAGATATGATCCGTCCTTATATCTGATCTGAGGGATGGGCTCTATCGGGTTCCGATTCCACACCTGTAGGTTATACGACGACCCGCTGGTCACGATGTATGTGTCGATGAACTCCCGGAGCATTCGCGGTACACCCTTCTTCTTGGGAACAATGCACTCCCAGGAACCATTGGGTGCTGGTGAAGGCAAATCGAATTCTTCCAGCGTCTCCGCTACCAGCTTTCGGAGGTTCGATCCATCCGTCCTGGTCTTTCTGGTGAGATTGAACGGTTTGCCCACCAGCCCTGCCAAACGATCCGCCAATCGCTGGCCTGGCGAGAGATCTGCCTTTGAAACGGGTGGTATTGTCAGCTGGCTCGACATGTCGGTAGCGTAGTGTCACCACAATGTGTCCGCTACCTTGACCATGACTACCCCGGCAGTTGGATGAGCAGGCACAGGCCCTACGGAAAGTCAAATGGACAGCCAGAATCGGGCCATGCTGGCGATTTGGGATCATCTACAGAATATCTTCTACGTATTTCGGTAGACACCCGGGCGCCTCACACGTTTAGGGGGGTTGCGCTTTTTCTGCCAGTCGGAGATGATGTGGCCTTTCGCAAGGAGGCCGCATGGACGTGAGCGAACGCACCGCCGGGGAC
>JALWOY010000159.1 GCA_027083355.1 Phycisphaerales bacterium | reverse complement strand
AAACATCAGAGACTGCTCCCGCCAAGGCATGACTGGCCTCCTTCCAATGAAGCCAAACATGCTACTTACCAACCGTCACCCATCTGTACGAACGGGTGTTACCTATGTCCCAAGTCTGAACAGCGGGCACGGGGGGGGCGACAGGTGTGTCGATGGGGTTGCGAGGCTCAGGCACGATCTCGGGGGGCTTCCAGAAGCTTTTCGTGTTTGCTGGAGCGGGAGCCGGGTGTGGTTTCCTCCCTCTCCCCGCCTCGCGGGGAGAGGGCCGGGGTGAGGGGCTTCATTTTCTTCTCTCTCCCCCTCTCTTGCGCCGAGCGGTGAGGCATGAAAATGTAGAAGAAGAAGTTACCGCCCCTCACCCGCCGACGCGCGCGTCGTGGATCTCTCCCCGGCGACTGGGGAGAGCTGGGGGTCGGCCTTCCGAATCCCACACCACGAGCCTCGGGTGCGGACTTTTCCATAGATCAAGAAGTCACCCGGGCGCGAGCATGGGGATTTCTTTTTCGATTGTGAGAAGGCCGCTTCCTGTACGGTCGCGGCTCGTTCGGAGGTGCGTTCCTGTTTATGGATGCGGGGTCTCGCCGGGGTAGACCATGGAATACTCTTCGAGCAATCCGCCGAACACGTCCTCGTGGAGTGTCCAGGAAATGAATTCGCCTCCCGTCTGGCGGTCCGGCGTCCAGAATGCGTGTCCGGACGAGTCGACAAGACGCAGAGATATGGGTGCAGGAGCAAATTGAACAAATGTTCCAAAGAGATTGTTGTTCGGATCGGTGAACGCGTTGATTGCGAACGAGACGGTTTCGGGGGTAGAAGTCGAAGATGCCCCGCCGTACATCTCGCTCGGGAGCGTGATGAAACTCGAAAACTCGGGGACGCTCCCGTCGATCTCGTAGAACAGGCTGCTCTGGAGTGGGGCTTCATTTCCCCCGAGTGTGGGTTGATAACGGCCGCCGAGTCCGTTGGTGTCGATCCCCTGGCTTGAGCGGGTGACGGCGGGCGATTGCCCGGGGATCGGCTTGAACGTGATGGCCAGGCACTCCTCAAGCTGGCTCAGGTCGTTGACCTTGAGGTTCCACCCGGAAACGGTACCGTTCAAGAACTGATAAATTGTGTTGTTCTAAGAACCGGCCGGGACGAACATCAGAATCGTGAGCGTGAGCCCGGCGTTGCCCTGTTGAAACGCGGTGTTGTACCAGTTGTTCCCGGGGTCATACGGGCGCGAGACACGGATCGTCACATTGCCGAAATCACCCGCGAGTACGTCCCCAGTCGTTGGGTGTATGGTGTAAGATCTTTCGATCCTGATGGGGTACTCCACATCGACACCCTGAATAATGCCTTGCGGCGTGTCGAGCTGCGTGATGACTTGATATTCGCCCGCACGCACGCCGCAATCCGCGGGCGGGGTCGTGTCGAGCGGCTCGAACGGGCCGTCCTGGGCGTACCCGGCGGTGCTTGCGAAACCGGCCCGCTTCGCGACCACCGCCGTCGGTGCCGACGTGATCTTCACCCTCGGGCTGAGCGTTTCATAGGTTTGCTGCCCGGCTTGACGGACACGGATTTCGAGGAAGCGGTCGGCATCGGTATCGAAGACATCGACACCGAAATCGAGTTCGACATCGAACAGGCCGACGCTGACCTGCACATTCGTCAGTTCGGATTGACCGAGGAGCCCGTTCCCGGTCGCGCCGTCGTAGAGCGAGAACTGGAAATCGTACAGCCCGTCCGCATTGCCGCCCGTCTCTGTGAGCGTGCCCTGATACGTGAACGCCGAGGTCTGCCCGAGTGCCGGCGAAGAAACGGCGGCGCCCATCGCCACGGCCATCAGAACAAAAAGATACCACCGCTTCATTCCTGCACCCTCTTTTCTGCAATTGACTCTTCCCTTTGTCGATCTGTCTGAGGTGATCTCAGAACACCCGTGTTCGATTCGATTTTACAATCGACCGGGCTCATTTCAATCTTGATATCGTGCTATCAAATGGGCTGCATTGCTCGCCCGCACCATGCCCGAACATGCACCGTGCCGCACGAAACTCGGTGATGGATGGAGCGTGTGCGCATCGCCGCCCGGGTTCCGATGCGGGGGAGAGAAGTTTCGGCACCTCGACTTGGTTTCGAGGGTTCGGCTTCCCGGGGTTGTTCATCGCCCGCTTCGCCGCGTTTTTTCGGTTCGCCGGGGGGACTTGGCACCGGACTGCTGACACGTGACGTTGACGCAGCCCGAACGCGGCCGATCACGCCGCGGTCGAGGTGCTTGCGGGGTACGTCGCGTCTGGTTGTCCCACGCGGCGTCAGGCGAGGGGCACGAGACCGTGTGCGGGGCTCGGACGGGGGCGGATCGGCTTGACCCGGTCGGCGTGGTGCGATCTACAATAGTGCGACGGGACCTGGGCTCCCGGGTCACTGATCGGCTGCCCCGCGTGGCGGCCGGCTGTGCCGATCTGCACCGCCCAAGATACCGGAGTTTCGACAGATGACCACCGCCGCGACCAAGACGCCCTCGACGTCCACCGATCCGCTCGCCCTGATCGATGTCGACCACGTCCGTTTCTACGTCGGCAACGCCAAGCAGGCGGCGTACTTCTACGCCCACACCTTCGGCTTCCGCATCGACCAGATCGCCGACCTGACCACGGGCAGCCGGGACGAGGCGGATTACCTGCTCACGCAGGGCAACATCCGGCTCATGTTCACCACGGCCCTGACCAAGGACCACCCGGCGGCCGAGGAGGTCAAGCGGTTCGGCGACGGTGTCAAGGACATCGCCCTGACGGTGTTCGACGCGGAGAAGGCGTACGAGCAGGCGATCCGCAACGGGGCCGAGAGCGCGTCCGAGCCGCGGGTGATCAGCGACGAGAAGGGGAGCGTGACGGTCGCGAGCATCAAGACCTACGGGCGTGTGGTGCACACGTTCGTGAGCCGATCGGGTGGCTATGCGCTCCCCGAGGTGAAGCGGGGCGGGACGTTCATGCCGGTGTTCAAGAAGATCGACAGCCCGGTCAATGATTACAACGAGGCGCACCCGTGCGGTCTGAAGTATGTCGACCATTGCGTGGGCAACGTCGAGGACGGGAAGATGAACCACTGGGTGCAGTGGTATGAGGACGTGCTCGGCTTCACGATGTTCAAGCATTTCGACGACAAGGACATCTCGACGGAATACTCCGCTCTGATGAGCAAGGTCATGTCCGGGGGCAACGGGCTGATCAAGATGCCGATCAACGAGCCGGCCGAGGGCAAGAAGAAGAGCCAGATCCAGGAATACCTCGACTGGCACGACAACACCCCGGGCTGTCAGCACCTGGCGCTGCGGACGGACGACGCGCTCGAGTCCGTCGCCGAGTTGCGACGCCGGGGGGTGGATTTCCTGAGCCTGCCCGACGCCTACTACGAGAAGGTCTGGGACCGCGTCGATTCGATGCTCAAGGCGCACGGCCACGAAGCGGTGAAGGAAGACCACGACCGGATCAAGGAACTGGGCATTCTTGTCGATGCCGACGACGAGGGGTATCTGCTCCAGCTGTTCACCAAGCCGCTGCAGGACCGCCCGACGCTTTTCTTCGAGATCATCACGCGTCGCGGCTCGCAGTCGTTCGGCAAGGGCAACTTCAAGGCGTTGTTCGAGGCGCTCGAGATCGAGCAGGAGCGGCGGGGGAATCTGTGAAGCCTCCGCCCCTGAGTTGGGCGGTTCGACAATGCCGGTGTTTTCTCGGCCTGGTTCGATAAATACACGCACGAGCCGGCTTGGAGGCCGACGGGAATAGCCCGCCCACGGCCCGTGTTCTCCACGACATGAAGGTTCACACCGATCAGTCCCTCGACCCTCGGGCCGGGCAATCTCCGCCGCGCGGTTCGCGAGGGGGTTCCTGCCGATCGGGCCTCTGCTGCACGTCGATCATGAAGATCGGATGCCCGACCTGTCTCCTGATCGGATTGGCGATTCTGCCCTTCGAGCTTGCGCTGATCGGCGTCCGGCGGCTGATCGCGTGGGCCGGCCCGAATGGATCGGGTTGAGTGCCCCCTGACACGGATTCCAAAAGATTCCCGTGCTTTCTGGAGCAAGACCCGGGTGTTCTCGCCTCCCTCTCCCCGCTGGTGTTCAGACTTGGGACATAGGTAACACCCGTTCGTACAGATGGGTGACGGTTGGTAAGTAGCATGTTTGGCTTCATTGGAAGGAGGCCAGTCATGCCTTGGCGGGAGCAGTCTCTGATGTTTCAG
>JALWOY010000158.1 GCA_027083355.1 Phycisphaerales bacterium | reverse complement strand
GTGGACGGGGGGGGTGCGCCCGAGGTCGTCGAGCCGGCTGTCCTTGTTGGCGATCTTGACGACGACGGGGGCGCCGATGGTCTTGCCGAGCCGGACGCCGCAGAGGAACTCGGCGGTGTCGGTCTCGATTTTCTGCCGCCCGCCGCGTCCGTAGCCCCCCTGTCGGCGTTTGAGCTCGCCGTTGATGAGATCGAGATCGAGATGCAGGCCCGCGGGCAGACCGGTGATGGTGGTGATGAGTGCGGGCCCGTGGCTCTCGCCGGCGGTCTGGTAGTCGAGCTTGGGCTGAAACGCGGGCATGGCAGGATTCGCGTTGTCTGCGTGCCGGCCGTTTCTCAAACCGCCGGGGTCGTTTTACTCGGGCATATCCCACCGAATAACACCGAAAACGTCGGCGTAATCATCGGTCCATGCTTTCGAGCCGTTCTCGGGCGCTGCGGGCCATCCTAGGCTCGACGCGTGGTCGAGGTCGGCCTCCGTTCGCGCGACGACGGCCCAGATCGAGGCATCCATCAGGTCGCGTTCGGTGGGCACCGGCGGGGGGGCGTCGTCCGTGCGCACGCGGGCCGCGACACCCAGATCGCGGACAATGGCGCCGAGCACCGGCGGCAGGTCGAGGTACTGATTCGACAGGTGCACCGCGATCACCCCGCCCGGCTTGAGCCGTCCGAGGTAGATCTCGAACGCCTCACGGGTCAACAGGTGCACCGGGATGGCGTCCGAGCTGAAAGCGTCGAGGATGATCAGGTCGAACGACCCCGGTGCCGAGGCCGCCAGCCCCAGCCGACCGTCGGCGGCGCGAACCACGACATCCCCCTCGGCCTCCGCGAGAAAGCGGAACAGCGCGGGATCCTCGGCGATGCGGGTCACGGCCGGGTCGATCTCGAAGAACGTGAATCGGTCGGCCGGACGGGCGTAGGCGGCGATCGACCCGATGCCCAGCCCGACGGCGGCGACGTCGAGGGCGGCCCGGGCGTTGTCCATGCGTTTGAAGACCTCACCGATCGGCCCGAGCGGGTGGTAATAGCCGGTGGGGAAGGCCGGGCGATCGAGCAGGGCGATGCCGTGGATGGTGGTGCCGTTGAGGAGCCGGCGATGCGGGACGGGGCCGCGGACGAGCTCGACGCGGTGGAGGCCGAAGAACGTGCGCACGGCGCGTTCGGTTTCGATCCTCGCGCGGGGCGAACCGGCGTCCGACTCGGGCTGTCCCGCGCCGGCGGGCTCGCCGGGGCCGCCCCAGATCAGCAGCGCGGCGAGACAGGGGGCGAAGGCGGCGGGCCTCGCGATCGCGGTCGCGGCGACGACCAGCGGCGTGCCGACCAGCACGAGCAGGGCCGCGTAGCCGGCGGCGTGCATGGCGGGCGTCAGACGCCACGCGGCGAGGATGGACAACCCGACGGCCGCGGGGGCGAGCCACCAGCGCCGGGTCCATGATGAATCCGCGTCCGACCGCACCCCGGCCAGGGCGGCGAGAGCGATGATCGCGGGATACTCCGCGAGCGAGTCGAACAGCACCGGCGCGGCGAGGGCGTTGAAGACCCCGCCCAGAGCACCACCGAGCGAGACGTAGACATAAAACTCGGTCAGGCGTTCGGCTTCAGGCCGGCTCGCGGCGAGCCGGGCGTGGCAGACCAGACCCGCGGCGGCGAGAGCGGACAGGTGCAGCAACACGACGAGCGGCAGCGGGTGCTTGGCGTGCAGGAGCAGGGCCGCGGACGCAAACAGCAGCACGAGCGAACCGTAGCGCGAGAGGCGACCGAGAGGGAGCCGGCCCGGCGCGGCGAAGGCGACGATGAACGTCGCGAGATAGACCGTCAATGGGACAACCCAGAGCAGCGGGAAGGCCGCGACATCGGTCGAGAGGTACGCGGTTGTGCCGAGCATGAACGATGAGGGGATGAACGCGAGGGCGATCCAGAGCAGCCGGTCCCGGTTCGTGATCGGTCTCGGGGGGCGGTCGGGCATGGGCTCGACGCCCGCACTGCGACGGTCGCTGGCGCGTCCCCCGAGCGCCGCGACGCCGCAGGCCGAGATGAGCACCCCCGCGATGATGTAAGCGGCGATCCATGCACGGTGCTGTGTCTGAAGCCCCATGTTCGGCTCGACGAGGACGGGATAGCCGAGCAGCCCGGCGATGGAGCCCGCGTTGCTGGCGGCGTAGAGGGTGTACGGGTCCCGCGACCGGTGCGAACGGTGCGGTTCATCCGGGGCTGCGGGGGTACGGGTTTGTGCGCGCGCGAACCAGCGTTGCAGCAGCGGCCCGGCCGAGGCGAGCGCGAAGAATGCCGGCCCGACGGAGACCGCGAGCGCCCCCAGCACCCAGAGACGGGGGTCGGTGCCGCCGGGGTCGGGGTATTTCCAGCCGCGGAACATGACGACGGCGGCGCCCGTGACGAGCACGCCGATGTAGACCCCGAGCGCCAACCCTCCCCGGCGCGTGGCGATGAAGTGCGCCCAGAGATACCCCGCGAGCAGAACGACCTGAAAGAAGAGCATCGCGGTCGTCCAGACCGTCGGGCTGCCGCCCAGCAGGGGGAGCAGACCGCGAGCCGTCATCGGCTCGACGAGAAACAGAAGCGCGGCGGACAACGCGACGGCGGCGGTGAACAGTGTTCGGGATCGGGCCGTCCGCTCGGGCATCGGGCAGACGATAGTCACGACGCCGGGCGCGCCGCTCTGCACGCAGCGATTGTGCCCGCCGCATCGGGCGTGATATTGTGCCTTGCATGCCCGACTGGATCCGAGGCGAGGCCGAGTTTTCACCGTGCCGGCGGTACCGATACACGCTCACGCGCATCCTCCACGAGAGCGACGACTCGACAATGGCGATCATCGGCCTCAACCCCTCCACCGCCACCGCGACCACCGACGACCCCACCGTCCGGCGGTGCATCCGCTTCGCAATCCGCGAGGGGTTCGGGCGGTTCGTCATGCTCAACATCTTCGGCTACCGGGCGACCGATCCCAAGGACATGAAAAGCGTCCGGGACCCCGTCGGCAAGGGCAACGACGGGGCGATCCGCCGGGTCGTGGCGTCGGCCGACCTGACCGTGTTCGCGTGGGGCACGCACGGGGCGCACATGGACCGGCACGGGGCGGTGCTCGATCTGGTGGGGCCGAGGTACTGTTTCGGCGTGACGAAGGCGGGCTTCCCGAAGCACCCCCTGTATCTGCGTGCGGACACGCCGATCGTGCCGTTTCGTGTGTCGATGGAGCGGGTTCCCTGAACGAGCCGCGACAGGGAGGAAGCGGTTTGCTCTGGCGGAGTGGGAGACCGCTCCCTGACGGTCACGGGTCGTCGCCCGGAAGGCAAGAAGCCCTACGCTCTCGCATGCCCGAATCCCAACGCCCTTACGACGCCGTGATCTGTGATATCGACGGGTGCCTCGGGCCGGAGGAGCACGGGCCGCTGGACGCCGGGGCGCTGGCGAAACTCGCGGAATACAACCGGCTCGCGCACGAACGTGGCGATCGGCCCGTGGTGACGCTGTGCTCGGGGCGGCCTTTGCCGTACGCCGAGGCGATGGCGAGGCTGATCGGCGTGCGCACGTTGCCTGTGGTGTGCGAGATGGGCGTCTGGCTGTGGCACGCGGACACGAACGTGTTCGACCGCGACGAGCGGATCACGCCGGCGCATCTGCACGCCGTGCACGAGGCTCAGGAGTGGCTCGAATCGGCGTACGGCGCGTCGAACCCGCGCGGCCCGGTGAGCCAGCAGCCCGGCAAGGCGTGTTCGATCTCGCTCTATCACCCCGACACGGCCTACCTCAAGAGTCTCGAGCCGGAGCTGGAGGCCGAGATCGCCCGTCGGGGCTGGCCCTTCCGCGTGAGCAGCACGGTGCGGTGGATCAACCTCGATCTGACGCACGTCTCGAAAGCGACGGGGATCGAGCGGCTGATGGCGCACACAGGGCTGACGAGGGATCGGCTCGCGGGCATCGGCGACACGATGGGCGACCTGGCCATCCGCGAACACGTCGAGTTCTTCGCCTGCCCGGCGAACGCGGACGGGGCATTGAAAACGCACGCGGACTATGTCTCGCCGGAACGCGAGATTGCCGGTGTGCTGGAGATCCTCGGCCGGTTCGTGTGCGACGGTTGACGGCTGATCGTGATTGATAGAGAGAGAATACTTCTTGGACGAAGAAAAGGAGCCTCTGAACAACCTCCGCCTTCGCGCATGATATGCTGACGCCGTTGTTCCGGGGCTCGGATCGTGACGGGGGACGGAGGTCTGTCATGGCGGTGCGCAAGAACGCGGCGATGGGGTTTGT
>JALWOY010000157.1 GCA_027083355.1 Phycisphaerales bacterium | reverse complement strand
ACAAACCCCATCGCCGCGTTCTTGCGCACCGCCATGACAGACCTCCGTCCCCCGTCACGATCCGAGCCCCGGAACAACGGCGTCAGCATATCATGCGCGAAGGCGGAGGTTGTTCAGAGGCTCCTTTGAAACATTCGTATGCGATGATGCCAGCCAAAATGACGTTGCCGAAAATGATGAGGCAACCGAAGACCCCATTAAGCCCTATGAAAATGTCGAACTCCTGACATCGATGTTTCGGGTTCAGATCGACAGACTCCGTGACACGTATCCCGACGCCGCCTTCGAAGCAGACTACACAAGCGGAACCAAACCAATGTCCGCAGCACTGGTGAACGCTGCGATCGACAGGAACATTCACACCCTGCATTATGCGGTTGGGCCAAAGGACGAGGCGGGGCGGGCGACGATAACAACCGGGTTGGCCACCCACGATACGCTCGAAAGCATCGCCGAACGGACGCTGCAACGGTTGGGGGCGTTCTTCAATGAAGGATACTATCGCACGGTCGCCGAACAAGCCCGCGAACTCGCCGACCAGCTTCCAGAGCGCAGTCAGCTGCTACGAATCCGCGCGGAAACACTGGGAGTTCTGGCAGAGGCATACGACCATTGGGAGCGGTACGAATGGAACAGGGCATTCGACATCCTCAGCAAGTGTACGGGGAGAAAGACGCGGGACGACTACGCCCAAGCGGGATGGAACATCGAGGTGCTACAGACGCAGAAAAGCTTTGTGAAGGCCGCGGGAAAAAAACATGCTTTCCCGGAGCCGCCGCCTCACGAACGCCTGATCGATCTGTGGCGATCGGCCCGGCAGTGCGAACAATCAGGCCGATTCGATGACGCACTCGCCCGTTTATATCGGCTGACCGAGTACATCGGCCAAGCGAGACTCGGTGCGAAGGGGATCGATGTCTCGAAGCAGATAAAGCCGGAGGATCTCGAAGAGATCGCGCCGGAATTCGCAAGAAAAAACCTCACGAAACCCGCGAAACTCGGCCTTGTGCAGGTGTGGGAGATACTGGTTGAGAGCGGCGACGATGTCGGGAAAAAATTCGTCGATCTCTACGGACCGTTCGGGCAGTTCGATCCGAAGCGGTCCGGCCCACTCCGCAAGGCCCTCGACCAACGAAATAACTCATACCTGGCCCACGGAACGACCCCGGCAAAGAAAGAGACCGTGACAGAATTGATCAATTACCTGAAAGAATTGCTCGCCCTTCATACTGGGTCCTCTGTCCACTCGCTTGATTGGTGCAATTTCCTCAAATGCCCTTGGGTCGGGTGAGGCAGAACAACGAACCAAATCCCAGCCCAGCACCCCCCGGCTGAACAAACAACCCCAAAGCGTCGATACTGGATGACCGGACATCGGGTGTCACCCCCGGTCGGAGGTCCAAGCATGCCATACGCCTATACCTGCACGCCGGGGACCGTCATCCGGCGGAACGGTCAGACGCTTGTCGCCGAAACCACCGACGGCGAAAAGACCGAACTCCACATCGCCACACTCTCGGCCCTGATACTCATCGGACGGGTCAGCGTCACCGCGCAAGCCCAGCGGCTATTGCTCGACTCGGGCGTGCCGGCCGCATTCCTCTCCAAACGAGGCGCCTGCCTCGGGCGGCTAGAGCCGGCACGAGGGTCGGCGGTCCACCTCCGACTCGCCCAATACGCCGCATTCACGAACCCCGACGCCCGCCTGACGCTCGCCCGCCGAGTCGTCCGAAACAAACTCCAAGCGATGACTTCGCTCGTCAGACGCTATCGCAGCAACCACCCAGACAAGCAACTCGCTCACCTCGACGCCTCGCTGGCCTCACACATCGCATCTGCAGAATCCGCAGGATCCATCGCCGAACTCCTCGGCATCGAGGGATCGGCGACGCGGGCATACTTCGCAGGATTCGCAACGATGAACCGTTCAAAGCTCCACTTCCCCGGACGCCAACGCCGACCACCTCGAGATCCCATCAACGCAATGCTCTCGTTCGGCTACACGCTCCTCGCGACAGAGGCCGCCGCGCTCGCCGCCGCACTCGGCCTCGAACCATACCTCGGGGTGCTCCACGATCCGTCACCAAGAAGGCCCGCGCTCGCCATGGATGTCATCGAGACATTCAGACATCTGGTTGTCGATCGTGTAGTCCTCACATCAATCAACACCGGACGATTCAAGCAGGCGGACTTCGCCCCGCAAGGCGATGGCGTGCGGATGCAACCCCACGCCTTGAAACGATTTATCTGCATATACGAACAAGCAATGAACGCACGACTGCCCCCGCCGGCCGACAGCCGCCAGACAGGACGCCTGCAACTGCTCGACCGTCTCGAACGCATCGTCCACTGGCTCCGCAAAGACCGCAAGCCGATGACGGACGCCCGGAGGAATGCGGCATGATCCACCGAAAGATCCGCGACGATGCCAAAGGACGGTCCCCGTTGCTGATCGCATACGACACGCCCTCGGCAAAACGAAGGCGCCGTATCCACCGGCTGCTCCGTGCCCACACCGCACATGTACAGGAATCCGTCTTCCTCGGCTGGCTCTCACGCCGAGAAGCGGAAAGACTCCGCGCAAAGTTGGCCAAAACGCTCGACCCCGAAGAAGACGCGGTCTTGTTCCTCGTTGTGGATCCGTGTCATATCGTCCGAGGAGCGCTCGGCAAGCAAACCATCCAGTCCGAGCCCGCGGCCCTGATCATCTGAAAAAGGGAGGAAACGGACCCGCCGATCGGCCGACAGACAGCACAGCGACGGTTATTCTCGGCCGCGATACAATACATGAACCGCACGGCCCATCCCATGAAAGGACCTACGGAGCGAACATACCAAACAAACCATTGCCAACCCGTCCCAGACGCATCCTCCGGCATGCAAAAGACGATCACATCCGATAGAATGCCCCTTCACGGAAAGCCTTTGCCCATGCATCACGACCCCGCTAAAGAGGGGATTGAAACTCGAACGCCTCGACACCACCGGCCTCGACTGGTACGACATGCATCACGACCCCGCTAAAGAGGGGATTGAAACTCGAGTGCGAAGGCGAGCTGCGGGTCGGCCATGTGCTCATGCATCACGACCCCGCTAAAGAGGGGATTGAAACGCGGCCGTAGATGATCCGATCTGGCGGCGCCTCACGCCGCCGCATGCATCACGACCCCGCTAAAGAGGGGATTGAAACCCGACTACGGGCTCGCGGTTCGACTCACCCCCGAGCAGCCATGCATCACGACCCCGCTAAAGAGGGGATTGAAACATCCAGCACGAATACGAGAAGCGTATCAAAGCGGCGACTCATGCATCACGACCCCGCTAAAGAGGGGATTGAAACGAAGAGAGAGAGTCAGCCGTCAATGTCCCAATCCGTTACATGCATCACGACCCCGCTAAAGAGGGGATTGAAACGAAATCGGCGGTACCCCCGCGAAATGACATCTTTTCGGCATGCATCACGACCCCGCTAAAGAGGGGATTGAAACTGCAGGAGGATCACCGGCGGGCGGCCCGGGTGGTTGTCCTCATGCATCACGACCCCGCTAAAGAGGGGATTGAAACCACGTCCGGAGATTTCGGCACGCGGTACATGACATGACATGCATCACGACCCCGCTAAAGAGGGGATTGAAACTTTCGTCGAGCATATTCTCGGCCGCGTCCGCCCGCCGCTGGCATGCATCACGACCCCGCTAAAGAGGGGATTGAAACTCGGCCTGGAAGACCGCCCGCACCTCGGCGCACCCGACATGCATCACGACCCCGCTAAAGAGGGGATTGAAACCGCCTGGCTGGTCTGCGAGACACCCTGCTGCCCAAACTCCCATGCATCACGACCCCGCTAAAGAGGGGATTGAAACCCTTGGATCGACGCATCCGGCGGAGTTTGTCCGCCAGTCCCATGCATCACGACCCCGCTAAAGAGGGGATTGAAACCGAGGAATGGGGTTGCCTTCACTGTCAAACTGCTCACCACATGCATCACGACCCCGCTAAAGAGGGGATTGAAACACCGCTTGAACGATACCGGCCGCGGTCGTAGCGGACGTCATGCATCACGACCCCGCGAAAGAGGGGATTGAAACGGGGGACTATCAGCGCTGGTGGGAATGGGGTGACCTGCCCCCATTTTCTGTACCAGTCACTATGAGAGACTTGGTTCAAAGGCGGGCCCGACGTCGGCCGTTTCTGCGGGAGGAGCGCAGCCCCGACCGGAGCAGTGGCCGTCATCGCCGCTGTCGCCTCGCCAATGCCGGATTTTTGCTATTTTCGGGCGAAAAATCCGGCGCGAGCGACTCGCTTCACATCAGCGCAAGAAAAAGCGGAAACCCCTTGTTTTCAAGGACTTCCGCTCTGAATCGGGGTGAGAGGATTCGAACCTCCGACCTTCTCGTCCCGAAGGCTGACCGGCTTCAGACCTGATCGTCAAACCACGATACCACGCGGGATTACGGATTGCAAGCGATGCGAACTTTGCCGCTGATTGTGGCCGATTTCGCAGCCAAGCGCGGTGTACACCGCGCAACACCGCGCTGTTGGCCGGATCATTTGATGTTTCGACGGGCCGGGGCCCCCTCTGCCATCTTGCCGTAGCGGATCCCGCGGGTGACGATCTCGGGCTCGTCGAGGTCCGCATCGCGCTGCTTGAGCCGCCATCGGGCGAAGCTGCCAGCATCGATAAGCCGAGCCTGTCCCTTCTCGCCGTTGGTCTTGAACTTGTTGTCACCGGCCGCCCGCGAGACCCGGGCCCGTGCCTTCTTGAGGTCACCATTGAGAAATGGCAGATCCTTCAGCAGCAGGTTTGCTGCGTCAGTGACGGTGATCCAGTCGGCGGAGTCCGCGTCGGGGTGCGGAACTGTCTCCAGCCCGAGCAGTGGTTCGGGGTCCAGCGTCAAGCCGAAGGGTCCCAGTGTCGTGTGCTCAGCGAGAACCGCGACGGCGGGGTCCATGCCGCCCGGCCAGATTCCCCTTGGAGGCATCACGCCAGCGGAGAGCACGAATGGAGCCTTGGACTCGCGGAGCCTCCGGCTTGATGCGATTATTGTGGATGCATCTGTCCTGCCGAGCCCGACTGCCAGGAATGCTTCCCGGGTTTCCATTTGAAACTGGACCGTCCCTACGAGCACCACGCGATCCGGGACATCCTCGACAATCGAGCCAGTGGCATCGATGACCGTAGCGACAACCTTGGCCAGCCCGAGCAAGTTGAATTTCCATTGGGCGAAGTCCGCCGGATCGAGTAGGACGAGGCCGCAGCCGTGCATGCAGCGATGCAGGCAGACGATCCGCCCCGGCTCCTTGGGGTGCTCGATGAAGCCGGTGTTTTCGATGGTGCATTGGTGATCGCAGTCGTCGTACTCGATGATCTCAGCGCTGCCGCCGTCGATGAGGATGCCCATGGCGACGAGGCGATCGACCTCGGCGGTTGGCCAAGCTCGGACATCGCGCCCGGTGAACACGCCATCGCGTAGAAGCTCGGCCCGTTTCAACAACTCGACCAACGCATCAGCCACGCGCGATCCCCCATTGCTTGAGGTACTTCTTGGCGATCGCGTCCTTGCCGGTGTCTTTGAGGTTGCAGTGATCGGGGTAGGTGACTTGAAACCTGAGCGTATTTCCACGCCGCCCGTTCTTGCCGCGGAAACGCATCGCGAAGATGGCCTGTGATACCAACAGGTCGGACAGCGGGAAGTTCGTCGTGTTGACCGCTTCTTCGATCAGGTCGTGCAGGTTTGCTTGGCCGTCTGTGGGTCGGGCGGAGAGGGTCATGCGTCGGTACCCTGGGCCCGGCAGGTCGAAGCGCATCAAGCGGATCTCGGTCGATTCGATGTTGTCGGCCGGGTCTGTTTTGAATGAGAAGTTCTTGCGTTTGAGGACGGCGAGGTCATAAGGTGGCCGCTGATTCGGCGGGGGCAGAGCGGTCAACCCGAGCATGGTCTTGCAGAAGACCTCCGCGATGGCTTCCTTCTCCTTCTTGTTGCCCTTGCCGAGCATTTCGAGGATGCCATCCTCGGGGCGATACACGAAGATGATCTCGGTTGCGGTCCGGCGTGTGTGCCGCTTGAATTGGTTGTTTTCGTCGTAGCCGAGGTCGGTCTTGGGGTAGTCCTCCGGGTAGGCGAAGCAGCAGAATCGTTCCGGATCACGACGATCGAGCGTCTCGATGTGGCACCGCTGGCCTCGGCCCTGCTCTTTGAACAAGGCTCGCAGCCCTTTCTTGAGCTTCTCGCGTTCGTCGGTGACCTGGAGTCGCTTGCCGACGATCCAGCTTTTCCACCGGCTCTCAGCGAACCGGTCCATCTCATTGCAACTCGACACGATGTCGATGAGTCTTCGGTCTTCGATCATCGCGAGCATGGCACGCTCGTAGTCGTTGGCCATCTCTTCGAGCTTGCCTGCCCATGGGCGATTCCAGAACGACGCCTCCTCGAAGATCAGCCGGGAGCCGCTGTCGGTGGCCAGTTCGTTGATCCGGTTGAAGTCGGTTTCGACCGATTCTCGCTCGGAGGCCGAGAGCTCGTCCAAGACCTCCATGACGGGCTTCGTGTCGTGATCCTCGAGCCCCTTCCAGTCCAAGTCGCTGAGCAGCTCGCGTTGATCGAAGTATCGCTTGAGCAAGGGGTTGGAGATGTTTCGGATGAGCTTCTTCGGCGAGTACTGGGGCATTCGTGCGTCCTCCTTGACGCGGCATTCCATTCGGGGCAGGGCTCCATTGGTGGTTCTGTAATTTTAGACACTGTTTCAGGCGTTGTTCAGGCGTGGCAGTCTGAAATTGGCACTACAACTATCGTCGCTGCCGATATCGAGCTGGTGTGCCACAGATTTGTGTCTGTTCGCGGTATTACCGCTCATCTTTGTGGTGCTTCGTTCGGGCGTCCCCAGATGCTCCCCCCGATCGTAACGGGTTCAAAGGGCAGGAACAAGTCGCCTGGACAGTCAGCCTCGTTCTGTCTCGTAAACAGGGTCCTTGGAACTCACATTCATCTAGAGCCGCGTCTGACGACGCGATCTCATATACCGGTCCCTCTCAGCTGCGTAACGCTTCGAGATGCTCCCTGAGCGTTTCCAGTTGCTTCCCCAGCCGCTTGCGGATGCGCTCGGCCTTGTCGTGGATCTTCTCGCCGCTGCTCCGTACGGTGTTGGCCCAGGTCATGATCTCATCGAGGGCTTCGGCGTCCTTCGCGATCGCGTTGATCGCCTTGTCCATCTCGGCGAGGTCGGCCCCGACGGAGGCGTCGTCGGTGTGGATTTTCACCGCCAGCGCACGGGCGACCATGATGGCGCCGTGCAGGAATGCGTCGGTCGTCGGGTCGTTGGAGTCCCAGACAACCAGTACATTGTCGCCGTGGCGGCTGAGGCAGTCGATGCCGGCTGGGGCCGTCTTCTGCGAGAAGACGAAGATGCCCACCGATGCATCTCGGTTGCGTCGCGCCGTATCGAGCTCTGCCAGCGCGCTCGTGACCGAGTAGGACTTGTCTTCTTTCGCTTCGACGACCACACGTGCGTTCGGCGCCGCGGAGTCCGCGCCGAGCGTGACGACGAAGTCGCCGACCTTACACCGCGAGATCGCTCCCGACATGCTCCCGGTCTCCTCGAACGCATCGCACAGCCGAGCACACGCGTCGGCCACCACCTGTCCGACCTTCGCTTCGAAATCGAGGCCGTGGGCCGTGCCGCGTGCCGACTCCTCTCGGCGTCCTATCAACGTGTCGACGGCGGTTCTGATCTCCTTCTGAAACTCAGCGTTCTTGCTCGCGCCGTCCTGGATCACTTCGAGCAGCTCGCGTCGGAGGATAGAGAGCGGGCTCTGCTCGTCGTCCAGCGTGAGTGCGCTCTGGACGCTGGTCTTAGTTGCCTCGATAAGCCGGAGCATGCGCGACAGAGCTGAGTCTTTGTCGTCGAGCGAGAACTCGCGAGTCACCGACTGATGGGCATCGTTAATGGTTCGGAGCAGTCTGGACAAAGCGCTGTCCTCGACATCGAGGGAGAACTCGCTCTTCAGCTTCTCCACGTCTTCTCGCAGGTCGTCGCGAAGCTCACCGTTCCGATCCGTGATCTGCTTGAGAAGTCGGCAAAGAGCCGAGTCCGGCCGGTCGAGCGAGAACTCCGTGAGAATCTTGGCCCGGTGACCAGCAATAGCGGAGTCAACCGATTCACCGATTGCGGCGACAAGACCATCGCTGGCATCTGGTGAGAGCATCCGAATGAGCGGGCTGTCGGGGCCGATGTGCTTCTTCAGCGCGATCGTGATTGTCGAAGTCTCGCCATCGAGATGTCGAGTCAGCACCTGCTCGATGTCACCGCCGTCGCGGACAAGCCGATCCAGCCGCTGAACGAGCTGACCATCGGTCGGATCCAGGTACTTCTTGGCGAACTCGGTCACGACACCCGTAGTCTTTGACAACTGATCGGTCAGCAGCACTTCGACATCGCCAAGAAGGCGCACACCCTCGGTGCGAAGTACTTCGGCATCGACGAATCCAGAGGCCTGTCGAAGGGCAAGCACACCGAGTCGAAGCGCGGCGTGAGCGAAGTCATCACGATCCGGACCTTCGTCATGCCGGATGAGTTCGGCAATCACCTCGGCATCCGTAACGCGCAGTTGAAGGTCGAGGGCTGCCGGCACGGTCGCGGCACCGTTGGCTGACGGCTTAGTTTGAATCACTGGTTTGTCTCCGGTTTCACTCATCGTCAGCCTCCGTCATGTGGCCAGGGTCGAAGGAGGCAATGGAATCAACAAAGGCGGGATCCAGACGACTCAGCCGAACGGCACGCAGATCTACGATCACCGGTCCTGCTTCTTCGCCGCCAGGCTGCACAACCGCGCACGCTGCGAAGGGAAGAGAGACACCGATGACACGAAGTGGGACTCCGGGCGGCACCGGCGCCGGCGACTCCAATGCCGTCTCGGTCGCGATGGGCTGGCCGCGCCGGATGATTGCCCGCGGTCGCCAGCACGAGTGAATCGCGGCGAACATCCCAGGGGTGACATCATCGACAGCGAGGATCAGGCTCATCGTGGCTCCAGTCGTAACGCCGCAGCGTTGGGCGGTCTCTGCAATGAGTAGAACAACCAGCGTGCCAGTCCGTGACAACCCGTTTTTCGACGCCAGGAAGGATGGTTTGCCGGATGGGACTGAGCCAGATACAATCGGTATTGTGTAAGACACAAATGGAGATGTATGACTGAGCGGAAGCGAATCCTGGTCTCATGGGTCGGACATGCCGATCTCCTTGCCCTTGCGTCCGAATCGTCTGATGCCCAGCGTCAGCGTGTCTGCAAGGCGATCGGGAAACCGGTCCCAAGGGATGTGGGAGTGGGTCCGATCAAGACGGTGGTTGCGAACTGTGACTTCGGTGAAGTCCATCTCATCGCTGATGGCCCCGACTGGCTCCTGAAGGCCTACGTCAAATGGCTCGACGGCCGAGCGAAGATGCACACAGTGAAGTTGCCGGATCCGACCGACTACGCGGCCGTGTTCCACGCCGCGGACAAGGTCCTCGCGAAGGCAGCACGGCCCGATACCGATCTCTGGATCGCCCTCAGCTCGGGTACACCTGCAATGGCGGCAACGCTGGTTCTGCTTGGAAAGAGCCGGTACCCAGCGAGATTCCTTCAGACTTATCGAGGCAAGACCAACGAGACCGAGATCCCATTCGACCTCACTGTCGACTACGTGCCCGAACTGCTCCAGGATCCGGACGCGAAGTTGCAACTCCTGGCAGACAAGAGTCCTGCCGAGGTCGAAGGCTTCGACGCCATTGTCGGTGACAGCCAACCGATTCGGCTCGCTGTCGGTCGTGCAAAACGCGCAGCGGTGCGCGATGTCTCGGTGCTCCTGCTCGGTGAGAGTGGTGTTGGTAAGGAGCTCTTCGCTCAGGCTATCCACAGCGCCAGCGCACGACGCGACGGACCGTTCGTTGCGGTGAATTGTGCAGCGATGCCCAAGGATCTGCTCGAATCCATTCTCTTCGGGCACAAGAAGGGTGCGTTCACCGGGGCGACAGCGGATCACGCCGGGGCCTTCGAGGAGGCCGACGGCGGGACGCTGTTCCTTGACGAGTTCGGCGAATGCGACCCCGACATGCAGGCAAAACTGCTCCGCGTGCTCCAACCCGGTCCGAAGGATCCACCGTGCAGGCGTACCTTTCGGCGGGTTGGCGATACGAAAGATCGCCTTGCAGATGTACGGATTGTGGCTGCGACAAACCGGGATCCTCAAATCGAGATCTCTGAAGGTCGATTGCGAGAGGACCTCTTTTACCGAATCGCCACTATCACGCTCAGGATCCCGGCACTTCGTGATCGCCGATCGGATCTGCCAAAGATCGCAGACACCCTCCTGACGCGGATCAATGCTGAGTTCGAGAAGGGTGAGCCTGGGTACACGCACAAACAGCTTTCTGCTGCCGCAAAGAGATTTATGGCCCAGCAACCTTGGCCAGGCAACGTGCGTCAGCTCAATAACACCCTTGTTCAGGCTGCCGTGATGTGTACATCCAACACAATCGGGAAACCAGACTTGGAAGCAGCGATGTCAGACCTGTCCGGTACAGCTGGATCAGCCAACCCACTTGAGCGGGCCTTGGGCGACGGTTTTGATCTGCAAGGGCACCTCGAAGATATTCACCGGCATTTTCTGAGACGAGCTATGGAAGAGGCCGAGGGCGTCAAAACGAAAGCTGCGGAACTACTTGGGCTGAAGAGCTACCAGACGCTCGATGCCCAACTCAAGCGTCTCGGGGTTGATTCCTGCTGCGAAGCAAGTAGATGTGGCACGTATCTTGCTAGTATTCATTGCCGCAGGCAATACAAGGAGCAATGAATATGCTAAAGGCGCTCACACTGGAGAACTTCAAGGCATTCGGTAGTCCGACTCGTATCGAGTTTGCACCGATCACTTTGGTGTTCGGTGAAAACAGTGCAGGCAAGAGCTCAATACTCCAAGCCTTGAACCTACTGAAGCAAACGCACGAGAGCCGTGATAGTAGTGCAGCGCTGCTTCCGCGTACCGAGGATGGTATCGTTGATCTGGGCTCTTTCAACGAACTGCTCTTCGACCATGATACGGATCGAGTTCTTCGCCTTGGCATCGAGATGCAGCCAGACAGTTCACCACGTTACAGGCGCCGCGTGCTGTTTGGTGGGGCTCTAGACGAAGATAAGCCGTACGGTGTCTTGCTGTCGTTTCAACGTCACAAGAAGACCGACGAAGTAGCCGTTTCAACGATCACCATCTCCGCTGGAGGCCATGATGACTTGGCGAGATTCAAAACTCGCCCACTACAGGGCGAAGAGAGGCGAATGCTCCGAAGAGTTATGTGGTTGTCACCTATTCGGGGCAGACCAGCCCAGCGTCGTCAAGAAGGGATCGGTGCGCAGTGTGAGTGGGTTACAGACGATGTGGATGTCTGGACTCCGTTCTACAAGGCTTGGCACGCGCGTCGAAGTGACGTGCGTGATATGTTAGACGAGATGCCACGGCACATGGAACGCCGTGGTAGAGTCGTTCGCGATGTAGAAGAAGATGATGCGGATGAGTCCATGGCGTCATGGTCGCGATCGATCGATGAAGCGATAGCGTTCTACGAGTCCGACTTCACTCTCTCACAGTTTATGGATCGCATGCGTGCTTGGGCAATGACTTGTGTCTTGTCAGTTGACGGGTTCGTGCCAGGTGGTGGTCCCCCGTTGAATCGACGCGAGCTGCCCGAGATTGACGCAGCCGAAATGCGACCACACCGTCTCCGTGAGGGGTTGTCGCTTCCCCTGCTGGATGTTGGCCGAGTGGCATTTATGGCAGGTCACTTACTTGAAGAGTCATTGGATGCCTTGTTCCCAATGGGTCCATACAGGCGGCCACCCGAACGCTGGTACATCTTCACGGGCACGAGTCCAATTGATGTCGGCTATAAGGGAGACCACCTCCCAGACCTGTTATTCCGTGAGCCGCAGCTTGTAGACATTGCGAATCGGTGGCTGCGCCGACTGAACATTGGATATGAACTCAAGGTGCGCTCAGTCGGCGATCGTGATTCAGATTTGTTCGAGGTCAGACTGGCCGATACGCGCCGTTCGGATCCGGTCGATGTCGCGCTTTCAGATGTGGGATTCGGAATCAGCCAGATTTTGCCGTTTCTGGTCCAGAGCCTCGCAACCGACAAACAGCTCATCACGATCGAACAGCCCGAGGTACACATCCATCCACGACTTCAGGCAGACCTTGGCGATCTCCTGGCCGAGTGTATCCGCGAGCCGTACGAACACCAATTCTTAATCGAAACTCACAGTGAGCATCTGGTGCTTCGCTTACAGAAACTAGTACGGAACGGAACTCTCAAACCATCTCATGTGTCGATCATATATGTTTCTCGCGGAAACAGCGGCTCAGAAGCTGAACGTCTACACCTTGACGAAACGGGCGATTTCGTTGATGAGTGGCCCGGTGGGTTCTTCCCAGAACGACTGCGTGAATTGCAGTAGGTAGGGAGAATCCTCTTTATGCTTGTCAGTATCGCAATCAATCCTGCGACTCTTGGTACGATGAGTGTTGTATGCGCCGACAGTCGAAATGGGGCGTTACGACTGTTAGACGCAGTAATGCGGAATGCTGTACTCGTTGCCTACTCCGGTGAGGATTTCTCAGCAAAGATAGCCGAATCTGTAGCGCCCATTAGAGAACAATTCGGTCAGCGATTCGCGATTCTGACTGAGGAACTATTGAAGGACCAGAGACAAAGGATTGCTCATCCACTCGATAGTGATACAAAGCTGAGTGGTCCGGAGCGTCTGATTGCGCTGGCCCGCGATTATCGCGTCGATCTCGTTGTTTGTGCAAACAACGAAGAACTCGCAGCTGTCAGGTCAGAACTGTCGGAATGTGAGTGCTGTCTGCTCTCATATTTCGAAGACAGCGTGACTGAGGAACGCCGTCGCGCTTGGGATCAGGCTGTTGAGTTAACACCGTTGTCGACAGATGAATGCCTTGATGTTATTGGGCGCATTGTCAAATACGCACCGACTGTTGTGCTTGCCGATAAGATGATTGGGAGGGCTGCCTCAGGAGGCGACCAGAAAAAAGTCGAACGATTCATGAGGGGCGCCGTATTTGTAGCAAAGGCATGGTTACGCACCTCGCCGCTTGCTAGCCGGGGCCACGTAGGGTTGGAAATCGTAACCGACTCGTATCACCATCGCGATCTGACTGCCATTCACGATATCATTGAGCGCAGCGTCGAAAAAGCCGATCGAGATGGGTGCATTGGCAACTTGCAGATCACGCTGAAGTTGGAAAGCAACCCGGCGGTCTTTAGTGATCGTTTCCTCGGAGTTGGACGACGCGCGTGGACTGTTCAGCATGGGCTAGATGACCTCGGTGGTCTGTTTATCAAGGACCCGGCTCGCCGTAGACCCACCATCCTCGGCCCAGATTGCACTGCATACAGGCATATGCTGTCTAAGATCATGAAGTTGGCAGATGCGGACGCATAGTAACACGCACTACAATGGTAGACTGAGTAATATATAAACACTCATCGCTATGTATATGTACATTGTATCTAGCTATTGCCAAGCAATGCCTCCGCCTTACGACCAAGTTGAGCGATTAAACGTGTTGTTGTGGCTTCACCTTTGTGGTTTCGTTTGACAACCGCCATTTCTCGGGTTACAACATGCATGGCAGCATTTCTGAAGTGCGGTGTTGAACGCCACTGCCCCGCATGCAACTCTGCGCCAAGATGCACAATGAGCTCACGCTTCTGACTCTCTGACATTTTATCGATCTGCATATCGATGATGATCCGGCGGTCCTCCTCGGCCATCTCGCGTGCTTCCGAGACAACTTGAGTAAGTCGTTCAGGATCAGTTACATTCGGACGGTTCCTTGCAGACCGGAGCATTCCCATTGCAAGGAGATACAGGAACGCCTTGTTAGCATCCCCGATCTCGCGATGTCGAGCCAGCATGTCCCGTCGTTCACGGTACTTGCGAACCTCATCCGAAAGTGATTGCTCAAGCCACCGCCGACATTCTGTAATCGTGGTTTCTGGAATGGTTACCTCCGCAGCCAGATCACACTCACGCACTTGTTCATAGCGTGAGATCCTGACCGGCATTGCTTCTCCGTCAGCGCTGCGGATCATTGCGATGAGTGCAACCTTCTCCCACACATGACCATCGACCTCCTGTTCGGCGCGAACGATCGCCACGCCAGCGGGCTTATCGCTTGCTCCCGTGAGTTCCTCAACAATCTCATCGAATCCTGGATCACCGTAGCTGGCAAAGCGCAGCGGAAGGTTGTTGTCGGACAGTCCTCGCTCATACAAGTCCTGATTGGCCGTCACAGCGAATCGAGTATAAAGACCTCCCCATGATGCCGACCCTCGAATTTCAATCCACCGCTGGCCGTTGAATTCGTGTACCTGGCTTCCCGTTGCCTTCAAGTACTCCGATTCCATAAAGGCGTGCTGGATGTCTTCAAGCGTGACTACTCTGGCCTCATCCGCATAGGAACGCAATTCTTTATTGAAGATGTGGTAAAGATCTTCTGCGGGGATCTCAAGCTGCTGAATCTCTCGGCTGTGCTCATCCAGCTTCCGGAGAGCCTCCTGCTCCAGTTCCTCATGGGTAATCTCACCACGAGCGAGACGTGCGAAGTCTTCTTCACTGATCGGGAGGATGGAGTACTGCTGTGACCCGACAACACCGGCCGTATGGCTCAAGCGTTCCCATAGCCGCCCATAAATAGTTTCCTCGACCGACCCAATCGTGGCAAGATTCAGAACTTCGATCTGGTTAAAGCGTTGTCCGATACGGTCGATGCGGCCGATGCGTTGCTCAACCTTCATAGGATTCCAAGGCAGATCGTAGTTGACCAGGAGATCAGCCGTCTGCAGGTTAAGACCTTCCGCCGCAGCATCCGTACACAGCAGTAAATCGATCTCACCCTGCAAGAACAGGTGTTTGATCTGATCTCGGTTCTTCTCGAGATGGCGCCATGTTCGCTTGTCGGCATCCCAATACGCTCCGCCATCACCGGAATATGTACCGATCCGCATATCCGGTGCAGACGCTTTGAAAGTATCAACAAGATGGGACAGAGTGTCGCTATAGCGTGTGAATACGACTGTCTGACGGAAGCGACCAACCTCCCCGGGACGACTGCGAGCAGCCATGACCTTCAGAAGTACCTCCGTCTTGGTCGGGCGCTTCTCCGCGAGTGCGTGGTAGGTCGGAAGCATCTCTTCGAGGCGATCGCGCTCCCAGGCAAGGTCATCGCGCGTTCGTCCCCGCAATGTCGCCTTGATGAGTTCTTCGAGCTCTTTCTCTTCGGTCTCCCATTCATCTCGATTCGTATCCTGCCGCAGCATCTCCAAGTCATTCGTCGAGTCCAAGCCGGTCTTGTCGAGAATCTCAATCGTCTCGATGACACGGGTGAGCCTTCGTTGCAATGTGTTCCGAATCGCAACGGCCGATGAGGCAAAACGCTGCTGCAACAGACTGAGATAGAATCCTAGACTGCTCCTCAACTTTCCGCTGATGTTCTGGCCAATCTGGAGTTGCAGCTCCGCACAATACCTGCGAAGTTCTGCGTAGCCCGCTTCTTCGTCAGGGCGGAATACAAGATCAGGGGGGATCGGACGGATGCGACGCTTCGCAAGATTTGCATGCAGCAGGTTGTGCTTTCGATACTGTTCCAACAAACTTCGCGTGTGCCGCATCATGACGCGATGGAGAGGCGAGATCGCAAAGAGCAGACGCATCAACAATCGCTCATCATCTCTGCGTGCAGGCCAGACACCTGCCTCCATCCACTGGGTGAACACAACCTGGAGCTGCGGATCCTTCTCCAGAAGCCACTCTGAAACTCGACTCCAGAGGGCGGGGTCTTCGTATTGCGTGCGGCGAACAACGATGCGCAGCGTCTCCTGCTCCTCCCCTGTCGGTGCATGCCCCTTCGCGAGACTGCCGAGGATCGAATAGAACACGCCGACGAGGCTCTGCTCAGACGCAAAGCAGCCCAGACGCCCGATGAGATCGGCAAGGTCGTACGCTTCGACGGCGCTGAGCTGCATCGGGGTGGCTGTGGCAAGCCACAGCGCCTTGGACTTGGGCTTCAGGCCGGATTGCAGGCCCTTGTAGAGCTTACCGAACGAGGGCTCCTCATCGAGTCCGTTGCGAGAGTTCTGCCGGCGAGCAAAGTGTGCTTCGTCGACGAGTGCAATATCAAGTGACTCAGCATTCTGCAGCTGCCGGATTCGCTCCTCTCGCTGAAGCAACCCGGACGATACGATGAGCAGGTCACGATCGAACAGGCTCGGGCGTTCCTCAACATGCTCCGACGGAAGCAGGTAACTGACCTTGGCGCCTTTGCTGTTTGATCGTGCGATTCCGAACGGCATGAGGAACTTGTCCGCCATCTCTCGCTGCCACTGGGTCACCAGACTTGCCGGCGGGCAGATCAGAATCCGTTGTGCCCGACCGGACAACCAGAGGGCGCGGAATGCCAATCCGTTCTCGATTGTCTTCCCAAGACCGACCTCATCACACAGGAGATACCCATACGGATAGGTTTCGACCAACCGGCGGGCGACGATCTCCTGATGGGGCCAGGGCGTGATTGGCGCGGTGTAAATTCCTACCGTCTCACCGCCCACCATCTTCGGCGCGTATTTGATCACCGCAAACCGGAGCCATTCGATGGGCGATGGCTTGATCGTCGGTTGGACCGCGTCCTTGCCGTCGATCTCCGTCGGCACGACAACGCAATCACTGATCTTCAGAAGCTTCTCACGAATCGCATCCGGAATCGGACGCACAACGAAATGGGGATGGCGGTTCTCCCACATAGCCTCAAAATCGCGAGTCATCTCTTGAATTGCCTCGGCATCTGCCTGTCCACTCCAACTGAGACAGGTCGTGATGTTCTCCGCATTCCGTTCAAGAGCCGCAGCCGATTCGTTCATTGACCCCGAAAAACTCAGCTTCTGACCGAACCCGTCCGTCAGGATGCCCCATTTCTCGTGGACATAGCCATCCTCGGAACTGTCAAGGGTGATCGGCTGGCCTGTTCGCGCATTGCGCCGAAACGCCACCTGGATTTCCAGATGCCCTTTGGCCACCATGTACGCCAACAACTCGACACCGCGACGCACCCGTTCCGGCTCTTCATCGAGGTTGTCCAGTTCATCTGCCAAATGCGATTCGAGACGATCTGTGTGTCCGTCAAGAATAGCCTGCACATCATGCGGCGCAAGATCACAACCCGCAATCAGGCGCACTGTGCCCTTCCGCTGCAGCATCGCTGTGAATCCACGCGAGGCAGCCGCGAGTGCCGATGATCGGAAATACCCCGCAACACGGTCATACGCGACGCTTCTGAGCAGCGCCGGCACATAAAACGATCGCAAAAGGTCTCTCGACTCGCCGGATTGATCCAGACTCGAGGTCGCGTACCGACGACGCCACTCACGTTGCTTCAGATCTGGTTCCGGGAGCGATTCACGCATTGCCTGCTTACCTCTCGAGTCCAAAGAGCATCATCTCTGCTTCCTTGCGCAGATCCTCGTCATCAGCCTCGTTCATCCAGACTCGAAGCAGATCGAGAATCTTCGTCTGTGATCCGTCTGCGTGTTCATTCAGATAGGCCCGAGCCACCGGCACATCACCCTCGCGATACCTGAGAATCAACCCCTGGAGCACATCCCATTCGTGCTGCGGGTTGGCCAACCGCTTCGGGTTCCGCTCTTCGGGCCGCGCCAGACGAAGATTCGAGTTCTTGCGAACCAGCGGCGCGTGATACCCGACAATGTCATCATCACGCCTCGCCCGACGCCCGGCCATCTCCGTCGCGTAGCCGATACTCTTGCCCGTTGCGTCATAACCCGCAGACTGCGATTCAATCGCGATCCCCAGCGAACGCGAGATATTGAGCACTTCATCGAATCGGATGCTCCCCAGCCCGCAGATGCCGTAGAGCGTCACCGCCATCGCGGCTTCAGGCGTCAGATCCTCCACACGCACGCGGCCTTCGGTCAGTTTCTGGATGTGGTGCTGTGCCACAACCCGGCTGGCTTCGTTCATCGCTCGGAGCGGGTTGACCGGTTCATCGCCATCAAGCACCGGCCACTTCTCCGAAAGCACACGCAGCGCCCGTCCGTAACTGGCCACCATCGTGTCGACCGGACGCAGATGCAACATCTCGAACTCGCGCAGCCCCTGCTCCACCGCCTCGACAATGCGCTGCTGCACACCCTGTCCGCCGAACGCTTTCCACAGCCCCGGCTCGGTGTCCTCCTCATCTCGCTTGCGGCAGACGATGAAGATCGAGGACTCCGCCGAGGCGTTGTCCTTGATGTGCATGCTGTGTCCAGCCTCGGACTCAACCGGGTAGGTTGAGGTGATCGTCCAGCCGCTGTCAATCAACGCTCTGGTCAGCGTTTCCCAGGCATCCTGCTTCTTGTGCGTGAACATGAGCACCATGCGCCCGTCCGGCTTGGTCACACGATGGCACTCGGCGTACATCTCGCGCATGAGCGTTTCATACTGCTCTTTGGCGTTCTGGGCCGATCCATCGCGGTACGGATTGGCGACCGCCTCGCTGTGCTTGTCGGTCAGGTAGGCATCGAAGAGGCCGGGATACAGATCCCGGAGTGATCGCTTCTGCCACACATAGAAGTAATCGGAGAGTTCCGAATACATCACATTGTTGTAGTACGGAGGATCGTTGACCACGAGATCAACAGACGCATCGGCGACCTGACGCATTTGGGCGCCTGATCCATTGATGATCGTACATTGTGTGCTGTTGGGCGCGTCGTCCAACAATTCTGCGATTCCTGCGTACGCATCGACGATTTGACTGAGGCCCCAACTCGCCCCGGAGTGTGGACCAGAGAACACCATCTCGGCGAATGTCCATTTGAATGAGAAATCATGCCGCGCAAATGTATTATTGATGACACCCCGGCTGTAATGCCACCGAGTCTGCCGACTGTTGTAATCCAATCCTTTATCGATCGCGAACTGGAGGTAGGTGATCACCGCCCGGCCGCGGTCTTCGCCGAGCTGCTCGATGATCTTGGGCTTGAGATCGTACAGCCCTTCCATGAGCGTCAGATGCCCAAGGAGCTGCCGCGGGGTGAACATCTGATACCACTTGGTCGTGCCGAGTTTCAGGGGTTTATCTGTGCCGGACCCCGCACCGCCCTCGTCGCCGGTCTTGTGCCCTGCGGGGATGTCTTCCGTCGGAATCAGGTCGAGTTTCTCGAAGTGGTCCCACTTCTCCTTGAGCATCCGCTCGGCTTCTTTGAGCGCGTCGAAGTCACGCTGCGTCGGGGCGCGGAAGAAGCGGATCTTCTGCGTCTTGATCTCGCCCGCCCGCTCGCCCGAGGCATAGCGATCGATGGAACCGTCCTTCTTGAGTTTGGGCTGGTAGCGCACCGCGACGATGCAGAAGAGGCGGTCAGTCATGGTGCCGTGGGCGGATTCGCCCCGTCCCTGTGACTTGATCTCGTCGCCGTCGATCACCTGCTTGCAGTGTGGGCAGGTGCCCCGCCCGGCATCGACAGTGCCGGTGTCGAGTTCCGTCATCTGCGAGCGGCTGAGACTCCCGGTGATGCGATATGGCTCGATGTCCACCTGCGACTTGCTGCGGATGTGCAGCCGCACAGCCCACTTGTCGCTGTCTTCCTTGGAGAGCCAGAAGCTGTTGAGAAGCGGCGCCTGACCGCCACAGTGCGGACAGGTGACCTGGCGGCAGTGGATCAGTCCGGTTTGGTCGTGCTCAGGTCCTGAGAACGCTTCAACGAGCTCCGGATGATTATGCAGGTGCGTCTTCAGCTCCTGGATCTGGTGATCGGGCAAATCGCAGAACGGCGTCACAGACTCCATCTGATCGCTCACATAGCCAACGAGCTCGTCACCCCATTTCTGGATATCAGCTGCGAGGTCGTGACCGAAACGACGCGGATAGTCAAGTGTTGCGTATTGAATGACGGTTGCGACTGGGTTGAGTTCATTTGAGATCACATCATGCCCGAGCCGCAGGGCTTCGAACGGGATCGAGCCACCACCGGCCGTCGGATCAAGTATGACAAGGCGATCCTCACTCTGCGGTGGCGTGCTTGTGAACGCACGGTCATAGCCGTACAGATCCTCTTTATCGATATTGAGTGTTCCGCCATGCGCAGCCTTTACCATGTCCGACTTGGCAAGGGCAATCCGATCCTGTACGCATGCTGCATCGGCAACTTCTTGAGTGACATCAAGAACGGATAATATCGGGAGGACATCAACAGAGAACGGAGCATTGTCGGCGATCCATCGTTCTATCACTGGATTCTCGGCCAGCAATGCCGAGCCATCCCGAAGTGCTCTGAGTGATTCTCTGCATTCCTGTCTCCGCTTGACTTCCTTGGCAAAGTGTCGCTGAACGGTTGCGTCGACCGCGAGGGTTCCATGGATGCGATCTTCATCCCATTTGATGCGTCTGAGGATGGTGTCGTTGACGAGGACCCAGTTGCCGCCGCCGGGGATGTGGGCGACCGGCTTAGCGATGCCCAGTGCCCGCAGGAAGTCATCGGTGTCTGTGTCGGCGGGGAGTGTCGCGCCGAGGATGGCTGCTCGCGAGGGCGTGAGCGGCCGCCGTGCCCACCAGACATGCAGATAATAGAGTGGCGGCAGTGCGGAACTGGCGCCACGCTCACGCTGCGTCTCGGCTCCCACCTGGTGGCAGGGGAACCCGGCCTCGATCAGTCGCAGCGAATCGGTCATTGTTGTTGTCATGGTGGTCCTTGGGCTTGGGTTCATTCTCTGGTGTCGAGGTCTTTGAGCATCTGGGCAATGGCGGGATCACCGGGCAAGCCGCCGAGCATGATGCGCATGCCGGCGACAGCCCATCGATTGCTGGCCTTGCTGAAGTGCAGGATTCGGCTCAGCCAGTAGGTGGCTTCTTCATCGGTGAAGTTGTCGATGCGTCGGGCCATGAGTTCGACCCGATCGAGATCCTTGACTCGCTCCTGGAGACGGAACAGGAGCGAGAGCTTGGCGCCGGCACCCTCATCGAGCGGGAGGTTGCCGCGGAAGGCGATGGTATTTCCCTGAAGGAAATGATGCAGATCAAGGTGTTTGTCGTTCTCATCACGGATGCGCGACAGGACCTGGCGAATGCCTGGCAGGCATCGTCTCAGGGAATCGCCATAGAGCACACCCCGCTCGACCAGGCGTGTTTCATTGCTGTCCTCGTCGACGGGCTTGCGATACTTGACGATGAGAACTGGTGACGGGCGTTTCTTGTGATCGGTGACGCGCAGGACCCATGGCATACGCCTGAGGTGCGGCGCGATCCGCTGTCGATATTCATCGTCGGGCGTCCCCATGGTTGGTTTGGTCCTGCTCTTGGGTTGGAATGCAAGCATCGTCATGATGTCTCTCCCAGTTCTTTGATCAGCAGACACTCGTCGACCGGATTGAGAATGGTCAACTCGACCTGGGTATCGTCGTTTGGCTCGCCCAGCGTGGCAAAGGCATCGAACAAAGCGCCCATCTGCTTGATCTGCTCTGGTTCGAGGGCGTTGAAACTGACGCTCACCTGTCCGCCAACCTTCAGAGGCAGGCGTTCGATACGGAGAAGATCGATCTTGCTCGTGGCGCCGCGCGTGTAGAGGCTGCTGAGGCGTTTGAGGATCGGGAAGACGGTGTCGCGTCCTTTGAAGCCATCGATCTTGAGGAACTTCTTGGGCGCTGCGACCCATCCCTTCTCCACGGCCTTGCTCAGTGGGAGCACCTGATCGGTCGGGTCCGGTGAGTAGAGCATGGCGTTGTCGCCATGCTTTGCTTTTTCACCCTTGGGCTTGGCGGCAACCTGCCCGCCGCGGGTCAGATCGAGCACGGCCTTGGAGACATCCTGTGTACTGACCTGGCCATGTGTCTGCGATACTCGTTCGGTCAAATCGGCGACCGTCACCGCATCGTCGAGCTGGTCGATTGATGTCTTGACCCACGCGCGAACCGTTTCGTAGGGTACTTGCGTATTGGCGTTCCAACCTCGCTGGGTGGCACCTTCCGGAGTGACCAGGCTGTAGCCGGTTTTATCGAGATCGACATTGATCGGGATGCCATCTGTCTCGCTCTCGCGGCTGTAGAACTCTTCGGGTCGCGGGTCGGACGGATCACCGAGCTTGTAGACACACCAGAGTCCTTTTTGCACGCCCTCCCGGATCATGCGGTTGAGCAGGTGTGGCTCGCTGAGGATCGGCCAGTCTCGACGATCAAGGAAGTTCTTCCGGATTGAACTGATGCTGCATGTGGCTTCCCCTCCAAAAAACAACTGCTTGAACTGTTTGAGTAGATTGGTGCTGATGGTCTCCTCGGTGATGAGTTCCTGATCGTCGATGAGCGTCTGTCGAATCTGATTGATGACGGAAGTGCCCCCTTCACCGCCAGAGGATTGAATCTCCCGCCTGATCACTTGCCCGGTCGCTGATGGATACCAGATCGCTGTGTAGGCTTGTGTTACGCGTGTGAGGAGGGCCTGCTCTCGCTCGGCGTGACGACTCTGGAAGCCGTCCTCGCTGTCGTCGGCAAGGTGTTTGGCACTGATGCTGTAGTTCTGCGGGTTCTTTGCCAGTCGCCGCATCGCAACAACATCGCGAGCGATTGACTCGAGTTCCTTGAGGTTTCGTCGGACCTGATCATCGCCATAGAGACTGCCACCAGCGTTTCCGGCCTGTACCGATGCCTGTACGGTGTTGGGAACGAGAAGAAAAACGAGATTCTGCTGCACTCGTGGCGATCCGGTGCGTTCGGTCAGGACGAACTCGTCCGGGTGTATCTCGCCGGCAAAGAGACTGACGATGCCGAGCATCGGTTTGCCTCTTTGATCGGGGAGATGTTCCGGCGCAAAGACCTCGTAGTGCACGCTGAAAGTCGGCACGGGTGCGGTAACAACCTTGCGTGCAGCGGCTTCGAGTGCTTTTTTGATCTCGGCTTCAGCGACCCCCTCGCGGATCTGTGCGAGGGCTTTGTTGACCGAAGGCTCAAGCGATGCAAAGTACTTGCCGTCTTGGAGGCGAAGGTAGAACGCACGCTTGGCCAGTTCACTCAGGGCGGTATCTACCTGGCTGGGCGGAAGCCCGGGCTGAGCCACTTCCAGCCTTGCTTCCTCCTGCACCAGGCCGAAAAGGTTGGAACCGATGCCCTGCTGGCGGCCGACAAGGCTGTGCAGGAAGACCGTTCGCCATGTGTACACATGCAGTGGCAGACCGGCGGGATGCGGATTCTCTGCATCCGCGTTCTCGGCATTGCTCTTGGTCGTCAATGTGTCGCCGTGGCCATGCACGGCTCCAACATCCGCGGTGAGCACATTCATGAGATCGCCGGACTCGGTCTTGCTGAGAATCTCACCAACGAGGTCAGGATTTGTTGTGTCGAGGTGGCATGTGTGGATTGTTGCAGAATCCAAGCCTTGTTCCCAGATGGATTTCACCGCAAAGGCGAGCACTCTCAGCACACCACGAGTTCCCTGAAAGTCTTCAGCAGTCGCGAGTTTCTTATTCAGAAAGTCAATGAGCGTGGGGTGGAACGGATAATACTTCTCGATGAGACCGACATAGCCGGCATCATCTTCCTCTCCAGCGGCTCGAGTGCATCGGGCAGGAAGCTGATCCCTGTGCTTTTCGTAGAACGCACCGTACTCCTCTGCCGTTGTCTTCGCAGCGTTTGAGTCGATCTTGACAAACAACCGCTTCGAAAGAACCGACGAGAGTTCTTCGCTGCTCACCGGTGTTTCAACCTTGGCATCTCGGGCAATGACACTCTGGATGCTGTCGAGTGCCTGTTCTCCGATCTCTCTCGCTTCGTCCTGGCTGATTTCATTGCCAGACACCGCTTGTAGTAGCTTTGCAAGAATCTTGGTTTGGCCCGAAAACGCATCCGTACTGCTGGCAAGCGTCACGATGATTGAGATACCCTCGTGGTTCCGAGCGTAGTTAAACAACGCCATGAAGAATGCGGCGATCTGTTCACCCATTCCCTTTGAAGCAGCCTCGGCCCTCGCTGCGTATTGCGCGAGTTCATCGATCATGATGAGTACTTTGCGATTGCCCAGAACCGCATCAAAGAATGACTCGCCAGGCGCAGCAGGTGTAAGGGCTTCTGCTCGGACCTGCTCGCTGAGATCGTCACCACCGACCTGCTTGGCGAGTTCCGCCCAAAGTGTGTGCGGAAAGACCCGGTCGCCTTCACTTCGAACGACACTCAGTTCGTCACCGGCGATCCCGACAACATTGATTATGCCGGGTTCGGGCAAATATTGAGTGTCGACGAGTCCGATGCGTTCAACGACCTCTGAGAGATCTGTTCCGCGATGAGCGAGGTGTGTGCATGCGATAAGCGTGTGTGTCTTGCCACCGCCAAACCCCGTCTCAAGGCGACTGAGAAATGGCACCATGTTGTCGCCAGCCAGTCGTCGCATCACATGTTCAATGACGCGGCGCATGCCATGCGTCGGAGACGTAGCTTCCCCAAAGAAAGTCTCAGCGTCGGTGTAGGTTGTTGTTACATTGACATCGCCACGATAGTGTCCAATGACTTGTCGTAGCGATGCCGTAAACACTTCAGGATTGAAACTGCCAGTAATCAGATCTAACCTGGGTTGACAGCTGCTGAGAATGCCTGTCATTTCACTTGCTCCTTCGGACTCTGCCCAAGCCATTCGTCGATCGTCGTTCTTAGGAATCGCCAGTGCCTCCCCACCTTCTGCCCCGGCACTCGGCCCTCTTGGGCGAGCTTGTAGAGCGATGACTTCGAGACCTGCAGGTAGGCTGCAAGATCGTCGATGGTCATCACCTCTGGGGTCGGAGATGGCGGGTTGCCCTGACGGTCACCAGACATACGGAGAGTATGATAGCCGTTGCTGGTGGTGGCTGCCTGTTGTTCGGGGTCTGCACTGACACGATGGTGTCAGCGAACCGCGATTGTGTCCCCATCACAAAGCGTGTCTGTGGTGACGCCAATCTGGGCTGCCGACGCTAACCCGCGTGTTTGCAACGGTGTACGCATACTGAGCCACGCAGGCTACTTCTGGTTGTCGCTGCCCGAGCCGCTTATCGCACTGCTCGCTTGGGTCAGGTTTGAGCCGCCGGACGAGGAGGAGCCGCTGCCGGATGAGCTGGCAAAGCTTGAGCCGCTGGATTTGCTGCCCGAACTGGACCCGCTGCCCGAACCGCTTCCTGAGCCTGAGGTGCTGGCCGAGCTCGAGCCGCCGGAGGTGTTGCCGATGCCGCCGGAGAGGCCGCCCGTCTTGGCCAGGTCATTGTGGACCCACGCCCCGTCGGCCAGATAGGTATTGGTGCCGGGGACGGTGATGGATGCGGTGCGGACGCGGCCGGGGATGTGCTCGATGGCGGTGATCGGTTCCTCGTTGAGATCGGGCGTGACGAGGTGGTCGCCGATTTGGAGCAGGTCGGCGGAGCAGAAGCCCCAGGCATCGCCACGGCGGATGAGGAAGGGGTGCTCGAAGGTCGCCTTGATGCGGCCGTTGATGACGAAGAAGCCATCGTGCTCGCCGAGGGTGATCTGCGAGACTGCGGCCGATCGGATGCGGGCGTCGTCGAGGCCTTCGGTGGACTGCCAGTCGTACTGGGCGCGGAAGGGCGCATCGACCTCGAGCCCGGGGATGGCCATCGAGAGCACCTCGTCGCCGGGCTGGAGCGATTCGATCGGAACGCGCCGGGTGGGTGTGACATGCACGAGCGTGCCGAAGAGGAAGCAGTTGGAGCCGGAACCCCCACTCGAACCGCCCGAAGAGCCGCTGGAGCTGCCACTGCTTGAGCTGCTCGATGAACTGCTGGAAGACCCGCTCGACGAGCTCGACACTGACGAGCTGGATGCGGAACTCATGCTCGAGGATGCGTTGGATGATCCGCCCGTGGAACCGCCGCCGGATGAGCCGCCTCCCGTCGAACCCCCACCAGATGAACCACCTGATGAACCCGGTCCCGACGAGCCGGGGCCCGATGAGCCCGCGGACGAACTGAAGCCAGACTCAGTCGAACTTGCGGAGGAACTCATCTGCGTACTGGCGCTTGAGGATGGCGTGCTCGATCCACCGGTCGAGCCGCCAGTTGAACCACTACTCGACACTCCAGTTGAGCCGCCACTGGGCGAACTCGATAGGCCGCTCGACGAGACGGAGCTTTCGGTGCTTGAGACGCTCGACGACGAGCTGGATGAACTGGATGACGAACTGCTCGAAGACGAACTGGACATCGAGACGCTCTCGGTGCTGGTCGAGCTGGGCGTGGTGTAGCTGTCGGTTTCCGTCGAGCTCGAGGGCATCGTGCTTTCGGTGCTGCTGCTCATCGACGACACCGACTCGGTCGGGGTGGAGAGATCACTCGAACCGCCACCGTCGGGTGCTCGGCCGGTCGCCCAGACGGGCAGGAAGAGGTAGTAGCGTGTCGGCTCGCTCATGCGTTGGCCTCCGCGTGCTGCTTCGGTTTGTTCGCGGGCTTGTTGGTGGGCTTACTCGTGGGGGTGTACCAGCCCTGTGTGTGCACGGGCTTGGCGCACTCGGCCGACGCGGCGGCGATCGCGTCTTCGTAACGCATCCGCTCGAACACGCTCAATGCACTGCCCGGCGAGCAGTTGACCACGCGGAACTTGTGCTTCTCGAAGTGCGGCAGCAGCGCCTCGAAACGCCTGCTCAGCGCGTCGTAGAGCGCGTTGTTGTGGCGGATGGCGGCCGCCTCGCGTGTCTCGTCGAAGGCGTACTTGCGGTCGCTGGCCATCTTGAAGTCGCAGCCGAGCAGGTACACCGTCCGGAAGCCAAGGTGATGCAGCAGACGCAGGGCGGCGAGCATGACGCTGCGCTTGCCCTTGATGCCCAGTGAGTCCGCGTGCTTGCCCTCGTTGCCCCAGGGGACCGTGTCGCCGGTGAGGAAGCGTTGGTGGTCGAAGTGGTTGCTGCGCCGGTAGAACAGCACGCTGGGCATCTGGCTGACATGGAAGGCGCTGGTTTGCAGCGAGCCGTCGGGTTTCTGGATGCGGAGGCGACGCACGCGATGACACATCGGCACGAACTTGAGGATGCCCGGGTCCTTCCAACCCGTGTCGATGAATCGACCGGGGTCATCAACGCATGTCCAGAGTGTCGGGCGGTGGATCGTCCAGGCGTTGTTGACGCCCATTGTCACGATACCGCGTTGGTTGAGCAGGGAGAGATCGAGTTGGTTGAGCGATGGCCCGGAGAGCATGAGGAAGGCGGATCGGCCGCGGTAGAAATTGGCCATCGAGACGGAGTCGAAGTCGGCGGTGTAGAAACGCAGGCCAGTGCGGGCGGGCGTGCGGTTCTTGAGACCGTGCTGGAGGGCGATGATGTCGGACTGGTTCGGGCGGTTCATGGCGTGCCCTCCTCCCGGAACTTGCCGGTGATGTAGCGACCCTCGGTGCGAGCGCTATTGACGATGCCGACGCGGGCGATGCGGTCGAGCCACCAGCGCATCGGCTGCACGGTCGGGTGGAGATTCTCGCCTTGGACCGTGATCCGGCTGGGGCGTGTGCTGATCGAGAAACAGAACCACGCCCTGGGCCGGGCGATGCGACGCATCTCGTCGAGCACCGGGTTGACATCCTGCGGCAGCAGGTGTTCCATCGCGTCGAAGCTCGTCACCACATCGGCGACATTATCGAGCAGCCCGGTGTCGTGCATGGGTCTGTCAATGTCGGCTTCGGGGAAGGCGAAGTCGATGCCGAGGCCGTCAAAGCCGATGCGGCGAAGATATGCGATGAAGTCGTTGCGGCCGCAGCCGAAGTCGACCACAAGGCGTGGCTTCCACCGCTGCACGATTCGGACGGCGTGCCTGCCGTGGTTGGTCGAGCCATACGAGGAGCCGGGGCGCGAAGCCAGCTCGACATACTTCTCCCGCTCGTGCGCACGGCGTGCGTTGAGATCGGTTGTGTTCCTGGTGGGGGTTGTCATCGTGGGGGTTGTCATCCGCCACCTCCCGCCCCCCCGGCTGCGATGAGGTTGAACTTGCGATCACCGTCGGCCGGGTCGGCGATCTCGACACAGCTCATCGCCTCGAAGACCCACATCGGGTTGCCCTTCGTGTCGCGTTCGCAGGTGAGTTGCACCGTGACACCGATCGGGATCGGCGCGAGTCGGGTTTCGAGCGACCGCGCGGGCGGACAGTTGTGCAGCACGCCGGGCAGATCGCACACCGGACCCACACCGAGCAAGCCCTCGAAGCCGGTCCCGGGTACGGAGTCGTCGCAGTGATGCGCTTCGAATCGGTTGATCGCCATGCGGGCCGGGTCTTCGCCGCCGCCGGGTGATTGCGACGACAACCCGTCGGGCACGGGTACATAGCGCAGGTAGGTTTCGCTGCCCGGGTCGCCGTCGAGCCGGGCTTCGACCCACGGGTATCGCCAGCGGTTGGCTTCGGTCGGGATGAGCTGGCCCTCGCCGAGCACAGCCGTGATGCGCCCGAGCGAGGGTCGACCGAGTTCGATCACCGCCCATTTCTCGCCGGTGCCTTCCTCTTTCCAGAGGACCGGGGCACCACCGAGCGGTGATGTCGTCAGCACCGTTTCGTCGGCCTTGAGTTCGCAGGTCGTGTCGCTCTCGTCGATGACCGTGATCTTCGCGGGCGTGGTGCCCGACAGCACGCAGCGCCCGAGTCCGCCCGGTTCGATCGCTTCTTGCGCGACCACGAACGACAGCGGTGGCGAGTCCTTGGTCGCCAGTTCACCGATCAACGGCGTGCGTCCCTGGAATGTGCGTTCCTGATCGCCGTCGCCCGGTTCGATGAGCGGGCTCGCGATCGCCAGCGCGTTGAACGCGGGCAGTGTTTCGGTCGTGTCGTTGCGCACCAGCACGATGCCGCAATGCAACGCATCCGGGCGCGGGTCGCCCGTGGTGTTGCGTTCGCGCGATCGGTGATCGACCGCCGCGTCGATGAAGGCGTTGTACGCCCGCGCTGGGATGACCAGCGGCTGGCCGGTTCGGACTTTGGTGAAGGCATCGCCACTCATATGCCCAGCCCTCCGAAGTTGCCATCGTCGTAGACCCGTTCGACATAGGCCGCGATGGGTCGCTTGACGATCGTGCCCGAGCCAGTGTCCTCGGCGTCGGCGTAGCGCACCCAGAGGTACTCCCACCCCTTCTTGTTGATGCCGCTGATCGGGCCGACGGACAGGCCGGTGACATTGGGGCTGGCTGCGAATCGGAAGGTGATCTCCCAATCGTCGTCGGGTCCGGTCCCGCGACGCGAGCCCGTCGCGCCGAGGAAGAGCAGTTCACCGGCTGCGAACCCCCTGAACGAGCCGTTGTTGACCTTGCCGGTGAGGCTGAAGAGCGTGCCCTTGTACGCAGTCGTGACCTGCGTTGCGGGCAGGTAGTGCGTCTCGGAGAACTGGTAGACGGGCACCGTGATGTCCACTCCGTTGACCGAGTCCTGCGTCACGCCGATTGCGCCCTGGAAGTCCGGGGCGGTCGTGCCGGAGGCGGCGTAGGTGCCGACAGTGGCCTTGGACTGGGTGATGTGCTGCGTGCCGCCGCCGGTGTCGAAGTTGAAGACACTCTCGCCCGTCTGTGGCGGAGCGGAGGAAGCTTGATCCAGCGCGTAGCGCACCGTCGCGTCCCAGTGCTCCGGTCCGACCGGTTCGACGGCCACCGCCTGACGCGGCAGGTTGTCGTAGGTCGCCGGGCTGGCTGATTCGACCGCTGTGCGTGCCGCGAGGTCATCTTCGGTGCCGCGCACGGTGTAGCCGAGCTCGGCCGACGGATTGTCGCCCGTGGTCGAACGCCTGCTCTCGAACTTTTCCGTGACGGTGATGGGCACGCTGCGGATTTCCTCTCGTGGGGGTTCGTGGGGGTTATGCGAAGGTCAATCCACCGGTCTGGGCGGCGGTGACGAGTTGTTTGGTGTTCCTTGCGGTCTGCTCGCTGGCCTTGGCCGTGCGTTCAGCGACCGGATCGCTGGCGGCCAGACTCTGCACGGCTGCGGCGTTGAAGGTGCCGCGGACAGTCGTCTTTCCGGAGATGGTGCTACCCAACCCAGCGAGTTGTTTCTGGATGCGGGCGACGAGGTTGTCGGCCGATTCGGGCGCGTTGGCATCAGCCCCGGCGTTCTGCGCGTCCTTGCGTTCTTTGGCAGCCTTGGCGATCGCTTCATCGAGCTGGCGACGGGCTTCATCGAGCGCCTGCTGTGTCTGCTCGATCTTGGTGTTGGTGCGGTCGTCGAGTTTCTTCTGGGCCTCATCGAACTGTCGACCGATCTCGGCGAGCGTGGCCTCGTTCTCTCGGGCGGCTTGCTCGCGTTGACGCTGTCGTTTCTGATCGCGCTGGTCGAGTGCCTGCCGGGCCTGCGATTCGATTTCATTGAGTCGTGATGCAAGTTGATCGTTGATGCCCTGCTTGGCGGCTTTGACATCGAGCGATGAATCGAACAGCCCCTGAATCTCCAGCATCCGCTTGGCGACGAACGAAGTCGCTGTCTCCCAGATCTTCTTGAAGCCGCTGGTAAAGTTGGTCCAGGTCTTGGAGAGGAAGGCCGTCGTTTCGATCCACGCCACCTCGATGGCATGGAATCCGATCTGGGCCGCTGCCAACGCCCCGAACCACATCTGCTGGGCGGTGGAGATGAAGAATCGCTTGGCTTCGAGCCAGGCGGCGTTGATCGCGGCGACACCCTTCTGCCAGACAAGCTTGAGCGAGAGCCAGAGGATCTGGGCGGCGAGTGCGACATCCCCAGCCGCCAACGCGTCGGCGATCCCGCCGATGACCTTGGTCACGGTTGCTTTGAGTGTGTTGAACTGCTCACCCAGCCAGTTGAGCGCGTCGGCCCCTGCACCGCTTGCAGTCAAGATCGCCACGCCGACACCGACGACAGCTGCGGCCACCAGCCCGATCGGCGAGAGCAATGCGGCAAGCACCGTGCCCATGATTCCGATCGCTGCGCCGACGCCGGTGATGATCGCAGCCAGCGAGCCGAACACCGCTCCGATGGCCACGATCGCAGCCCCGGCGACAACCAAGGCAGTCCCGACCCCGATCACAACGGCCGTCAGTTTGAGGATGGTGACGACGAGTTGGCGGTTCTTACTTGTGAGGTTGGTGATCCAACCCGAGATTTTGGTGATCGCGTCGGCCGCCCGGCGGACGGGTTTCTGGATCGCTTCGCCGATGGCAATGGCGATGCCTTCGACGGCGGAGAGCAGTTTGCGGAAGGAGCCGCCGATCCCCGCGTCCATCTCCTCGGCCGTCTTGACCGCGAGCCCGGCGGAGTTCTTAATCTGGTCTTGCAACGCATCGAACGCCTCGGCGGATGATGCCAGCTTGAGGGCGGCGGCTTGGCCGCGTCCGAACAGCGTCTCGAAGATCGACAGCCGCTGGGCCGAGCCGAGTCCTTTCGTCGCCCTGGCCAGTTCGTTGAGGATGTCGGCGAGCGGGCGGAGATTCCCCTGCGCATCAACCGCCTCGACACCGATCTTGCGGAGTTGGGTTTGGTTCGACTCTTTGGAGAGGTTCTTGTACGCACGCGCCAGCGCGTTGCCCGCCAGCGAGCCCTTGATGCCGTTGTTGGCCAGCACCGCGATCGCGGCGGCCGTCTCTTCGATGCTCGCGCCCGCCTCCACCGCGATCGGTGCGACTGGTTTCATCGCCTCGGCCAGGTCGTCGAGTGTCTGAGCGCTGCCGTTGGCCGTCGCGGTGAGCACATCCGTCACGCGAGCCATCTGATCGACGGGCAAAGCGAACCCACGCAAGGCCGCCCCGGCGATCTCGGTGGCACGGGGGAGTTCCGTGCTTGTCGCGCGAGCCAGAGCCAGCACCGCTTCTGTGCTTGACAAGATGGCCTCGGGCTTGAACCCGGCACGGCCAAGTTCGGTCATCGCCTCGGCGACTTGACCCGCTGTAAACGATGTCGTCCGACCGAGCCGTTTGGCTTCCTCACGCAGTGACTGGAACTGCGCCTCGGTCGCGCCTGTGACAGCTTGCACCTGGCGCATCCGATCGTCGAAGCCGGCGAACACCCGCGTCGAGATCGCAAAGCCCGACGCGAGCCCGGTGCCGATGCCAGTGAGGCGTGCGCCGATCCGCTGCACAGACGAGCCGAACGCCTTGAGCCGTTTCTGGGCGCGATTGAGACCACGGACAAGCTTGTTGTCGTTGGCGTAGAGCTCGATGTAGGCTGCGCCTGCCCGGATGCCGCGTGCGGATGCCATGCGATGCTCCGATCAGGTGTTGAGTGCGGTCGTGGGCTGCGAAGGGATGGTGGGCAGAGCAACACGCCCCTCCTTCATGCCCTTGTTGAACGAGGCTTCCTTCTCCTTGCGGAGCCGGCCGGTGCCGAGGAAGAGACCGACGAGACCCGTCATCGCGGGCAGTGCCGGGCTGAGCATGGGGACGCCCGCGACGGTCGGGCCGACCTGGTCGAGCGTGGAGAGTGTGAGTTGGCTGAAGATGCCCCGGATCTCGCCCGCCCGCTCGATGTTGGACTTCCATTGCGAGCCGACACGCTGGGTTTCCTCGAACCACGCGCGGTACTCGGCTTCCGCCTCGTTGAGCGTGACCGTGGACGGGAGCCCCTTGGTCTGCTGGATCGTGTTGGGTGTCTTCACACGCACGATGTCGCCGAGGTCGAAGCCAGAGCAAGCCCCGAGCGTCAGCGTGATCATCACGAGTGCGAAGATGTATGCGTAATGACGGTGTGTCATGATTCCTCCTTGAATCTGCGGGCGTGTGTTTCCCCGGCTCCGTCCTGATGCCTGGTGCCCGGTGCCTGATGCCTTCCCTCGATGAAGATCTCTTTCAGGATGCTCACATCGACCTTCTGCTTGGGTTTCTCTGCCTGGCTGAACGGGTCGAAGTCGGTCGGCCGGAACGCACGGTGCCTCTTCGGGTCGCGGTTGGCGTTGGCGATCAGGGCCATGAGCGAACTCGTGCGTGCCCACTCGTCGCGCTGCCTCGCCTCGGCCATCGCGACCAGCTCACGCAGGGTCAGGGCGGCGGGATCGACGCCGACGATCCCGGCGAGTTGCCAGATGAATCGCCAGCAACCCCCACATGACATTGCATCGCTTCCTCCGCGATCCGATCCAGTTCGCCGCTCTCGATCCGCTGCTCGACCAGGTCCCTCGCCCTGTCCATCACGCGGCGGGTAGTGTCGAGGACTCGTTTGAGATTCGCCCGGTCCCTCGGGCTCGGGGAAAAAGACACAAGTTCCTCGAGCAGCGCCGTCGTCGCGTGCTCGATCGCGTCGCCCGCCATTGCTCGGCCGAAGTCTTCATCGCTCACGCCCTGCGCATCCGCCTCCGGTTTGCACACGGCGTAGACGATGTCGCAGAGCAGCACTGGATCGGTGATGAGTCGATCGATCAGCTTGCCGCTGACGACTTCGAGCAGGTCCACATCGAGCAGGTCACGCACGCGCTTGATCGCGTCGACCGTGATGCTCACGGTCCAGGTGCGTCCCTCGTTATCCTTGAATGTTTTCATGATCGAGTCACTCCCTTCTCATCAGATCCAAGCGGGCGCGGTTCCGGCGTAGGTCACCTTGGCGGTGACGGACACCGTGAGTGCTTCTTCGAGCTGTTCGCTTCGGCTGAAGTTGGTGATCGAGAAGTCGGCTTCGAGCCCAGACCCGGCCGCCCCATCGAGCACCTGCAGGCCGATTTCGGTGTTGTTGAAGAAGGCGTCCTTGATGGCCGTGAACCCCGCGTCGGCGGTGTCCCACACCATCTCAAACTCGACGCTCGCTTCCTTGAGCGTGCCGACGGTCGCCCGCCAGCCGGAGTTGGCACGCGTCGTGATGTCGGCCTCGCCGGTCTCAAGGCTGAGCGTCACATCCTTGACATTGGATAGTTCCGTCCACGAGCCGCCGCCTCCGACGCCTCCGGTCTTGTAGTTGAGCACGGCGTCCATGCCGAGTTTGATGGCCATGATGATCTCCTATCTGCCTTGTCTTTCATCTCACCGAGCCGGTCCAGTGTTTGGGCAGGCGGTCTTTGGTCTTGGTCAGCGCCGGTCCCATGAACGGCCGCTTGGGGTATCGCTGTCGCTTGTATCGCCCGCCGAACTCGTGGGCTCGCGCGGACTGGCCGACGATGCGGTGGTCGGGGCCGATGACAACGCGTTGCCTGTTCTTTTCCACCGCGAATCGGATCGCACTGCGGAGCTGCCCTCGCCGGGTCTTGGGTGGCTTGCCCGGCTCGGCCGGGTTGACGCTCTTGCGGATGCTGCGTTTGGCGGTGAGCCGGATCGATGCGCCCGCGTGCCCGAGGTTCTCGATGTTCGCCCGCCGCACTTTGCGGAGCACCTTGGGGATGTCCGCGCGGGTCTTGACTTGGAATCCAATGGCAGCACTGGTCATCGCAGCACCCGGAAGGTCAGAGTGATGATGCTGGTGAATACACGCTTTTCGGTCAGGTGCTCGGGTGCGAAGACGGGCTCGGTACTGACCTTGAGCACCGGCACGCTGCCGACGCCATCGACCTGCACACGCCCAAGGCGGAAGTGATCGGCGATCTCCTCAGCCAGCGTCATAAGAGCGTCGGCCTCGGTGTCATCCGCCACCTTCTGCTGCACGCCGATGTCGATCGCGTAGTCGTGCTGGTTCTGGTTCCGGCTTGAAGCCAGGACTTCGACGCCCTTGGGCACGACCGACACATGCAGATCGTTCATCTCCGGAAGATCGAACACAGGCTGGTAGTGCCGCTCGGCGGACAAGGACTGGCTGAACGCTCCGCTCCCGGAAGTCTCATTCAACGAATCGACGACCGCGTCGGCGATGGCGATGAGTGTGCTGGGGGTGCTCATGGTGGGTCTCCTGCCTGGCTGTGCGAGCGACCGTTGAATCGCCCTTCGAGGTACGACACACGGCGTTCGATCGAGACCAGATCACCACGCAGACTGCGGATCTCCACGGTCAGGCTGTCGAGCTGCCGACCGACCTGATCGAGCTTGGTCGTCACCACGCCCCATTGGACGGTCAAGGCTAGAATGCCGATCAAGGCGGTCAAACCGATCCCGGCCCAACGAACTCGTCCATTATTTGGTTGATGTTGCGTGTTCATCTGGCTCATGGTGTCGGCTCCGTGGCGATGTGCTTGGTGTGGATGCGGAGGGCCTTGCGGTACGGGTCGGCGTAGCGGAAGACGGGTTCATCACCGGGTGAAAGAACTTCGTAGACGAAGGTGGTTTCGCCGTCGGTCTCGCGGATCTGATCGCCCCGTTTGGGCAGCGTGGGTTGGCCGTCAAGCACGAGGTCAGTCGTGCGAATCAGGTAGTCCCGGCTCTCGGTCTTGGTGACGATGCCGTACTCATCCGCCTGCTCAAAGACAGTCCGCCCGATCGTGGCTTGCACCTCGACCGTGCTTGCACCGCGTGCATACGACACGGTCCGTGTCATGTGCTGGTGTCTCTGGTCGTCGAGCCAAGTCGCACCTTGTTCGAGCATGTCCGCCACGGCGACTCCTTCCTTCGATCCCCTTACTGACTCATCCGCACACGCACAGTGATGTCGTTGTCCTCCGCCGCCGCGATGCTCCGGCCGATGCGTTTGTTGGCACCCGATGCACTGTCCGTCGTCGCCACGGTGTTGGCCTCGTCCCAGTACACATCGAGCCCCTCGGCGATCGCCGTGCTCGCACCGGTGGCCTTCGGAAAGTCGAAGACACCGACCACTGCCAACGCGCCGAGTGTGTTCGCAGGGATATCGAGCTTGGCGACGCCGACGAGCTCGCCTTGGACGATCACATCGCCAGCGGACACATCCGCCGCCGGGGTGTAGTCGATCGAGCTGCCTTCATGGATGTATGTTGCGTTCATTGCTGTGTTCTCCTCGTCGATGGGCTCTTTGCCATCGAGTTGTCCGTTGTTTGGAAACTGGGTCATCAATCACCCCGACTTACGCTTCACCCTTCATGCGGACGCCGCCCCGGGGCTCTTGCAAAGCACATCCAAAGTCGTGGTAGCCGCGCATCTGGATGCCGAGGTTGTTGAAGTCGGCGTCGGCGCTCTCGACGGTGGGCTGCTGCTGGCCGTTGAGGAACGCCACCTCGATCACCGGCATGTCATTCGGGTCGGCGAGCAGGTACCACGCCTTGGTCGAGTTGCCCGTGTAGTTGGTGTTGCTCAGGTAGCTTGACCGCACCGGCCGGAACTTGCCCGCGTGCGGGTTGGCCACCGGGGTCTTCTTGGTCGAAGCAGGATCACGCAGCTCGGTGCTGTTCATGATCTGTGTCGCCGGGACATAGAGTGCGTTGGGCACGAGCAGGATCACCGGTGCGACGGCCAGCGGATGACCGTCGGGATCGGTCTGGTCGAGGAACATCGTCTCGGCCTGCGTCAGGGCATCGATGCCCAAAGCCGTGTCCATACCTTCTGCGTAGTTGTTGTTGCCCGCGGTGAAGAAGCCCGCGTTGTTGAGGAAGGTGGACCAGAAGACCTCGTTGAGTTTGAGGGCACCGCCACGGCCGAGTCGGCGCGGGACAGCGGTGAGTGCATCGAGATCGTCGTTGATCAGGTCGCGCCGGTCGATGCCGAACATCCGGCCGTAGGTTTTGGCCTGATTCGTGTACGCCGTCTCGCCGACCGTCGCGTGCTTGAGTTCGCCACCAGGGGCAATCTCCTCGTAAACGAACCCGCCGGTGAGCGAATAGCTACTCACCTGCTTGAAGTCGCGTACAGAACGGAGCGCGGCGATATCCCGCCAGGTCGATTCGACGGCATCAAACCCGGCCCGCAGGAACTTGTTGGCGACATTGCTCAGAATCCCCGGCAGACTCATGGTGCTCAAACCAGCCGCCTGCACATCGGCGAAGGCGAACTGGAGCAGCCCTTTGAGGTCACTGCGGCCATACCCGCGATAGCCGTTGGCCTGCGCGAAGATCAAGAGCGTCTCGCACAGCCCGAGCCCGTGGCGGTACTGGCGGCTGGCGGCATCGAGCGTGCGTTCGCTGAAGTTGCCTTCGAGTGTTTCGGTTTCCAGCCCACCCGCCATGCACATCGCGGCTTCGACGACCGATCCATCGAGTCGGTCATCTTGGCGACGGGGCCCACCGATCCCGTTGTAGGACCGGCCGAGTCGCATGACCTCGAGCTGGTACTTGTCCGGCTTCCAGCCCGCTTCGAGGGCAGCGTGTGCCAGTTTGCCGAGTTCGTCGGCGAGTTCCGGACGCGACGCGAGCACCTCGGCCGTCATCTCCTGGATGCGCTGTCGGCGCTGCGATTCGTTGCGAGCCCGGGCGGTAATCTGGTCGATCTCCGCCGCCGGGTCGCTGGCATTGAGGGTACTTGAGCGATGCGCTGGATTGGGCTGACTCGCTTCGATGCTGCCAGCACTGACATTCTTCGTTTCGTCGGTGACCGACACATTGTCATGGTTTTTCTGAGCGTCTGGCATCGGTGTGTTCTCCTGCTGGTGCTGCGCTGCGATGCGGGCACTGGTCTGTTGATCTGCGCCGAGATCGACGAAGCTGATCTCGTTGAGTGTGGTCTTGTGGGCGACATAGATCGGGCCGCTGAACTTCCGGCCGTTGATCGTCACGGAGACATCCCGCTTGATGAACTCGAGCTCGTCGACCGAGGCCCCGATCGAGGCCTGCCACGGGAATCCCTTCTTCCCGCTGGCGACGATCTCTTGGGCCGCTGGCGTGTCGCGCGAGACGACACCCTCGGCGATGAGTTTGCCGTCCTCGATGGCGATGCGCTGCGTATGACCGACGCCTTCGAGGGCCGAGTGCTGGAAGCGCACGGGCCGCTGCTGGGTCGGGATCGTCATGCCGTCGAGGTTCACGACGACGGGGTAGGCGAAGCCGAGCGTCCGAATCGGGCCACCGGTGTAGGCGATCATGCTGAAGCGCGGCAGAGCGTTGTCGCCCTGCTCGGACGCAGCCGCTTCGATCGCCACTTCGCAGTTGATCGACAAAATGTCAGGCGTTGTCGTCATTGTTTGTCTCCTCGGTCGATGCGGGGTCGGCAACAGCCGGGGCTCCCGCAGTATCCGGGACCTGAATCCCAAGCGATTCCATGAGTGCTCGTTCTTTGGCGATCTGCCGCAGCTCGGCTTCCCAGTCGAGACCCTGCTTGGCGTACTCGCGGGCCAGCGAAGTCGTGCGGCTGCTCAGTCGCGTGGCCTGGGCGTTGGCTTCCTTGGCCGGGTCCACATGCTCGGTCCCGTCCCAGAACCACTGATGATTCCGCGACGCATCTCGCATCCGCATCGACTGTGGAAGCAATCCCTCAACCAGCACCGCTTCGTCGAACCAGGCATCGAAGATGCGATCAAGCACCACCCGTTCGATCTGGGCTTGTTCGATGCGGATGGATTTGAAATAGGTCTGATGGTCGAGTCGACCCGAAGCGTAGTTGTACCCGCTCGAGTTCCCGGCTGCGACATTGAACGGCATGTTCAGACACCGCGCAATCTCATTGAGAATCTCGCGTTTGAACTCGGCGTAGGTCGTCGAAGGCTGCTCGGCCTTCATCTGCGCCATCTTCCACCCGCCGGGAAGTGTGAGAAGCATGCGTTGTTCGAGCTCGACGGTGTCCATCGGCTCGATCGGGTCGGCCTCGCCGTCGGGTGGGGCATCGGTTTGCAGCACGCCCGCAAAGTCGGCCGCGGTTTCGGCGGCACTGATCACCGCAAGTGTGAACCGCCTCAACTGAGCAAACAACGGCAGCGCCGGCGTGATGTCCGGAATCCCGCGCGATTGCCCGGGGCGATCGGCACGGAAGTAATGAATAATCACCGACGCATCGATGCGGTCGTAGTCGAGGTTGGCCAACCACCGCTGATTGCCGGGGTGCTGCTTGAGGATGTGGTACTCGACCGGATTGCCGAAGTCGTCAAAGACGATGCCGTCGATGGCGCTGGGCTGGTTCGTTCGCAGGTCCGGCGTGGCGACCTGGTCTGCTTCGATCAATCGAAGATCGAGCTGCACCCGTGAGCCCAGCCGGGGATTCCGGGCCAGGAGCACAAAGCACTCGCCCGACTCGGCCCGTGCCTGCCGCATGGTGCGGAGCTTGGCGGGTAGATCGGTTGCGCGAGCCCACTGCATGAACGCGGCTTCGATCCGTCGGTCCGCTTCCGGATCGCCGGTGAGCATCTGCAGCCGAGGCCCGGTGCCGATGACATCGTTGGCCAGCGTCAACACGATCCCACGGGCGTAAGAGTTATTGGCCACCTCGTAGCGGGCACGATTTCGCAGCACCCGCCGGACTTCAGGACTCGCTGCTGCGTCTGCGCTGAGTCCATCGGCATTCGCCCAATGACGGCGGTTCCCATCCGTGGTCACCGCCGCGTCGTACCGGGCGCGAAGAGGCTGCAGACTGATCGCCCGTGTGCGTACACCGACACCACGATCGGCGTGTTTGCCGTCACGATGACGCGGCGTGCGTAGGTTGTGCATCAGTCGCATGAGCATCCGTGCTCGTTCTCCTCATCCGTGCTTCAGTCAGGCCGTGCCCGGCGGCACCGCCTTGGCCATCCTGATCCCGAGTCCCTTCTTCTTCGCAGCCGCCTTGGCGTTCAGGTAGCGGTCCGCTTCGATCTGGTCCTTCAGACCGTGCTGTTCCACTTCGCCGCTGTCGCCCTTGGCCCGCCTGGGCCCGGCCGCGTTGTCCTTGATGGCTTGTTCGAGTTCGTCGGGCATGTCGTGTCACCGGGCCGCTCAACACACGGCCTCTTCCTATTACTTACGACAACGCACCGACATGTGTACGAGCAACGACACACTTCACGCGCACTTCATTCGATCTATCGAATCTCATCAGATTTTCTTAGGTTGTGCACGCAAGGCATGCAACGAGTCGCAACAGATGCAATCTTGTTTCTGCGCTTCACGAAGCCCGTTCGCGCGTCGTGAAGCGTCTGCCGCAATGACGGCACTCGCGCCGACGCAGCAGCACACCGCCCGCGAGTCGCTTGAGGTAGAGCACGCGGTGATGTCCACAGCCGCAGTGCCTGCAGACGATTCCGACGGGCTGCCCGTCCTTGTTCTGAATGGTCTGCTTCACGCGGGGCATCAGCGTTTCTCCCTCTGCAAGGCCGACAGCTTGATCCGTTTGCGCGATGGAGTCGGCTTCGAGCCCGTCCCGAACAGCGTGGCTCCCTGGATCGAAGCAGCGACCGCAGCCCCAACGAGACAGTCCAGCCAGTGGTTGTCGAGCCCGGGTTGCTTGAGTTTCCATTCATCGACGGTTCGCCCGCGCCCCTCGGTCTTGACGCGATACTCGGCCGTGAGATGTTCAGCGATGAGACGGTGGGATTCGGCCCCTCGTGGGGATCGGCCGAACAACGCCAGGCATCCCGGATCACCCATCGGCACGGCCAGTCGGGCGTGGATGAACGACTTCCAGTAGTTGGTGTCGAAGACCACATGCCGCACGGCCCGCTTGCCCGCGACATTGGGAATCCGCCAGTTGTGCCCGACGCGGTCGCCACGCTTGCGCTTGTACTCGCTGAACGGGATGCTGCTCGCGCCGACATACCGCCCGTGGCTTGGTAGGAGCACATTGGCGAACTTGCTCTGCCTGCAGAACTGGTAGACCACATCAGTCGATGCGCCCCAGTTGGCGTCGATCAGACACCGGTCGATCCGCACCATTGCCCCGTCATCGCGTCGCCATTCTTTGGTGAGCATCGCTTCGTTCAGTCGCTCAAGCCCGGCGTAGATCGCGCCTTCCTGTCCGGCTCGTGGAGCCGCGGTCAAGAGCGTCCGCCGCATCTCGCGGAGGGTGAAGTAGGCTTGCTTCTGGTCGGGTTCGGTGCCGTAGTCGATGATGTGCCCGGTGAAATCGTCCGACCACGCCGCGATGAGCCAGAAGAGTGCCTTGCCCTGTACATCGATGAACATCGTCAGGTGCGAACACCCGATCGGGATCTCGCCGCGTTTGTGCCCGTTGACCTTGGCGGCGATCTGCTCGGCGGTGAGGAGTTCATCGTCGGGCTGATCCTCGGGCAAGGGTTCGTTCTGATACTCCGCCCAGAACGCGACTTCGTTCTGGTACTTGAGGTTCATCGCGTGCTGGATGGCCGAGAGTTCGTCGTGGTTGTAGCGAGCGGGCCAGGCGATGATCGCGCCTTCGTCCATCGCTTCGCGGTGCTGGCGATAGAACTCCGTCGCAGCCCTGATTCCCGCATCGTTGCGCAACCCCTCCGCCCGGATCTCGGCGTACCTCGCCCACAGCGCCTCGTTCGTCGGGAACGCATAGACCATCTTCGTCCGCTCACCCTGCCATTGCGGATGCAGGTCACGGTCGAGCAGCCGATCGGCCATGTCGTCGGGCCGCACGACAGTGATCGTCATCAGCCCCGCGATCTTCTTGCCCGGCCCACCAAGCCCGAGGATTGCACCCGCCAGAATCCGCTCGCGCGTGGCGCACTGCGAAGGTGACCGTGCCGACTCATCCGTCTGTGGATCGTCGATCAACACGAGCGATGGCCGCACCGATTGCCCGTCGGGCCGTTTGTGCTTCATGCCGCGGATTCGGCCCGTGATCCCGGCGACGCGGATGATCGCCCCTGACGCTTTGCTCTCGGGCATCGTCGGCAGCACGATCTCCCTCGCGGTCCAGCCGATGTGCGTCTGCGTGCCCTGATACAGCTGCCCTCCGGCCCGCTGATGGATGCCTTCGAGGCACTGGATCGGGTAGACCACCTCGGGGAAGTCGGCCAGCAGCAGTTCGTTGTTCTCGAGTTCGGCCTTGATCGAATCGAGCATATTGGCCGCGTGCTCTTCGTCGGCCCCGATCAAGGCAACGAACTCCCTCGCCCCGATCAGGATCGCCCACAAACACGCGATCTCGCACAGCGTCGTCTTGCCGCTCCCTCTGGGCATGGCCATCGCAAAGAGTCCGCCTTCGAGCACCGCCTGCTCAATCTTGGCGATGACCTTCAAATGATCGTCCGACCACGCCATCGTGAAGGTCTGCGGGAAGTAGGTCTCGCAGAAGAACCGGAAGTCCGTCTGAGCCTTCGCTTTGCGATCGGGATCGACAACCGCGGGCAACTCGCCAATATCGCGTCCCGAGAGCGACTGGGCCTTGCTTCGGGCCAATGCCCGCTCGCGCTGCGCATCGTAGCCCGTCAATCCTTCGGCTTCGGGCTTCGGCTTGTGTCGTTCACTCACCAGCCACGCGACATAGCGCAGCAGATCGACCCGCTGCGGATCGTTGCTCGCCGCGATGCGCAGCCCGGCTCGCGTGCGGTGCCGACGCAGCTGCCGCTCACCGATGACTTCACCCATCGGCGTTGAGTTGAGCAACTGGCACAACTCGCTCGGCCTGAGTTGACGCGGATCAATCGCCAACGGTCGTCCCTCCCGATGCCATCTCCCGCACCAACCACGCGGCGTAGTGCACGAGGTTGATCGTCCCGTCGGTGTTCGTCGGCGCGTTGGCTTCGATGTCCTTGCGGATCTGCGCTTCGGAAATACGCACACCGCCCGCCTTAGTGAGCAGCTTGGCTGCGTCTTCGACCGTCATGGCGGCGGGGTTCAACCGGGACGATTCGCCAGAACTAGGCGCGTGTTCGGGAGTCATGCCGCCCCCCTTGGCATCACTTGCCCACATGTCGCCCCGAGTTGGCCAGAATCTCGAAAACATCTGCAAATAAAGGCCCAAACGCCTTCCCTTTGGCCAGCTTTCATGGCTTCATGTGCTGCACGCGAGGCGAATGGACGCCCGCCAAAGAACACGAAACGGAGAACCGAATGATGACGAACAACACCCCACGCCGCAACACCCAAAGCATGGACGCGATCACCAAGCGACGCGCGATGGACGAGGCCCTCGAAACCGCCCGCAAGGCTATGTTCCGCGACTCGCTCGAAACGACCAACAGCGGCGACGACTTCTTCGAGACCAGCGTGTGGGCCATCCGCGATCTGGTCGAGGCCGTGTTTGAAGCCGCGTACCACCAAGGCCTGCACGCGGGCTACCGGCAGGGACGCACGCACGCCTGCAAAGAAGCCGACGGCAAGCCCGCCCCGAGCAGCCCCAACAACCCCGCCATCAACCACTGAGCAAGGAGCACCACCATGACCAAGACGACGACCGGCACCAACATGAACGAACGCGTCCGCGAGATCGCTGCCATTCAGCGACAACTCGCTGACCTGCTCAACGCGGTGGGCGCGAAGGTCCGCGAGCTCGAGATCGCCATGAGCGACAAGGCCAACGAACTCGAGGACCTCGTCACGCGGCGCGGCAACCGCAACGCCGCCGCCGAGATCGCCGAGGCGTTCACCGAGTACCACGTCAACACCGGCGAGCTCAACAGCCGGTTGATCGACGCGATCGAACGCCGGGGCCACGCCGTGTTCCCGCCCGAGTACGAGGCCATCCGTCCAGACTGGAAGATCATCGAGAACCGGGCGTAACCGGTTCGCCATTTCAACACGAAAGGAAAAGCCATGACAACGAAGACAACCACCAAGAAGACCACGACCAAGAAGCCCGCCCGCAAGGCGACGCCGAAGAAGACTCCGGCCAAGGAGCCCACACGGGCCAACACGGCCGCGACTGTGGCCAAGGCCACGCCCAAGGCGAGCACCAAGACCAAGCCCGCCAAGAACGCGACACGGGCCAAAGACGCAGCCAAACCAAAGCGCGTCTCCGGGCTCGACTTGGCGGCCAAGGTCCTCGCCGAAGCGGGCGAGCCGCTGCAAGCCAAGACCATCGCCGAACGGTCGATCGCCGCGGGCTGGAAGACCAACGGCAAGACGCCGCACGCGACGCTCTACGCTGCGATGATCCGCGAGATCGCCAAGAAGGGGAAGGACGCCCGCTTCGTCAAGACGGATCGCGGGCTCTTCGCCGCTTCCACCAAGAGCGGAAAGGGGGCGTGAGCATGACATTCCCGAAACCGCCAAACGCACCCGAGAAGAACATCCCCGACTACGACATGGTCGACGAATCCGACGCGTGCCCCAAGTGCGGACAGCGCGACATCGACCGCCTGGTCTGGATCGACGACGACCGCGTCGAGTGCCAATCGTGCGGCACCGTCTACAAGCCCGGCGAGCAGAAGGGAGGCAATCATGCAAACGACGAAGCGTGACGAAACCTTCCGCATCGACCGCACCGGCATCCTCGTCCGCTCGGTCGTCCCAAGACGCGGCAAGCCGTACGAGCACCGCTGCCCGCTCGACACGCTCAAGGCCGTCAGCCACCGCTTCGACGAGCACGGCGAAGGCGACACCGTCGAGACCATTGCCGAGGCGCTCGATGTCCCGATGACCCAGGTCGCCACCGCGCTGGCCTTCCTGCTCGAACGCGGCATCGTCACCGTCGAGCACCGCCGGAACTTCCCGGCCACGATCGATGTCCATCTCGACGCCATGACCGAGTACCACGCCCTGCGGGAGAAGGGAGTGTGATCCATGAACGAGATCATGATCCAGAACGCGCTGCGTGAACTCCTCGACCTGCTGATCGACGAGCGGGACGATCCCGACCTGGCCGATCTGGCCGAGCCTTTCGAGGGCGTCCGCGATGTCCGCACCTTCGCCGAGGCCGACATCCTGACGACCGACAAAGGCCTCGTTGTCGCATGCGAGGACGGCACCGAGTACCAGCTCACGATCGTCCGCAGCAGGTAGCCACATCATCCACCAGCTCCCTTATCGGCCTTGACGACCGGCTGGTCCGTTTTCTGATAGGTCCAAGTACGGTCCGGCATCACATGCTGTGGGCATCCGTGTGTGGTTGACATCGTTCCCCGCAGGTGTAGTATTCGCACATGCAACTGCGACTCAATCTCAATACCATTCTTTTCGCCATCACCACCCTCCTCGTCGGAACTGGTTGTCGATCCGTCGAAGCAACCACTGGGAATGTGATGGTCCAGACTCATCGTGCAATAGCTCACCCCGTGGCAAATCGCCAAGCCGCTGGGAATGAGCAGATTCTTGATGAGACTCGTTGCGGTGTTCTCGTCATGGCACACGGAGGTGATGAGTCTTGGAATCGAGCCGTCGAACAAGTCGTCTCCCCGTTGCGAGAGAGTTACCCAATCGAAATCGCATTCGGCATGGCGAAGACATCCACTATCCGAACAGCAGTAGAACGGCTGGAGAATCAAGGCGTCGAACAGATCGCTGTGGTCCGGATGTTCATCTCCGGCGATAGTTTCCTCGATAACACGGAATACATCCTTGGCTTGCGCGATGACCTCGCTGATGAAACACACCACGACACACGGCTTGCACCGGGTCCCATGAGGTCGAGTGATCCATCCGGAATGGCAACACACACAGCCGTCGAGGCGGTGAAACAAATGGGTCACGGTCACATGATGGAAGCACCGAAACCAATCAAGTCTGACGCAACATTCTTCCTGAGCGAGAAGGGAGTGGTCGAATCGCCTTTGATCGACGATATTTTGGTTGATCGTGTGGAGTCGCTGAGCCTTGATCCATCTACAGAATCTATCCTCATTGTGGCACATGGGCCTGGAGATGACGAGGAGAATGAGCGATGGTTGGCCGACATGCGGCGACGAGTTGAGCGGTTGCGTGCAATCGGTCCTTTCATCGATATCCAATGTGAAACATTGCGAGAAGATTGGCCGAATCGTCGTGTCGAAGCCGAACATCGCATCCGTACCTTTGTAAAGTCCCATGGCGGCCTTGGTCGTCGTGTCATCGTCATCCCATTCCGCGTGGCCGGTTTTGGGCCTTATGGAGATGTTCTTGAGGGGCTGGATTATGTCGCCGATGGACGCGGATTCTGTCCTCACCCAAACATGACACTCTGGATAGATCAGACAGCAAGGACATCCTTGCCCTCTCTGCCAAAGGTGCATCTTGGCGCACGCCCTATTCGGGATGAGTGAATCCAACGCTGATGGCCGCGAGGATTGGTAAGGAATGCAATAGTCAATCATTTCCTGCTCACCCCTTTCCAGCCTCGACGGCCGTCGGGGCTGTTTCTCCGGTGTCAGCGTTCACAGCAATCCGCTCCGCCTTCTTGCCAGTGAACTCCTCCCAACGCTGAACAATCACATCGCAGTACGCCGGATCGATTTCCATCAGGTAGGCGTGCCGATCCGTCTGCTCGCAGGCGATGAGCGTCGAGCCGCTGCCGCCGAAGAGGTCGAGGACATTCTCGCCGGGGCGGGATGAATACTGGATCGCCCGCACCGCCAGCTCGACCGGCTTCTCGGTCAGATGCACCATCGACTGCGGGTTGACCTTCTTGACATGCCAGAGATCGGTGGCGTTCGTCGGTCCGAAGAACTTGTGCCCGGCCCCCTCTCGCCAGCCGTAGAAGCAGATCTCGAACGCACCCATGAAGTCCTTGCGCGTCAGCACCGGGTGCTGCTTGTCCCACACGATCCCCTGGCTGAAGTACAGGCCGCTGGACGCGAGCGGCCCCGGGTAGTTGCCGAGGTTGGCGTAGCCGCCCCAGATGTAGAACGAACCGCCAGGCTTGAGCACGCGCGCGATGTTGCCGAACCAGGCGAGCAGCATCTCGTCGAACGCCTCGTCGGTGACGAAGTCGTTCTCAAGCGGCCTGTCCTTGGCCCGCATCTTCTTGCCGGTCGGCTTGGCCTTCTCGGGATGCCGGGCGAGGTCGAACTTCTGATGGTGCTTCTTCTCGGGGGCGCTGAACGACGAGTTGCCCGCCGCGATGGCGTTGTTGCTTCGCGGCTCGACCTTCACGTTGTACGGCGGATCGGTATTGACCATGTCGATCGACGCACCATCGAGCAACCGATCCAGATCATCAGCACTCGACGAATCGCCACAGAGCAGCCGATGGTCGCCTAGCACCCACAGGTCACCGGGCTTGGTAATCGGATCATCCGGCGGCTCGGGCACATCATCGGGATCGGTCAATCCTTCAGCCACGCCCTCTTCGCCCGCCATGAGCCGAGCCAGATCATCGGCATCGAATCCCAGCAACGACCAGTCAATCCCGGCCTCCTGCAACTCCGCGATCTCGATGGGCAGCAGATCCATATCCCAGGTGGCCAACTCGCCGGTCTTGTTGTCAGCGATGCGATACGCCCTGATCTGCTCCGGCGTCAGGTCCGTCGCCACATGCACCGGCACCCGCTTGAGCTCAAGCATCTGGGCGGCCTTGTACCGCGTGTGCCCGCAGACGATGACACCCGCCTCATCGACCACGATGGGTTGGCGGAATCCGAACTGCCTTATCGACTCAGCCACCGCCTCGACCGCATCGTCGTTCTGTCGCGGGTTGTTCTCGTAGGGGGTGATCTCGACGATGTTCTTCTGGACGACTTTCATGGCGTGCTCCTCCGTGCGTTTGGTGTGTAAACCGAGGACAACCATGGCCCCGGATTGGTGTGATTGGCTGGGTCGTCGGCCGCCTCGACGGCGTACCTCGTTGGGCCGTGTGACGAAGGGGTGGAGAATCCGACGGGGTGGTCCGATTTCGGCGAGGAACGCCACACGGGCGACCCTCGCGGCCCCGTGGCGAAGTCTCCACAACCGGACCGGACAGCCGAAAGAAAGTCTGTCCCCAACGGGTGCTGTTCCCGCGGGCATCATCGGATTCCGATCCCACCGGAGTACCTAATCCGTCGTTCGTCGCTCGACCAGTCGCTCGACCGCGCGCGCGAGCGAAACCGCGGCGTCGCTCTTGCGCACGCCCGCGGGGGGGTATGGGGGGGTGCGCGCGCGAGAGCGAAAAGGGTGTTTCGCTCGACCACACCCTTCGCTCGACCGGTTGAGCGAAGTGGTTAAGCGACTGCGCGCGCGAGCGAAAACGATGGATTGGGTGTGCTCGGTTCACGGCTGGCCCTCCTCAACATCCGGCTGTGGCCCGGTCGCGTACATCACCTTGTGGGCTCGGCCGACGGTCAGGCGATGGATGAGACCACGGTCATGAGCGATCTCGAGGAGGTCGCCTGCCCTCCGCCGCGACAGCCCCGGCTCGGACGCGGCTCGCTCGCGCAGCTCGGCCAGGCTGATCGGCTCTTCCGAGATGAACGCCTCGACGAACCGAGCCGCATCCCACGCGGGGGCCTTGGGCTCCTCGGGCTTCTTGCGGTCCTTGGGCTTCTTGGCCCGTTCGTTCTTGAGCGACGCTGGATCGAGCGTGTCGTCGACCGACCACACCGGGAACGCCCACCGCAGACAAGTCGGCTCGATCGGTGCCCACGACCGCACGGCCGCATCGAGTACAACCACGCCGTCTTCTTCGTGCGGGCGAAGCACGAGGTGCGTGTCCGTCGCCCGGCTCTGGGCTCCCGCGCCTGCCCCGACATCCGTCACGCTCTTGGACGACTGGCTGCCCTTGGTGGAGTGATGGATGAGCACGAAGCAGCAACCGAGCCGGTCGGCAAACGAGTCGATCCGGTTGTAGATGTTGGCCATCGTGCCGTTGTCGTTCTCGTCGCCGCCTTGGGGCATGAACCGGTAGAAGGCATCGAGCACGATCACCTTGAACCGCCCGGGTTCGAGCGCCTCGAAGTACGGCGAGAGGTTGTCGATGCTCCGAAGCCTGCCCCGGAGGTTGTCGATGAAGATGCGCTCGTTGATCTCCCGCATCGCCACGCCTCGGGCGCTGGCAACCTTGGGGACGCGGCTGGCGCTGGTCTCGCGGTGGAGTTCATTGTCGATGATGAGCACCTCGCCCGGGACCGTTTCGTATCGCCCGAGCCAGGGACGTCCGGTGGCCACCGCGATGGCCAGATCGAGCGTGAGCCATGACTTGCCAGTCTTCGGGCTGGCGATGACATTCATCGTCTCGCCCTCGCGCAGCAGCCCATGAATCACCGGCGGGCGGAGCAGCGGGTGCGCCGCGACGAGTTCCTTCACCGAGAGCAGTGCTGGTGCGGACGGATCCTCGGATGACCCCGGCACTGCGGCAGCAATGAATCCCGAGAGATCAACGCCGTGCGTGCTGGTGTCCGGCAGCGAGCCGAAGCCCTCGCTTGCCAAGGCCGAAGCGGCCGCTGTGAAATCGCCACCGTGCTCGAGCAATGCATAGACCGCGAACGGAGCGTAGCCCTTGTGCGCTTCGAAGGGTGGGGCGTTGGTACTGAACACATAGAACACGCGGTCCTTGAGAGTCGCGCTGGTGCCCGCCATCTTGCCAGGTCTTCGCCAGTGCTCGTTGTCGCCGTGCTTGACGAGCGTCCAGCCGTGGCGGGTGAGCACCTCGCGGACATCGCCGCGTTCGTTGAAGTCATCGCCGGGCCGAGAGTAGCAACTATTCGAAGATATCGAATAGTTCGATTCTGACACAGACAAAACTGACACAACCCCCACACCGCCGTTTCCAACGATCTCCTTGGGGGTTTCGTCAAGCGCCCACGCACACCCGAGCAGGAGTTCTCGCTCGTCGCTGGTGATTGTCGGCGGGGCAGCCAAGTCGCCCTGAATGAGTTCGTACCCATCCGACGGAGCGCAGAGGAACAACCCGCCCTCGCCCCGCGTCTCGATCATCGTGACGACGACTTGATAGCCTCCGTCGCTGGTCTTGCGGGGTGTGTAGTCCTTCGTCCCGATCGTGATCGGCTCCGGTCCGTCCGCTTCAATCACCCGACTGGCCAGCTTCATGTTCCCCGACACGGGCTCATCGCACCGGTACACGACATGAAAACCGCCCGATGGCGTGGTCTCAATAACCAGCCGATCGAACAACCCGGGCGATTGCTCATTGACCGCTTGCTCCCAGGCCTCGAACGCCTCGCCGCCGAGGTCGAAGTCGATCATCTCAAGGTTGCCGGAAACCGAGCCGCAGACGAGACACATCGCACCGGTGTCGTCGCTGAACCACGACCCGAGTTCGTCCGTGTTCGGCAGCCGCTCCTGATACGGCTTCCATTTCGACAACGCCACGCGTTTCTCGTCGCCGCAACGAATCGCGGGCAAGGCGCACAACCCGGCAGCCACGTACGCATGCGCATGGGATCGGAGCGTGCCGTTCACCTGGGCAGATGCCTGCGTCATCAGAACGGCACCTCGTCTGGATCAAATCCGTAGCCGTCGTAGGCGATTGCGGGTTCGGGCAGGTTGTCAGGATCTTCGAGCCGTGGTGGCTTATCGCCCAGCTCATACGCCACCACACGCTCCCAGTCGTCGCCGGGCTTCTTCTCCGTCGTCACTCGAAGCGTCGGCGCAAGCGCCCCGGCATTGGCCCACTCGACCGCTTCCTCGACTGTGCTCGGCACCGGCTCGTGCGATCGCTTCGACCACCACTGCTCGGCCTTCCTGCGCGCGTAGCCGGTGTGCTCGAAGCAGATCCACTCGCGCACCCACCGATTGAACCCCACGCGGTACTCCACCCGCATCGTCGGCTTGGCCAGCGGATCACTCCGCTTGCGGTGCGTGTGGTACGCAACCTCGACGACCCGTTCCTCGTGGCGAGTTGGTCCCTCGTCGCCGGTGACGACGGCTGCATCAGAAGCAACCGCTTCGTGCTTGGCTTCTTGGCGAGGCGGGAACGAGTGCTCGCACTCCGGACACACGGCGTACGCAGCATGGATCAACGCATCGCACTCGGGGCACTGCTTGGCCGGCGCTTCGCCCGTTCCAGCATTGGAATCCGCCAGCCGGATTGCATCGACCGGCCCATGCCGGAGCACATTGCCGCCGAAGTCGAGCACGAGGCAATCGTCCTTGCCCGGATGCAACCGGAATCCTCTCCCGACCATCTGGTAGTACAACCCCGGCGAGAGCGTCGGGCGCAGCAGGGCCACGCAATCGACATTGGGTGCATCGAACCCGGTCGTCAGCACATTGACATTGGCCAAGTATTTCAGCCCCCCAACACCGCCCGCTTTGAACCGAGCGATGGTCTCGTCGCGCTGCGTTGCGGGCGTCTGGCCACAGACGAATCCGCACTCAACACCGTGCTGCTCTTTGAGGATCGACTGCACATGCAGCCCGTGTGCCACGCCCGATGCAAAGATCAGCACCGCGTTTCGATCCACCGTCGCCGCCACAATCTCCCCGCACGCCGACTCGACGAGCCCCTGCGTGTTCATCAGGTCCTCGACCTCGCCCGCGACGAACTCGCCGCCACGCACATGCAGTTCGCTGGTATCCGCCACCGTCTTGCCCGCCCGGCTCCGAAGCGGGCACAAATACCCGCCCGCGATGAGTTCGCGCACGCCGACCTCGAAGCACACCTCGTTGAGGATTGAATCGTCGCTGCAAATCGTCCCCGTCTTCATCCGATACGGCGTGGCCGTCAGCCCGATCACGCGCTGGTGGTCGCATAGGTCGCGTGCATCGGTGAGGAATCGCCGATACATGCCCTCGCCGTCGGGCGGGATCAGGTGCGCTTCATCGACAATCACCAGATCCATCGGCCCAAGGTCATGCGCCCGCTGATAGATCGACTGAATCCCGGCAATCGTCACGGCGTACCCAAGATCACGCCGACCGAGCCCAGCCGAGTAGACCCCGATGGGCAGATCAGGAGCAACGGCCTGCAACTTGCCCGCCGCCTGCTCGAGCAGCTCCTTGACATGAGCAAGCACGATCACCCGCCCGCCCCAGTCCTGCACCGCCGCCCGACATATCTCGGCGATGACATGCGTCTTGCCGCTGCCCGTCGGGAGTACGACGGCCGGGTTCGTGTCGGACTGCGCGATGTGCTTCCACACCGCATCGACCGCGTCGCGTTGGTAGGGACGAAGCTCCATCAACCCGCCACCTCCTCGGGCAGCGGGAAGTGCTCTTCGCTGGCGGCGTATAGCCGGGTAATCCGTTCGCTGCTCAGGAAGGCCACCAGCGCTCGCTGGGTCTTGGCGTAGCGTGCCAGCCGTTCGTTTCGCGACGCCCCGGCCCGCTCAGCAAGGAATTGCCGCAGCAACACCACGCTGATCGCCCCGGCATCGGGCACGACACCACTCCCGAGCATCCGACCGAAGTCGCGCAGTTTATCGTGGTCCGCCGAGTAGAACGCTCGCGCGATGACCGCCCGGGTGATCGCGGTCGTGACCCGCTTGGCCTGCGGCAGCACCTCGATCGAAAACGCAATGGCCTCGCCGTGCCGATCAAGGGCCGCAGCCGCCTCGGCCGTGCTCAGTTGCACCGGCGTGCCGAACCCGCTGAGCATGGCCCGCAGGATGGCGATGTGCCGGTTGTTGACCTGCCCGTGCCCGCCGCTGAGCCGCAGGACATCGCCCAGGCTGCGCGACTTGCCGCAATCGATCGCCATGAGCGCCTCGCGCGTCACGCCGCGCCAGATGTGCATCTCGACCGGCACCTCCGCGATCACCACCGCCCAAAGTCGGTGCTGGCCGTCGAGCAGGATGCCGCTTGGGTCGAACGCGATCCCCTCGTGCGTGAGCACCCACTTGCCCTGCTTCATGTCGCGGGCGAGCCGCTGCACATGGGCATCGCTGAGCGTTCGGTTGTTCGTGTTGGCCTTGTCGAGCCAGTCGATCGCCATCTCGGGCGTCACCGTCGTGCGCGTCACGCTCGGAGCCGTGTCCGTGCGGATGAGTTTACGGGCCTTTCGGCGGGGAGGGCGTGGGGCTTGCGTGATCATGTGTCGAGTCCTTTCATGCAGTTGGTCAGTTCGGTGATGAGGGTGCGAACGAAGTCCGCCCCGAAGGCGCTGAGCAGGCCGCGGGCCGCCCAGTGCGGGTCATGCGGGAGTTCGAGTGCGGTCTTCCTGGCTGGCGAGGAATGCCCGCGCGTCGGCATTAAGGCGTTCCTGGCGATGCCGCCGGGCTTGCGTTGCGGTTTCCGGTTGCGATTGATGTTGCCGGTCTTCATAACGGCTTTGGTGCCGTGCTTGGTGGTGTAAGACCGGGGCTTCGGGTCTTCCTCACTGAACGATTCGTTCAGTGAGGCGCGGATTCGATTGACAAGATCAAGGCTGACGGCACACCGTCTCGCAACCTCGCGGTTCGACCACGGATTGCCATCCGCATCCGTCGCCACCAGCTCATTGGTGAGCATGGTCATGACCGCTTTGCGTTTGTCGGCATTCGTCCGGCGCAGCCCGTGGTCGACATTGGCCGCCAGCGAATGCAGGATTGCGTCCCGCAGCGTGCCTTGGTGCACGATGGCCTCGATCGTTTCCTTGTCGGCACGCCGATGGGCGTGGTAGCGGTGGAAGCCGTCGACGAGCCAGTGCGTCGCCCCGTCGCAGAAGACGCTCACCGCCGGGAACTTCGCCCCCTCACGGATCGCCTCGGCGTACTCAGCCACCGTCTCCTCGCTGATCGCCTCGCGCGGCTGCGTGCCGCCGTCGATCTTGATGTCTGTCAGTTGCAGTTGTTCAGTCGTCATGTCTGGTTCTCCATTGGAAGAGGTTGGATTGCGTTGATCTCAACGATGACGGCCCCGCCTTTGACGACCGACGCCCGCTCGATGGAGAGCCGATCGATCTGGTTGTCGTCCTCGTAGACCCCGCCGTGCTCGAGCGCATCGAGCAGCGACTTGGCGATGTTGTCGAGATCGCGGCGTCTGCGGTCCGGCGGATGGGCCACGACGCGGACCGCCAGCGAGCCGGTCATGGGTTCAATGTGCTGGGTCGAGAGCGTCGCCAGCACCCGCTTGCGAAACCGCCGACCCTCCTTGCTGATGAGCGTGCGATTCCCGACCCGCCGCCAGTAGTGATTCACCGACGGCGGCCAGGGGAGTGTGAGTCTCAACGCTTCCACGGCGGCACCCCCCCGACACTCCCCGTGGTGACTGCGGGCGATGCAGTCTGCTGCCGCGCCTCGTACCCCTTGATCTCGTTGGTGATCTCGCCGGTGTCGTCGCGCTTCTTGCAGCCGACCTTGATCACCAGCGGCAGGTTGTGCAGCTCGATCGAGTCCTTCGGTGCCATCACCCCGACCGCCCTGCAGATGCTCGACAACTCCGCCCGCGCGATCTTGACCGCCATCTCGCTCGGGTTGTCGAGGTTCAATCGAGCCCAGACGAGCCGACCCTTGTATGGGCCATCGAGCACCTGAAAAGTCAGCTGCAGGTACTGCCCGGTCCCCGCCTTCGTCGGCTTCATCTCCGACTCGGTGATGATCGCCAGGTACTTTCCAGCGGGGATCGGATCGAACCCGACTGCGGGATCGACTTCGTTTGCGTTGAATCCGTTCAGGTTTGCCATGTTCAGGCTCCTTGTGTTTGAGGTGTGGTGATTGGTTCAGTGATTGACTGGTTTGATTCGTTTGGTTCGACGGCAGCCTCGGCGCTC
>JALWOY010000156.1 GCA_027083355.1 Phycisphaerales bacterium | reverse complement strand
CCGCCCGCCCGGCCCGCCTCGAACACCATCGACCCGTCCAGTTCCGTGATCGGCACACCCACGGCCAGCCGACCCGCAGAAAATTCGGCGCGTCCGCTCGTCTCGAACCGCCCGACGCCGCCGGTCTTGTCCGTTTCGGCGTGCACCCGGAGATCATGCACGCGCACCGCACCGCCGAACCCGATCCCCAAAGAATCGAACAGATCACCGATTTCTTCGGGCGCGATCCCGAGCAAGGCCTCGTCGTACCGATCCGCATCGAGGTCCAGATCGAGATCGACCGACACCCCATCATCCCTGTTCGCTCCAGCCGGCGACCAGCCGCCCGAGGCACGCAGCGAAAGACCCTCGCCCCCGAGTTGCAGGCCCCTGATCCGCCCGCCGGCGGGGCCGATCACGATCTCGCCGGACGCCCCGGAGAAATCCACCGTCCCCCGAGGCGTTGAAAGAGACAGCCGCGACGGGGCCAGCACCCCGTCGAACACGCCATCGGGACGATGATGCAGGATGAAATCGAAAATGCCGCGCGGGTCGAACCGATCGAACAGCGAGCCGACGCCTTCCGACGCGCGCGCAACGACGTGCCTTGTCAACGGAGATTCGAACCGCCCCCGGCCGAGCGTCGCGGTCCACGCCCCGTCCCCGCCCCCCAGCGGCACGGTGTCGTCGATCGAGAGACGGCCCGAGGGCACCCCGTCGGCGGTCAAGTCGATCGAGAAGCCGTCGAAATCCACCGACCGCTCGCCCGTGAGCGAGATCGTCGCCGTCCCCCGGCCCGACGACGCCCCCACGCGAAGCGGGCCCACATCGAACGAAACGTGATCCACCCCGATCACAGCAACGCTCGCGGTGTCGAGATCGATCCCCCCGGGCTTCAGCCGACCGGACAGACGCGATTCAACATCCAGCACGCCGTCTGGGTTGTACATCTCGCGAAGATCACGCACCCGGTCGGCCGTGCCCTGATCGAACAGGCCGATCAGCCGCTCCGCCGGGAGACGGAGGTCCGCCCCGGGCAACGTCACGGCGGCCTGAACGGCGGGCTCGATCCCGGCTCCGCCCCGATCGCCCCATGTCTGCCCGCCGGGCAGTGTCATCTCGGCCCGCAACCGGGCACCATCGACCGGCTGCCCGACCCCCTCCGACGTGAGACGACCATGCAGATCCAGCACCGCCCGCGCCGGCTCGACAACGATCCTCCCCGAGATGCCCTCGGCATGGACCCCGGCGCGGTCGATCGAGGCCGCCAGCCCGTCCGGCCTCGCCTCGATGCGATACCCCACACCGGCCTCCGACGGGAAGACCCCCGCATCGCAATCCAGCCGACCATCGAGCCCGAGCGACTCCAGCACCCGTCCGAAATCTCCGGGCCCCGAATCCCCCTCCCGGCCCGCCGCCGGCCCGGCGACAGCGTGGATGAGCAAGTCGTCGACCGGCACACCACGCGCCGAAATCGTCACCCTCGGAACCGGGCTCGGCTCATCCAGCAACACCTCCGCGTCGATCGACACCCGACCGCCCCCCAGCGTCTCGCCTTCATCAACACGCAGCGCGGTCCGGCCGTCGGTGATCGTGAATCGGGCGTCCCCGCTGTTGACCGGGAGCGGGAAATACTTGCTGAGCAGCCCCAGCGAGCCGAAGGTCAACTCGATCCGACGCGTCCAGATGCTCTCGTCGCCCTCGTAGCGCCTGACCCTGATCGACGCATCGGCCACGCCCCCGAGGCGGAACACGGGCAACTCCCCGAGCCGATCCCGGGTCTCCTCGATCTGCCCGTCGATCCGCTTGAGCTCCTCGGGGGCGATCCCCCCGGCGACCCACGCCTTCCGCTCTTCCTGCAGCGCCGAGAGCCTCTCGTGCAGCTCGGCCGCTCGCTCCTCGGGCATCAACAGCCCTTCATCGATCAACTCCGCGTACCGATCCCGGCTCACAAGCGACTCGAGCAACGCACGCCGGGGCGGGCTGAGAACCGCGATCAACTCGGCGTCGATCGGCAGCGCGTGAACCCTCAAGTCGAGATCCACCGCGGCATCATGCCCGAGCGGGCCGATCGTCCCCTTCCCGGTCAGCAGCGCCCCCGTCGGACCCGTCCCGCGAATGCGCTCGACCACGAGATGATCCTGCGTAAAACGGAACACGCCGGACATGTCGTGGAACGGGTACGGGAAACCGCGGAACGCGGCCCGCCCGTGGCTCATCGTGATCACGCCGTCGACACGGATCTCGGAGGGCGGTGTCCCGGCGGGCCGGTGCGAGATCGGGCCCGGAACGTCGAGCGCCCCGGTCTTGGTCGAAGGGAACCCGCGCGGACGATCGCCCCGAGCGAGCCAGACCTCCGCCTCGACGTCGGCCTCGGGATGCCCGAACCGCTCGTTCTGTTGATGGCCGATCTCGGGCACGAACTGGAGCAGCTCGAAGTCTTGTTCGAACCTGAAAGGATCTGTCACGAGACGGGCGACAAGCGGGCTGTTTTTCGGGTCGAAACCCCACATGTCGAACACGACGTGCTGGGTCAGCGATGAGACCCGACCTGTCAGCTCGGCCGAAATCATCTTCTCCGTGATCAGGAACACGCCGTCCACATCCGTCAGCCGCGCCGGCTCGGCGCCGAACGGCAGCGTCACCGCCACACGCCGGACGCCGATCTCAGCCTGCACCTCGCCCGTGGGTGTGATCCTGATCAACTCGGGCTCGATACGTCCGTCGAGCGCCAGTCGCGACCACATCGCACGCATCCGCGAGGGCACGTTCTCGGCGGGCCACTTCTCCAACGCGAGATTGCCCAGACGGATCACCACGCCGTCGCGGTCGATCTGACCGGTCAACTCGAATTCTTTCCCCCCCACCTCACGGGTCAGCGTGAAGAACGAACGATTGTTCGGATCATCCGGCTGCGACGCGAGCACCCCGCCGAACGGCACGTCAACAAGAGCGGTGTAGCCCGACGCGTCGTGCTCGCCCATCTCGAACACACCGTCGCGGACAACAACCGTCGGCAGCGCCGCAACCCCCCCGCCGCCGACACGCCCGAACAACGCCAGCGACGCGGCACTGATCTCACCCGTGTCCTTCGACTGGCTCACCCGCAACCGGGGACGCTCGAGCGTGATCCCCTCCAACGCCGACACCGACGGCAGCGCCGCCCAGTCCAGCCGCACGGTGATCGTGTCCGCCGAGAGCACCTCGCCCGCCGGGCCCGGAACACCGGGAATGGAGAAGACCGCCTTCTTCATCACCACGGATAAGTCCGCGTCGACGACAACCGAATCGGCCCTGATGTCGAGCGCGAGCGCCGATTCGAGCCTCGGCAGCAGGAGCGACTTCGTTACGCCCGTCCGGGTCAACACCAGCACGCCGACCAGCGACAACATCACCAGCAGCAGAAAACCACGCCAGATCTTCCGCCGGACGCGACGCGCCGTCAGCGGTTTGCGTGCCCTGCCCGGTCGTCCCGGCGGCGGTGTTCGGTGTGCGTGTGCGGAACCCATGGATGCGCGTCAACGATGCTACCGACCGATCGACCGCCGGGTCGCGGTAAGCACACGCTCATGACCAGACCCCAAACGGGGTATCCTCTCATCCATGGCCAAACGGAAAACCGTCTACATGTGCACCACCTGCGGCTCGTCCCAGCCGCGATGGGTTGGCAAGTGCCCCGATTGCGGAGCATGGGACGCGCTGATCGAGCACAAACTCGACACCGCAGCCGACCCACAGAAAGGGCTGGTCGAGGGCTGGGTCGACACCATCCACGGCGTCCCCAAAGCCGCACCCATCGACGAGGTCGCCCCCGACCCCGCCGCGTCGGCAAGGCTCGCCACCGGCATCGGGGAGTTCGACCGAGTGCTCGGCGGCACCCCCGAAACCGGACGGGGGCTTGTTCCCGGATCGGCCGTGCTCATCGGGGGCGAACCGGGCATCGGCAAGAGCACGTTGCTGCTCCAGGCCGCCGCGGGGTGGGCCTCGGCGATCGACCCGAAGAAGGGCCCGAACTGGTCGAGAAAAGTCCTCTACGTCACCAGCGAGGAATCCGCCGAGCAGGTGCAGCAGCGCGCCGCGCGGCTGGGCATCGCGGGCGAGCCGAACCTGTTTGTGCTCGCCGACACGAACCTGGCGCGCATCATCGAGCAGGTCCGCACGGTCAAGCCCGCGGTGCTCATCGTCGACTCGGTGCAGATGGTCTACAAGGCCGACCTCGACGCCGCCCCCGGCACCATCACCCAGCTCCGCCGCTGCGCCGCGGAACTGGTCTACCTCGCCAAGGCCTCGGGCACGGCCGTGCTGCTCGTCGGGCACGTCACCAAGGACGGGCAGATCGCCGGGCCGCGCGTGCTCGAACACCTCGTCGACGCCGTGCTCTATTTCGAGGGCGACCGCTTCCACGCCGGGCGGATCGTCCGCGCGATCAAGAACCGCTACGGCACCACGCTCGAACTCGGCATCTTCGAGATGGGCGGGCACGGGCTCACCCCCGTCGCCGGCGGCGGCGGGGCGTCCTTCGACGACGGCGAGCCGAACCCGGGGTCGGTCGTCTGCCCGGTCATGCACGGCTCGCGCTGCGTGCTCGTGGAGGTGCAGGCGCTGACGGCGACGGGGTTCCTCGGCGCCGCCAAGCGCAAGAGCAGCGGGCTGGACACGAGCCGGCTGGCGATGCTGATCGCCGTGCTGGAACAGCACGCGGGGCTGCGGCTCGCGGACCGGGATATCTTCGCCAGCGCCGTCGGGGGCATCCGTGTCGTCGAACCGGCGAGCGATCTGGCCCTCCTGCTGGCAATCGCGGGGGCGCACTACAAGCGTGCGATCGGGCCGCGAACGGTGGTCATCGGCGAGGTCGGCCTGGGCGGCGAGGTGCGCCCCGTGGCACAGTTGGAACAAAGACTGCGCGAAGCGGCGCGGCTTGGAGCGAAACGGGCGGTGGTGCCGTCGGCGCGTGGGAACAGGCCGAAGATCATCGGGCTGGAGCTTGTCGCCGTGCAGAACGTGGGCGGTGCGATTGAATTGCTCGGGTGAGCAAGCATGGTCACAGCTGCGTTTCACAGACGCCGAGCCTGAGTCCGCGAAGGCTCGGACCCTGCCTTCACCGCACGTCAACGACGCCGGAAGATCCGCGTCTTCTCCCGAAGACCCGCACAGACTCGGCACAAGGTCGACACAGAGCAACGGGCCGAATGAATTGAGGAACCGTTGGTCTCTTCCCGAATCCGCATGCCGGATGCCGACCTACATTCCGCCATGCCATACCACTGCCCCATGCCGTACAACCCCGAACGGATGCACGCCGCGGCTCTGTACTGTTCGGACGGCCGCGTCGGGCTCCAGTTCGACGATTTTCTCCGCAACGGGCTCGCGCTGCCCCGCTACGACCGGCTCTGTCTGCCGGGCGGGCCCGCGTGCCTGGCGGGCCACCCGCAGGCCCATCTCGAACAACAGGGGGTCGTCGATGAGCTTCAGTTCCTTGTCGAGGTGCACGAGCTCGAACGCGTCGTGCTGATCGCGCACCAGGGCTGCGCGTTCTACACCGCCCGCCTCGGGCTCGAAGAACCCACGCTCGAACAGACACAACGCAACGACCTCGCCGAGGCCGCGTCTTTCGTGCGAAAAGTCACCGGGCTGGACCGCGTCGACACGTACTTCGCCCGCCACACCAACGACGGCATGCAATTCGAGCCTGTCTGACCCCCCGATCCATTCGTAAACGAGCCGCGACCGTCGGGGAGCGGGCCGGGGTGAGGGGGTCTTTCTTCTTCTTTCTCCCGGTGGGACAGGCGCCCCGCCTGTCTCTCCTTGTTCTCGTGGGACGGGCTTCCAGCCCGTCTCTCCCACCTTCTCTCCATCATGCTTCCAACAGAGGCCCGAGCGGAAGCGAGGGCTCTTTCTCCCTCTCCCCGCTCTGCGGGGAGAGGTGGGGCAGATAACCCTCGCGCGCACCACGTAACCGGACGCGGAAAACTCACCAATCAAGAAAAACAACCGCCCCTCCCGCCCGGGTCTGGTCGACTCGCACGAGTTTTTCCTGGAATCCGTATCATTCCGGTCGTATCGCGGATCGACCCAATCCAACCTCCCGCCGCACCGCAACGCCGCCGCATCCCATATCCTCCCCTCCATGCCCGCCCTCTACCTCATCGACGGCTACGCCCAGTTCTTCCGCGCCTACCACGCCATCCGCACGCCCATGACCAGCCCCGTCACCGGCGAGCCCACCAACATGACGTTCGGCTTCGTCGGGATGCTGCTCAAACTGCTGCGCAAAGAGAGCGAACACCTGCAAGGCCCCGGCGAACCCACACACCTGGCCGTCGCGCTCGATGTCTCGGGCGACCGCGGCACGTTCCGCAGCGAGTTGTACCCCCAATACAAGGCCAACCGCGATGAGCCGCCCGAGGATCTCCGCCCGCAGGTGGACCGGTGCCTGGCGATGCTCGACGCAATCGGCGTGCCCGTGCTCGGGGCCGAGGGGTTCGAAGCGGACGACGTGATCGCGACCATCGCCGACCGGCTCGCCGCACAGAACCTGCTGCGGATCATCTCGAAGGACAAGGACCTGAAACAGTTGCTCAGCGGGGACGATGGTGGTGCCGTCGAGATGTACGACGTGCACACCGACAAGCTCATCACGGCCCGGTCGCTCCGCGAAGAACTCGGCATCACCCCGGCCCAGGTCGTTGACATGCTCACGCTCATGGGTGACACCGCCGACAACATCCCCGGCGTGCCCGGCATCGGGCCAAAGACCGCCGCGGCCCTCATCGCCGAGTTCGGTTCGCTCGACGCGGTCATCGAGGAGGTCCGCGCCGACAAACCGAAAAAAGAATGGCGCATCAAGGGCAAACGACGCGAGAACATCCTCGCCGCACTCGACGCACTACCCCTGTCGAAACAACTCGTCACACTTCGCCACGACGTGCCCGTCGATCTCGACCTCGACGCGGCTCGCGTCGATGCGCTCGACCTGCCCGCACTCGAACCCATCCTCAAGGAACTGGGTTTCAACCGCTTCCAGAACGAGCTGCGAGATTTGCTCGGAGAAGAAGCCGGGCAAAGTGCGCACAAACAAGCATCGACGACCGCGGGTTTCGGCGCTTCACTGTTTGAACAGAGCCCCGAGCCGATCACACGCGAAATCGACGGCGATTACCGCTGCGTCCGCACGCGGGAGCAGCTCGACGAACTCGTCGGGGCGCTCGAGCGCGCGGACGCGTTCGCGGTCGACACCGAGACGACCGCCCTGCACCCGATGAAGGCCCGCCTCGCCGGGCTCTCGTTCGCGGTCGAAGAGGGCAAGGCGTGGTACGTCCCCGTGCGCGCGCCCGAGGGCGAGCAGCACCTCGACGAACAAACCGTACTCGACGCCCTGCGCCCGGCGCTGGAAAACCCGGAAAAGGCCAAATTGGGCCACAACATCAAGTACGACCTGATCGTCCTTCGGCGGGCGGGCGTCCCGCTCCGAGGATTCTTCGAGACCGGGCCGAGTGCGCACAAACGCGGCCGCTCCGGCGACAGCATGATCGCCAGTTATCTCATCGATTCATCGCGGTCGAGCCATTCGATGGACGCGCTCGCGCTCGCCCTGCTGGGCCGGCAGAACATCTCCATCAAGGAACTCATCGGCACGGGGAAAAAGCAGAAACGGTTCGACGAGGTCCCGCTCGATCTCGCCGCCCCGTACGCCGCCGAGGACGCCGACATCACGCTCCGGCTCAACAACGCGATGGAGCCGCAGATCCGCGCGATGGGCCTTGAATCCCTCTACCGGGAGGTCGAGCTGCCGCTCGTCGAGGTTCTCGCCGAGCTCGAATACAACGGCATCGCCGTCGACCCCGACGAGCTCGACCGTCAGCGCGAACGCCTCGAACACGAGATCGATCGCATCAAAGCCGAGATCCACGACGCCGCGATGGAGACGCTCGGCTACACGTTCGACATCGATTCGCCCAAGCAGCTCAGCAAAGCCCTGTTCAACAAGCCCTCGGACGACCCCCCGGGCCTCGGCCTCAGGCCCATCAAGAAAACCAAGACCGGCTACTCGACCGACGCGGAGGTCCTCCAGAAACTCGTCGACGACGCGGCGATCGAATCGCCCATCCCCGCGCTCGTGCTCGACTTTCGGCAGCTGACCAAACTCGTGCGCACGTATCTGGTCGCGCTCAAGAACGAGATCAACGAAGAAACCGGGCGCATCCACGCGAGTTTCAACCAGACCGTCGCCGCCACGGGCCGGCTGTCGTCGTCCGATCCCAACCTCCAGAACATCCCCATCCGCACAGACATCGGACGCGAGATCCGCCGGGCATTCGTCGCCCCGCCGGGGCGCGTGCTCATCACCGCGGACTACAGCCAGATCGAGCTGCGCATCCTCGCGCACCTCTCGCGCGACCCGGGCCTGACCGAGGCCTTCCGCAATGGCGAGGACATCCACGCCGCCGTCGCCGCCCAGATCAACGGCGTCCCGCTCGGAGACGTCACCCGCGAGATGCGCAACGCCGCCAAGATGGTCAACTTCGGCATCGTCTACGGCATCACCCCGTTCGGCCTGGCCCGCCGGCTGGGCTGCTCGAACACCGAGGCCGACGAGATCATCACCGGCTACAAGCAACGCTTCGCCGGCATCACGACCTTTCTCGAAGAATGCGTCGAGTTCGCCCGCAGGCACGGGTACGTCGAGACGATGCTCAAGCGGCGGCGGCCGATCCCGGATATCGACAGCCGGCAGCCCAACCGGCGGAGCCTCGCCGAGCGCACGGCGATCAACAGCGTGGTGCAGGGCAGCGCCGCGGACCTGATCAAACTCGCGATGATCGACCTGCACCGGCGGATCAAGGATTCCAACCCTCCCACCCATCGCAGGACGGGCTTCCAGCCCGTCACTCCCCCCCCTTCAACCCCTTCTTCGGATGGAGAAGACAATGGAGGCCATGAAGTGACGGGCAAGATGCCCGTCCCACGAGGGAATGGAGATGGAGAAGATACCCCTCTCGCCTCTGTCCTCATGCTCCTCCAGATCCACGACGAACTCGTCTTCGAGGCCCCGGCCGAAACCGCCGACGCCGCCCGGGCCGTGATCGTTGACCGGATGCAACGCGCGATGACGCTCGATGTCCCCCTCGTCGTCGACAGCGGCGTCAGCCAGAACTGGTACGAAGCAAAGTAATCGATCTCCGACGACAACGGGAAGAGACAGACGGGACGCCTGTCCCACCATGACCCCGGAGCCCGCTTCAGTTCAGCATCCCCGTCACGTTCATCATCGCCCGCACCATCCGCCGACCCATCTCGACGAACGGGGCCGCCTTCGATTCGCCCAGTTCCCGACGCGCGACCCGCTCCCACAGCGACAGCCACCGTTCGAAGTGGGCCTCGGTCAATCCCAGCCCGAAGTGCGCCGACGCGGGCCGACCCGAATACCGCCCCGTCCTGAGCACCGCCGACGACCAGAAGTCGCACATCGTGTCGTAGTGCGCATCCCAGTCCCCGAACACCTCATCGAAAATCGGGCCGAGAAGAACGTCTCGCCGGGCCTCGTCGTAGAACACCATGACAAGCCGGCGGATGTCGCCCTCGTCGGCGGCACCGGGCACCGCTCTCCCGTCGTGTTGTGCCCGACCGGTTATCGGGAGTTGTTTCGATCCATCACGCATCGTGGTTTCTTCCTGTCGTCACCGCGAGGTCGGCCCGTCCGGATCGACGCGTCCCTCGCCCGCGTCGCCCCACTGCACACTCGCAATCGTCGTATCGTCGTCCAGATTCTCTCCGCCCGCGTGCGACACCACCGCACGCATCACGTCCTCCACATCGCCGTCGGGACAATCACTGCCCGCCAACACCCGCAGCACGTTGTCGAGCCCGAACTGGTCTTGAGACCGGGTCGAACCCGCCCCGCTCTGCTCGACCACACCGTCGCTGAACACCACGACCCGATCGCCCTCGCCGAACGGCATCACCCGCGCCGTGTACGTCATCCCGGGATCGATCGCCGCGGGAATACCCCCGCCCCGGTCCGTCTTGCGCGGCTCCCCGCCCGAGGGGATGACCACCCAATGCCCGTGGCCCGCGTCCACATACGTCAGCGTCCCCGCCGAACGATCGAACAGACCGACCCACAGCGAGATGAACCGGTCCGGCGGTGAATGCTCGGCCAGATACCTGTTGACCTCGTTGACCGCCAGCGCGGGGTCGCCGTGCTGGAGCAGCAACGCGTGCAGGTGGGCCTGCCCGCTGGCCATCAGGATGCCCGCGCCGATCCCCTCCCCGGTCACGTCCCCCAGAAACACCGCCACGCGCCCCTCGCCGAGCGCCACGATATCGAACAGATCGCCCGCGACAAAGAGGCCCGGGTGCATCCGCAGCGCATACCGCAGCCCCCCCACGTCGCCCGACAACGAGGGCAGGATCATCTGTTGCGCCTCGCGCGCGGCTCCCAGCTGCACCTCCATCTCCGCGTGCCGCTTCTCCAACTCACGCCGGACAAGATTCGACATTGCAAGCCCGCACAGCCGAGCGAGCGCCACACAGAACCCCGTCGCGTCCGGCTGCACCCCCGACTCACGCCCCCGCGCGTCGAGGTACAGGTACGCCTCGACGCGATCCCCCTGAAACACCGGCACGCACAACGCCGAGTGGATCCGAAGATCCATCACGCTCTGCCCGTAGTCCGGCGTCGAACCGCCCCCGATCGATTCGAGGATCGCCGGCTTGCCCTCGGCCGCCTTGGCCAGCAGCGTCGCGCTGATGTCGAATCGCGTGGGCGAGCCGTCCCGATCGTCCCGGACACCCCCACCCCGGACCGCCGAGGCGATGATCTCACATTCACTCCCGTCCTCGCACGCCCGTAAGAGTGCCCCGCGCCCGAACCCGCTGCCCGAGAGCGCCGACTCGACCACCGCCGCGCCCAACCCCGACTCGTCCGCCGCCGCGTTGATCGTCGAGGCATACTCGAACAACAGGTCGAGCCGGTGCTGCGCCAGACGCCCCATGCTCTCGGCGTCGACCTCCTGCACCACCTCACCGCGGCGACGATCCTTCACCACGGCCGCCAGCGACGTCGTCCCCGTCCGCCCACGCTCGCCACGAAAGCCGCCGGCCCCGATCGAAACCGAAAGCGTCCAAGGACCGATACGGATCTGATCGCCCGACTCGACCGGCGCAGGCTCTCCCGGCTCAATCTTCACCCCGTTGAGCATCGTCCCGTGCCGGCTCCCCAGATCGACCAGCACCCAGTGCCCGCTCTTGCCCTGAAGCATCGCGTGCTCGCGCGACACCGAACCGTCCAGAAGCACGAGATCATTCTTCATCGAGCGACCGATCGACACCGACGAGCCGGCCTCGGCCTCGATCGGCTCGACGTGCGGGCCGGATAGCGGCTCGATCCGCAGACCCTCGCCCAGGATGGAAGTGCTCTGTGTCCCCATCGACCCCGCCGGTAGCCAACTCACCCGGCGCGATCGTAGCAGCGGGCCGCCCGATCAGACCGCAACGGACGGCTTCGCACCCCGCCGACGCCGTGACGCGAGCAGCCCCAGCATCATCACCCCACCCACGCCAGGCGTCGGGACCAGCCGCACACCCAGCCCGTCGGCGTCGATGAACTGCTCGAAGAAGAGCCCGCCGCCGAGCACGCCGTTGACCGCGATCGAGTCGAACCCGGCGCCATTAATCACGCCCCCGGGTGTCAGCGCGACCACCAAGAACTCGTCGCCGAGCGTCGCGGAGTAGCCCTCGCCGAGCACGAGTGTCAGCACGCCCGCGGTCTCGCCGGGCGCCCCGCCGCCGAACGCCGCGGCCGCCGTCTCGATGCGCCCGAAATCGCCGAGCGACGCGATCTCGATCCGGACTTCTCCGCCCGTTTCAATCGCCACCCCGTCGGCCATCAACGCCGACCCCGCCCCGGACCCGGAGGATGAACCGAGCACAAGCGTGCCCGCGATCTCGACGGTGTTGTCCGTCGGCGTCAGGTCGAGCACACGCCCGCCCGTCAGGCCGAATGTCCCGCCCGATTCGATCCGCCGCAAGAAAGCCAATCCGTCGATCGTTCCCCCCGCGTCCGAGACAAGCAGCCGACCGTCCCGCCCGACAGTGAATCGGCCCTCGACGCGCTCGAGCGCGGCGTTGTCTGCGGTTACATCCCCACCGAGCTCGATCGTCGCCCCGCCGAACACGCCGCCCTGAAATGCACTGAGGTCACCGTTGATCGTCATGGCCGACCCCGACCCGATCTTCAACGCCCCCGTGAGCGAGAGATCGCCAGCCGTGGAAAACACCGCCCCCGACGCCAGCTCGAGCGTGCCGTCTGAATCAATATCGGAAAGGTCCGCGAGCAGATCGCCCCCACCCGAAGCGTCAACGATCGAACCCGCCCCCCGCAGCACGAGGTCGGCCCCGAGCGTCGAGATGCCGCCCGCGTCGACTTCGAGCGTCCCCCCGACGACGAATCGGCCCCGCCGAAGCGCCCCGCTCTGGATATTGGCCAGCATGGACGACACCGTGAACGTCGAGCCGGCCCCGACCTCCAGCTCACCGCGAACTTCGAACTCGGTTGCCGTGGCGTCCGTCACGAAATCCCGCCCGTCTCGGACGGCAAACGCCCCGGTCGCGAGCACTTTCTGAAGCGAATCGATCGCACCGAACGAAGAGCCCGCCCCCGACAGCTCGACCCGCACCGCCGTCTCGCGCACGTTGACGCCGAGCAGATCGACCGTCCCGGCATTCTTCACCGACCAATCCCCGCCTTCGAGCCGCCCGAGGATCGCCGAGCCGAACGCGTTGCTCCGCAGCATGCCCGACGTCACGTCCACGAGCGCCCCCTCGGTGTTGAGCAGCATGGCGCTGTCGATGTCCATCATCGACGAGGGATCGTCCAGGTTCACGCTGAGTGTGCCGCGGTTGACAAACCGGTTGAGCACGCCCACGCCCCGGATGCGCCGATCACCGCCGCCCGTCAGCGACAGGTTCCCACCCTGTTCGACCACGATCTCGCTCGACCCGTTGACGCCCTCGAGCGTGAAGCCCGCCCCGCCGCTCCAGTTGCCGTCGCCCCGGATGAAAACGCATGTATCGCACAGATCAAAATCGTCATTGCCGGTGAAGTTGGAAGTGCCGCTGAACGTGAACCGCGAGACGTTGGCGACCCGCCCCCCGCCCTGCATCACCGTGTTCCCGCCGAGGTCCACGGTGCTGCCCCCGGTGCCCATCACGTCGACGCCGTCGAGCAGGTTCGATCCCACGCTCTCGAATCGCCGGTCCGAGGCGTCGAGCAGCAGCGACGACCCCGGGGCCGCGACCGAAAGCCCCGACAGCGAGATGTCCGTATCCACCGTCACCCGGTAGGCCCCCGGCACCAGAATCTCGGCGATGAACGTGTTCCCTCCGCTGTTGTCGGGCACCACACCGCCGGACCAGTTCGCCGCATCCGACCACAGCCCGTCAACCGGGTTGAGCCACGACGCGGTCTGCTGCGCAGAACACACCCCACCCGCGGCCACACCGAAGACACCGATCAAGACCCGGATGCCCGAATTCGTCTTCACAACTCGCAATCTCCCGAATCGGAATGCCCAGCCCCCGCCCGAAAATACCCCACAAACCGACGAATGGCCAAGAACATCCGGACTCGAACCGGCATTTCAACGACGGCCCGCATCCACCACAGTTATCGCACCGGGACCCGCGAACGTGATCCAACCCGAGTGATCACGGCTCAGCGTTCATCCCCTCGACATGCTCGATGGTCCGCTGCGTCACCGCGATCTCGCGGTCCATCGGCACCCCCTCGTCACGGAGCGCCGCGAAAATCCCCAACGCCTCGCGATATCGGACCAACGCCGACGCGATCAACGCCTCCCGCGCCGATCCCGCCGCCCCTTCGGCCCGGATCTCATCGATCTGTGCCCGTTTGCCGATCGCGAGCGCCAGGTCCCGTCTGTGCCGCGCGACCGGGTCCGCGTTGACGATCGCCCGGCGCAACTCGATCAGCTCGTCGTACAACAGTTCCGCCTCGTCGAGCCGACCGAGCCGGCGCAGCGCGTTGCCCACCTTGTTCATCGAGATGCCCAGCAGCCGCTGCGCGTCGAGGTCGGAAACGTCCGCCGCCAGGGTCTGCGCTCCGGAATACGCCGACTGGTACGACGACATCGACGCCTCGAACATCGCGTCGGCGTCCGCCGCCCCGCGGGCCTGCTCGATCGTTCCGAGCGTTTCCCAGCCCAGCCCTTCCTCCATCCGGGCCGCGATGAGCATCCGCGCCGCATCCCGGTCGGCGGGCCTCGCATCGCGGACCCGTTCGAATACTGCGATCGCGCCGCCGAGCCGGTCGAGCGCGCCGTGGACGGATTCCGCGCCCTCGTCGAGCAGCGACGCGTCCGCCCCCCGCTTGACCGCCCGGCGTGCCCACGCCCCCCGCTCGATCATCGAACGCGCCCGCCGGGTCTGCACCGTCGCCAGCGACAACTCCGGATCGACGCCGTCACCCCCCGGATCGACCTGCCACCACGCGTCGGCCTTGTCGTACCACGACATCGCCTCGGCGATCAACGCATCCGAGGCTTCGCGTGTGTCCGCCGCTCGCGCGAGACGGTGGTTGAGTGTCCCGAGCAGCGAGTACAGCGCCGCCCGCGCCCGGCCCACCTCGAGCCCCGAGGCCCCCAACTCCAACGCCCGGTCGAGCGCCGTCAACCCGTCTGTGCACGTCTGCACCGCATCCTCAAAGGCACCCCGACGCATCTGCACACCCGCAACAGACGCCGCCTCCCGGCCCCGCTCCAGCCACAGCCCCCCGTCGCCCGGGTCACGCTCGATCAGCATCGACCGGATCTCCGCAGCCCGGGCGAAACTCCGCTCGGCCCCCTCCGTATTGCCGAGGTTCGCCGTGGCCGCGGCCGCCCGCAACACGCCCAGCCGGTCGTACGCCTCGGCCATCTCCCGCAGCAGCTCTTCTCGCGGCTCGGGCTCGGCCTCCACCTGCGCCGCCAGACGCGCCAGGTAGTCCGCCGCCCGCGTCACGACCAGCGACCTCGCCTCGGTCGCACCACGCAGGTTCTCGATCGAATCACCGAAATCGAACATGAACGTGTGCGCCAGATCGCGCACCGCGTCGAAGTTCTCCTCCGCCCGGTCCCGCTCGATCTTCGCCTGCTGCTCGGCCAGACGCGCGATCGTCTCGCCCTGCTGGGCCTGTTCACGCAGCACGTTCGCCTCGGTGTATTTCCCGATCAGCACCACCGTGAACACCACCGTCAGCAGCGCGATTACCGCGATGAACCCCACCGGCAAACGGTGCCGGCTGAGCGTCTTGGTCAGGATGTACCAACCGCTGTCACGCTTCGCCTCGATCGGCTCGCCCGCGAGATACCGCCTGATGTCCCGCGCCAGCTCGCCCGCCGTCTGATACCGACGCTCGCGATCCTTCGACAACGCCTTGAGCACGATCGTCTCGACCTCGTCGTTGATCCCCCGATCGATCCGGCTCGGCCGCTCCGGCTCGACGTGCAGGATGTTGTGCATCACCTCCCGCACCGTCCCGATCACCACATACGGAAACCGCCCGCCCGTCAGAATCTGGTACAGAATCACCCCGAGGCTGTACACGTCCGACCGCGTATCGACCGACCCGTGCGCACCCTCGGCCTGCTCGGGGCTCGACCACGGCATCGAGCCGATGAACTGCCCCGTCGTCGTCATCGCCCGCGCCCGCTCGTCGTCCACCCCCGGCACCTTCGCCAAGCCGAAATCAACCACAACGGGCTCGCCGCGCGCGTCGAGCCGGATATTCGCCGGCTTCAGATCCCGATGGATCACACCCTTCAGGTGCGCCGCGTTGACCCCCTCGCACACCTTCGCGAACAGCTCCAGCCGCGACCGAAGCTCGGTCGCACCCAGCGCCGTCGTCCTCGACGTGCTCTTCGACGTGCTCGTCCTGATCCGCTCATCCCGGCCCCGCCACTCGCGGATGATCACGTCCAGGGGCTTGCCCCCGACGTAATCCATGACGTAGTACATGCCCCCGTCGGGGGTGTGCCCGCTGTCGAGCACGTGCACGATCCCGGGGTGATCCAGCTGCGCGAGAACATGAACCTCCCGCTCGAACCGCGAACGCGCCGAATCCCCAGCAGACGACCACCCGTGCATCAGCTTGATCGCAACCGTCTGCCCCGTCGACAGCTGCTTCGCCTTGTACACCACCCCCTGGCCGCCGCGGTGGATCTCCCGCTGCAACTCGTACCCCGGAAAAAAACCCTCCGGCAGCGGCATCACCGGGCCCACCCGAGACCCCGAATCGTCCCCCCCGGCCTGCGCCGCCCGGTCCGCCTGCTCGAGCGCGTCCATCACCATCGCCCGGTCCGAACGCGGACCACGACCGCCACGCCCACCCCCGGCGTCCACAGTCTCGCGCATGTCAAAGCCGGATCC
>JALWOY010000155.1 GCA_027083355.1 Phycisphaerales bacterium | reverse complement strand
CGAAGATGATTTGATTCGGTTTGCGCTGAAAAGGGAGGGATGGTAAGCGATATTTGAAAGGCTTTCCGGGCTGTTTAAAACGGCCTTGCGTTTCGTAAGCGGGCACCTGCCGGATGAGCGCTGCGTCAAAATTCTCCACTGTCCGAAGCCTTCCCCCGGAAGGCAAGTTTGGAGAATTTAGCAGCCGAATCCCTGGCAGGTCGCTGAGAAATGCAGCCTTGACTTTTTGCTTACTTTTTGGTCAAGCAAAAAGTAAGGGAAAAGGGCTTTTGAAAAGAAGACGAAGCGGGTAATCCCAATAACAGGAGAAGAAATGTTTATAAGTGGATGAGGGGATAAGTTTATAAGTTGAAAAAAGCCGTGGCCCGGTTGTTAAATCTGCTTGGTGCTTTGAAAGCAAAGATATGCGGTATGTTTATGAGGCTCACTTCTCTTTTCTCCTTCTACTTTTTTTAAAAAAAAGTAGCAAAAAATCGCGCTGTGAATCTTTTTCAGGCCCACAGACGCCTTGCCCGGAAAAATCCGGACTCGATCCTTCGCTGTGCTTCGGATCTCAGACAGGCGGATTTTTATCCCCCGCTCGGGCTGGTGGGCACCCCTGAAAAATCTTCAAGGCGCATCCTTTACACTGCCGCGAAAAATGGAGTGAGCGGGTTGCCTGTGATTAATGATTTGTCATCCTGAGTAGTGCGCTCCCGAAGGGAGTGTACGTGTCGTTCCGAAGCTCGCTATGCTCGTTCGGAATGTTCCAAAGGATAAAACAAATCGGATAAAGTTTATAAGTGGATGAGTTTATAAGTTAAGAAGGGAAAAAGAAGAAAGATTTGTCATGCTGAGTAATGCAATCCCTCGGGGATTGCATGTATCGAAGCATAAGACAAATCATAAGAAGCGTAGAAGTTCAAGCACTCTTCGACAAGTTCAGAGTAACAGCATTTGAAATTGAGTATAGAGATTTGTCATCCTGCTTTATCCTGACCGGGCAGCGTGAGCGTCAGGAAAGTTTATAAGTG
>JALWOY010000154.1 GCA_027083355.1 Phycisphaerales bacterium | reverse complement strand
CGCTACCGTCCCAACGGGCAATATTGTTGGCGCTTACCGTTCCGGCCATGGTAAATTCCCCGCCGACATAAATGCCGTCTTTGCCTTTGGTCAGGGCATGGACAGAAGGAGAAAAAACGCCGGTCAATCCACCATCCGGCTCTGTCCAGTTTTGTCCATCCCACATCCCCAGGGCATTCATGGTTGTGCCGTCACCCAACGATGAAAACTGGCCGCCCACATACAAGACACCGCCATCACTTAACATGCTGTAAACCGTTCCTGAAGGCGGCATACTTACCGCTTGCCATTGCGCGCCGTCCCAACGCCCCATATAAGCCTGGGCCTGTCCGTTTACCTGGTAAAAATCACCGCCGATAAATATATCCGAACCGAATTTTTCCACGACATAAACCTCGCCGTCGGTTCCGCCTTGCATGCCGCTCCATTGACTGCCGTCCCAAAAACCGATATTTCTTGAACCGCTGCCGCCAATATCATTAAAAAAACCTGCCGTGTAGAGTTTGCCGTCAATGTTTTTTAAACTATTGATCCGGGCAAAGGCGCTGCCTTTAAACGGCTCCCCCAACGCTTCCCATCCATTGCCCATCCAACGGGCAATAGCTAGCATACTGTCGCCTCCGGCAATAGAAAATGCACCGCCTGCAATCACAGAACCATCCGTCCAGCGGACCAGGGCATTTACCGTATTATTAGACCACCATTCACCGATGGCATTGCTTGGCGCGCTCCAGCGGACATTGTCCCAGTGTGCTAATCCCCCAAGATAAACACCCCTCGCTTTAGCATTTTGGGCGCCTGCCCATACATTCTGTCCATCACTGACCAGATTACTGACTGTGATGTTGCCGGCATCACCGCCCAGGGCTTCCCACTGACCATTTCGGAAACGGGAGATATTAAAAGCTCCGAACGGGCCAAAACGGCCATAAGCCACCGCTTCGCCATTTGCATTGGTCAATTTTACAACCTGACCGTTGGCGCCATTGCCCATGGGTTGCCAGTCAGCGCCATCCCAGTA
>JALWOY010000153.1 GCA_027083355.1 Phycisphaerales bacterium | reverse complement strand
GCGCCAAGGAACCCGATCCCCCCGACCACCCCCTGGATCACACGCGAGAGCGCGTCGATCCCCCTCGGCTCGGCCGAGTCAGCGATGTGCAGCCCGACGAGCGTGTAAAGCGACGCCCCGAGCGCAACCATCAGCATCGTGCGCACGCCGGCCGGCTTGCGGAGGTGCTGACGGTCCAGGCCGATCAGCCCCCCGAGCAGGGCGGCCAGCAGGACACGCACCAAGATCGTGGCGGGTGTCAGATCCACCCTGTATGTTAGGGGAACGTCACCGGGCCGGGCGACGTGATCCCGGGGCCGATCCCCGCCTACGCTTGACGCGAAGACGGCCGGTGACGACACTGGCCGCCCCGAGGCACCCCGCGGTGCCGGGCTGCCGTGCCGCCGGTCGGGACCCGGTACAGCACCCCTTTGATCAGCGTCGGACAGATCGGAGTATCGAGATGGCATCGAGGACCAGCGCCGGCACCGCCACCGTTGTGACCATCACGATCATCGGGATTCTGATGATCGGTTTCCTGATCACGTCGGTCGTGTTCTACAGCAAAATGACCAACGCCGAGGGCAAGGTGCTGAACCTGAAGGAGACCTACGAGGACATCATCAGGACCAGCGAGCGTGAGGCCGACAACGTCCGCATCGCGCTGCAGGCCGCCCGCGCCGAGCGGAAAAGCCTCGTCGATTACCTCATGACCAACAACCGTGCGCTGATGGAGTTGGCCTCGGGCAACCCGGACCTGACCATCGATCAGCTGAAAAACCGCGTGGCCGAGCTGGCCGGTGTCGAGGGCGAGTCGATGACGCAGACCATCACCCGCCTCAGCACGCTGGTGAGCACGCGCGAGAGCGAGCTGGCCTCGATGCGCGAGCGGTTCGATCGGCTCCAGGCCGATGTCGACGCGGAGATGCAGCGCATCGCCACCATCGAGGGCGGCATCAAGAAAACCGTCGACGAGGCCGACAGCCGGGTGAAAGACTACGGCCGCGGGGTCGAAGAGCTCCGCACCCGGGTCGAGGGGTTCGAGACGCGCATCCAGCGTCAGGTCGACAGCGACCGGTCGCGGTACGAGCAGGAGATCCGCGACAAGGAAAACCGGATCGCCGAGCTGAACCAGCAGATCCTCGTGCTGCAGGATCAGGTCCGCCGGCTCCGCGGCGAGAGCGTGCACAACCGCGTCACGCCCATGGACGAGTTCGCGCTCGTCGACGGCGAGGTCGCCGCGGTCGAACCGGCGGGGGACGTGGTGGTGATCACCATCGGCCGACGCGACAAGCTCGTCATCGGGATGACGTTCTCGGTCTACGGGTCGGCTTCGGAGATCCGCCCGGCCGACGGCGGGCAGGACTACCGCCCGGGCAAGGCGGTCATCGAGGTCATCTCGATGGACGATTCGAGCGCCCGGTGCCGGGTCGTGCGGTCGAGCCGGGGCAACCCGGTCATCGCGGGCGACGTGATCGCCAACCCGGTCTACGACCCGCACAAGACGTACAACTTCGTGGTCTTCGGCGATTTCGACGTCAACCGCGATGGGGTGGCCACGCCCTATGAGCGCGACGCCCTGGTCGCGGTGATCGAGCGGTGGGGGGGCAAGGTGATCGACGACATCACGGGCGACCTTGATTTCGTCGTGCTCGGCCGCCGGCCAACCGACCCGCTCCAGCCCGCGCCCAACGCGCCCCGGAGCGTCTACGACGAGTACCTCCGGCTCAAGCGGCAGGTCGATCGTTATCACGAGTTGTTTGAAGAGGCGCAGGCGTCGTCGATCCCCGTTCTCAACGAGAACCGCCTCCGCACGCTCATCGGCGAATTCCCCCGCTGACGACGACCGCGACGCCGCCATGGCCCCCCCCAAGGAAACCGACACGGCCGCCCCGCCGACCCGGAGCGACACCCCGATCACCCTCGACGCCGCACCGTCCAAGCCGCGTACACGCGGCGACGGGCCGCTGGGCTATGCCGTCTATGGTGCCCTCCGCACGGCCCTGATGGTGCCCCAGATCATGGGGCCGGCCGCGGCGCTCAACACCGCACGCTCGGCCGGGCGTGCCTTCGGCTCGCTCCCGATGAACCGCAAACGCATCGAACGGGCGACCGAGAGCATCGGTATGGCGATGCCGCATCTGGACGAGCCCACCCGGCGCGAGCTGGCCCTGCGGAGTTATGAGCACCTGGCGATGCTCGCCGTCGAGGTCGCGTTCATGCCCCGCGTGCTCTCGGAGGACGCGTGGACGCGGCACATCCACATCGGGTCCATGGCACCGGCCCTCGAGGCGTTGCTCGGGGATCGGCCCGTCATCCTCATCACGGGCCACGCGGGCAACTGGGAGGCGATGGGCTACACCCTCGCCCTGCTGGGTGTCCGGGTCCACGCTCTGTACCGCCCGCTGGACCTCGTGCCCGTCGATCGCTGGGTCCGCCGCACGCGCCGACGCCGGGGGCTCGGGCTGCTCGACAAGTTCGGGGCCGTCCGTGTCGCGCCCGAGAAGCTCGAAAAACGCGAGCCGCTCGCCTTCGTCGCCGACCAGAACGCCGGCGACCGCGGGCTGTTCGTGCCCTATTTCGGCCGGCTGACGAGCACGTACAAATCCATCGGGCTGCTGGCGATCAAGCACCGGGCGGTGATCGTCTGCGGGTTCGGCCGGCGGGTCGGGTGGGACGAACACCCGGGAGAGGCGGGGCTGGGCCGGCATGTCGGCGGCAACGATCTGCGCTTCACCGTGCACCTGACGGACGTGTTCGGGCCCGAGGAATACGAGGCCCAGCCCGACCCGCTGTATTACCTGACGGCCCGGTACCGCCGGGCGCTCGAACGCACGGTGCTGGCGGCGCCGGAACAGTATCTGTGGATGCACCGGATCTGGAAGAGCCGACCCCGGCACGAGCGGCTGGGCAAGCCGTTCCCCGATCCGCTGCGCGCCAAGCTCGAATCGCTCCCGTGGATGAACGACGCCGACCTCGAACGCATCATCGATCAGTCGGACCGCGATCGGGCGTTTTTGACGGCGAATAATCTGCAAAGACTCCCGTAGGGCCGGGGGCAACACGCCGGAGCGTGATACCCTCCTGCACGACGGCCGGGCCGACCGGGCGATGGAGAAACCGATGAGTGAACAGGAACAGGACGGCCGGCTCGAAGGCGTGCGGGTGCTGATCGTCGACGACGACCGGGACATCCTCGAATCGTTCGAGTACGCCCTCGAGAGCGAGGGCGCCGAGACGTTCACCGCCTCGGACGGCAACACGGCGATCACGCGTTGCGAGGAGCACAAGCCGGACGTGGTCGTGCTGGACATGATGCTGCCCGGGCGGTCGGGTTTCCTGGCGCTCGAGAAGATCAAGGGCCATGCCGACAGCCCGTTCGTGATCATGGTCACGGCGAACGAGGGACGCCGGCACCAGGCGTACGCCGAGAGCCTCGGTGTGGATGAATACCTGCTCAAGCCCGTCCCGCTCGGGCAGCTCATCGAGGCGGTCGAGCGTCTGGCCGCCGACCGGGGATAGCCGCGCATGGCCCGGAACCGTCAACTCGCCCTGATCCGTCTCGAAGACCCCGACGACCCGTTGAGCCGGGCTGTCCCCCTCGGCACCGAGACCGAGTTCCGCGAGGCGGTCGCCGCATTCAACACCGCCCCCGACGGCTCGCCCGAGCAGGCCGGGTCGACCACGTTCTACGGCCCCGGTCTGGTCATGGAGATCGTGCCGATGGACGGTCGCGTGAACCAGGCTCTGGTGACGTGCCAGAACGAAGACTTCGCCTGGCCCGTGCTCTACGGCATGTGCCGGGCGAACCGCTGGAAACTCCAGGACATGGAATCGGGCCGGATGTTCGGCTGAACCGGTGCGCCGGTTCGTCGATGGAGTAGAGCCCTCGCTCCCGGTATCCTTCACCCGGTGGGACAGGCGTCCCGCCTGTCTCTTCTTCATCTCCTCATTCTCGTGGGACGGGCTTCCAGCCCGTCACTCTCCCTTCTCTCCTCTCCTCGTGGGACGGGCTTCCAGCCCGTCACTCCATCTCTCCTCCCAAAAGAGGCCCGAGTGGAAGCGAGAGCTTTCTTCTCTTCCTCTTCTTTTCCTCCCCATTCATTTCTCCCCGTGAACCCCGATCTGCGCGGGTCTCTACCATCCCCCGTGCCCGATCGTTACCACCGACAACGACTCCTCGTCGACATCGGCGACGCCGGCCAGCAACGCCTGAGCGAGGCCCACGCCGCGATCGTCGGATGCGGGGCGCTCGGGTGCGGCGTTGCCGACCTGCTCGCCCGCGCCGGTGTGGGTCGGCTCACGATCATCGACCGCGACCTCGTCGAGGAAACCAACCTGCAGCGCCAGGTGCTGTTCGACCAGCACGACGCCGACACCCGCGCCCCAAAGGCGGCCGCCGCCTGCGAGCGGATCGGACAGATCAACCCGCTCGTGCGCACGGAACCGGTCATCGCGGATTTCGAGGCGACCGTCGCCGAGCGCGTGCTGCTCGAAGGCCCGCTCGGCCCTCCCGGCGTGATCATCGACGGGACGGACAACTTCGAGACGCGCCTGCTCATCAACGATCTGGCGGTCAAGCACGGGCTGCCGTATGTCTACGCGGGGGCCGTCTCGACGCACGCGACGACCATGACGGTGCTTCCGGGCGAGACGCCGTGCCTGCGGTGCGTGATGCCGACGCCGCCACCGCCGGGCTCGCAGCCGACGTGCGACACCGCGGGCGTGCTCGGTCCGGTGATCGCGATGGTCGCGGGCGTGCAGGCGGCCGAGGCGATGAAGGTGCTGCTGGGCCGTCGTGATCTCGTCCGGCGGATACTGCTCGAGTTCGACCCGTGGCGGGGCACGCGGCGCGAGATCGGGTTGCAGCGCGACCCCGCGTGCCCGTGCTGCGGCTCGGGCCGGTTCGAGTTTCTCGACGCCGCCCCGGCGGGGCCCACGCCCCTGTGCGGACAGGCGGCGGTGCAGATCAACCCGACGCCGGGGTCGCGGATCGATCTGCGGGTACTGGCCGACCGGCTTCGTGCGCACGGATCGTTCGAGACGACGCGGTATCTGCTGCGTGGCGAGTTGCGGGATGAGGCGGGCGAATCGGGCGAGCCGGTGGGGTTGACGGTGTTCGCCGACGGGCGGGCGATCGTCGGCGGCGTCACCGACCCGGCCCGGGCGAGGACGATCTACGCCCGGTACATCGGGTCGTGAAAAGCGGCGCAATTCCGGGCGTCGGGGAAAAAAAGGGGAGGAAAATCCCTCCCTTCTCTCTCCTCCCTCTCGGTGGGACAGGCGTCCCGCCTGTCTCTTCTTCATCTCCTCGATCTCGTGGGATGGGCTTCCAGCCCGTCGCTCCTTTCTCTCCTCCCAAATGAGGCCCGAGCGGGAGCGAGGGCTCTCGGGCACACCGGGGCGTTTGCCGGGAGGACGCGGGAGAATCGGGCATCCCGCCGGACGGACGCGGCCCGCGGTGGTAAGATCGTTCGAGACGGAGCACACGCATGACGCTCGCCAACACCGATCTGCACTCGTACCTCTCGATCCTTATTCTCCTGCTCGCCGCGGCGGGCTTCGCGATTGCGAACATCGTGCTGACGTTCCTGATCGGGCCGAGGCGTGACGGGGACCGCAAGTCGACCACCTACGAATCGGGCATGAATCCCGTCGGGACGGCCCGCAAGCGGTTCAACGTCCGGTTCTACCTGATCGCGATGGTTTTCCTCGTTTTCGACGTCGAGGTCGTGTTCCTCTACCCGTGGGCGACCACGTTCGCCAATCTTGAAACGGGTTCGAGCCAATCCGGGCTCTGGCTGGCACGGATCATGTTCTTCCTGCTCACCACCGTCGTCGCCTACCTGTACGGCTACCGCAAGGGTGTCTTCCGCTTCGATTGAGTTTCCGGGCGTACAGGTATCGGAATCGGGCGGTTTCCCAGCGCCCGATATGAGGCGATTCCACCGGTTCTCGGGACACGATCACCCGCGCAGCCGGTGCGCTCATCCCAGGTCAATCGGTTCGCAAGCGCTTGCGGGGCAGCGGGTTTGCCCCGTCGGCGTCTCGCGCCGATACGACGCGGACAACCCGCCGCGACCCGGCGATGGAGATCAGAGATGAGCATTGAGAACCGATCATCGGACCGGATGGAAGCACTCCGCAGGACCATCGACGAGGGCCTCGTGACCGCGGTCTACCAGCCCATCGTCGACCTCGAACGCGCCGGCATCTGCGCCTACGAGGCCCTGACGCGGACCGCCCCCGGATCGGCGTTTTCCAACCCCGCCGAACTCTTCGACGCCGCCGAGGAACTCGGAATGCTCTGGGACCTCGAGATGGTCACGCGCCGCCAGTCGTTCCGTCAGGCGTCGGGCTGGCCGGCCGGGGTGCTGCTGTTCCTCAACTGCACCCCGCAGGTCATCGCCGATGAGCGCTTCGCCGACACGATCCTCGCGGAGGTGGCCGAGATCCCGGGCCTCTCCCCCCGGCGGATCGTCCTCGAAGTCACCGAGCGCAGCGAGAACCAGCACGTCGAGGGCCTGCACCGGCAGACGATGCGTCTGCAGAAGCACGGCTTCCAGCTGGCCATTGATGATGTGGGGGCGGGCACGAGCGGGCTCAACCGCATCATGCTCCTCCGCCCGCAGTGGCTCAAGCTCGACCGGGAACTCGTCGCCGGCATCGACCGCGACCCCGTGCGCACGAACCTGGTGCGTTTCCTTTCGCACTTCGCGAAACTCAGCGGGGTGTCGATCATCGGCGAGGGGGTCGAACGCGAGGCCGAGCTCGAGCAGCTCATCCGGCTGAACATCAACTGCGTGCAGGGATACCTGCTCGGCAAGCCGGGCGAGCACGACCAACGCCTCTCCGAGTCCCTGGTCGAACGCATCAAGTCCGCCTCCAGAACTGCCGGGGCGACCGCGACGGCGAGCGAACACGCCAACCAGCTCGCCAGGCTCATGCGACCCGCCTACACCGCCGAATCGCTCCGGCCCGTGTCCGATGTCGCCGAGGACCTCCTCAAGCAGCCCGCCGTCCGAGGCGTCGTCGTGACCGACGGCGGGTATTACGCGGGCTGGTGCTCGCGGGACCGGATCTGCTCGGAATCGTCCCCGGACGTGAATCTGTCGGATATCGCCGGCCCCGCGGGCCGGACACTCCGTCTCGGGATGACGATCGACGAGGCGCTCGACATCGTCGCCTCGTGCCGCGACAGCGAACTCGACCGGCCCCTCGTCGTCGCCGAGTCCGGGCGGGTGATGGGCCTGATCGAGATGCGCGAGCTGATCCGCGCCGCGGCCGAGTCCTGCCGGGCGATCCAGCACCGGGTCGCGCCGTTGACGGGCCTGCCCGCCAGGGTGCGTTGCGAGCAGGCGCTCGAAGACGCGATCGCCGAGGGGGACGCGTTCGACGCGGCTTTCATCGACCTCCGCGGGCTCGCCGACTACAACGCCGTCTTCGGCTTCGAGCTCGGCGACGACCTCATCCGCCTGCTGGTCGACGTCATCGGGCAGGTGGTCCAGGAGCGCTCGGGATGGAAAAACGACGCTTTCCTCGGGCATCTGGGCGACGACAGGATGCTGCTGCTCATCAGGCCGGGGGAGGTCGAGGGCGTCGCACGCGACGTCATCCGCCTGTTCCAGAACCGGCTCCAGTCGAGCGGGATCAGCCCCAGGGCCGCGCTGTCCGGGCTGGGTGTCCGCACCGCCACCGCGACGGTCGCGGTGCGTTTCCTCGCTGTGCGGGACGTCCCGACCCACTACGACGGGGCGCTCTCGTTCATGCGCACCGAGGCCACCCTCCGCGCCATGGCCGACGAGGAAGCGGCGGTCAACCCCGAGCAGCCGGGGTACGTCGTGGTGATCGACCCCGAGCCGATCCCCGGGCCGTTGCGTCTGGCGGCGTGACCGGTCCGTCCGGCCCTATGCTCGGGCGGTGCCGAACGACCGCACGATATCGCTGCAGGGCCGATTCGCCGGGCTGACCATCGCCCTGGTCGCGCTCGCCCCGCTCCTTGTGGGGATGGCGTTGCATCCCTCCGCCGACGGCCACGGCACGCACACGCAGCTGGGCATGCCCGCGTGCGGGTGGGTGATCGCGTTCAACAAGCCGTGCCCGACGTGCGGGATGACGACGGCCTTCACCCATGCCGCCCACGGGCGATTCATCGCCGCCCTGACCGACCAGCCGATGGGCGCCCTGCTCGCCGTGGTGTCCGCGGCGGTGTTCTGGGCGGGGGTGCACACCGCGGTCACGGGTTGCCGGCTCGACCGGCTCGTGCGCACGGTCCTGGCCCCGCGGACGCTGTGGATCGCCGCCGCGCTCGCGGCCGGGGCATGGGGATACAAACTCCTGACGTGGTGAACACGCCACCGTGACCGACACCGGGGGTACACTGGGTGTGCCCGGGGTGAACCCCGCACCCCGCCGAACCCCGCACCGGAGGGCGACCCTCATGCCCAGATTGATCGGGCGCGTGTTTTTGCCGCTGTTGATCACCGCCGCCTGGCTTCCGATGCCGGCGGGCTGCCAGCTTTTCGGGCTTGTCGGCGCGATGGCCGAGAGCGCCCACCGGCAGGGCACGACGACATACCCGGCGGATTACTCGGGGCTTGAGGGCCATTCGTACGCAGTCATCATCAGCGCCGACCGCATGATCGAGGCGGACCACCCCGGGATCACCACGCGGCTGACGCAGATCATCGACCGCGATCTCTACACCAACGCGGGCGCGACGGCCCACATCCCCCCGGGCCGGTTGATCTCCTGGCTCTACGCCAACCCCGGCTGGCAGGGGCTGACAAGGGGCGAGCTGGGCGAGCAACTGGGGGTGGACCGGCTCGTCGTTGTCGAGCTGATCGAGTACCGCCTCCACGAGCCGGGCAACCGTTATACATGGAACGGCGTCGCCTCCGGCATCGTCGAGGTCTACGAGACCGATTCCTCTCTCCCCGACGACCCGATCTACGAGCACTCCATCGCGGTCAAGTTCCCCGACAAGGAAGGCATGCTCGAAGAGGAGCTGCCGCGGAACGTCGTCACGTCCGAGCTGTCGCGCCGGTTCGGCCAGCGCGTCGCGTGGCTGTTCTTCGAGCACGAGGAGAAGAATGACCTCACGTACTAAACACGCCGCACGTGTCTGCTTGGGCGTCCTCATGCTGGCCCTGGCCTCGGCGGGGCCGGCGGGGTGCAACATCGTCGGCCCGATCTATGCGCTGGCGGCGGGGCCGGGCGAGGTCAAGGCGGCCTACAAGCTCGACCCCGACAAAAAGACCGTGATCTTCGTCGACGACCCCGCCAACCAGATCGCGCAACGCCGCATCCGTGCGCGCATCGGCTCCGTCGCGCAGGACATGCTCGTCCGCAAGAACATCATCCACGAAGGCAACATGATCGACACCCGCTCGGCGCTCGCCGCCGCGTCTCAGGAAATCGACGGGCGGCCCATCTCCGTCACCGAGGTCGGCCGCGCCGTCGGCGCGGATGTCGTGATCTACGTTCTCGTCACGAAATTCTCGCTCTCCCCGGACGGGGTCGAGTTCAAGCCCACGTCCGAGATCGAGGTCAAGGTCTTCGACGCGGTGAACCAGAAACGCCTCTGGCCCCCGCCGGGCGAGCCGGGCTATCGCACCTCGTTCACCGACAAGCAGGGCAACCGGACCATGCGCCGCACACGCACCGATCTGCTCCGCGCCCAGTCCGACCTGGCCCAGCTGACGGGGTACGGGCTCGCCCAGCTGTTCTACGACGTCGAACGCCCGCAGAGCCTGAGGCGCTGATGCCGCCGGCCACCCTGCATGTCGTCACCGCGTCCGATCCATCCCGAGGCGGGACACCCCCGGGCGAGCTCGTCTGCGCCGCCGTCGCCTCCGCCGCGGGCCCGGGCGATCGCGTGCTCGTCGTCGGGTCGAGCGCCGAGAAGCACACCATCGCCGCGTTCGGCGTCGCCGACCCCTGGCTGACACCCCGCCGGGCACGCCCTCTCTCAGTGGTGATCCGACGCGCCGCGCGGTCCGCCGGGGCCGATCGTGTCCTGCTGTGGAACCGCGAACTCCTGTCGGCCGCGCCCGGATCGCGCCCCGGCCCGGCCGTCGAGGCGTGCCTGTTCGATCTGCCCGGGGATCGGGAGAACGAAACCACACCCCCGATCCGGTTCCGGCCGGGTTCGATCGATCGGCTCATCGTCCCGGACGAGCACGCCGCCTCGGCCTGGCAACGGGCCGGCGTCGGTGTGGGGGCCGTGGAGGTCCGCCCGATCCCGGCGATGCTGCCGACGGACCGCGCGACCGCCCGGGCGGCGCTCGGCGTGGAGGACCGGATTCTCCTGGTGCCGTTGAACAGCGAGCCGCGGTGGGTGGACGCGAGAGCGGTTGTCTTTGTCTCGGGTGTGCTCGAGCTTCTGGGCCTGCCGCACGCGCTCGTGCTGCCGGGGCAGGCCCGTCGGTTGGCCGAGGCGATGCGATTCAGACACCGGACCAGGCTGCGGACACCGCTGCTGCTCGTCGACCCGCCGTTCGCGAACGTGCTCCCCGCGGCGGATATCTTCATCGCGCCGCATTGGGGGGCGGCTCGATCGCCGGTGCGGTCGATGCTCGAATCCCACGCCGATCGGCTGGGGGTCCCCGTGGCGCCGATCACGGGGTGGGAACCGGCGGCGGGCCTGCCCGGCGGGATGTACGCACCCGATCTCCGGGAGAACGTCCGCCCGCTGGTTGACGCATGGCACAGGGTCGCGGCTCGAAAGGGGGTACCGGCATGACGCAAACGCCGGAAGACCCCGGGAAAAAGATCGGCGTGCTGTTCCTCTGCATGGGCAACATCTGCCGCTCCCCGCTCGCCGAGGGGATCTTCCTGCACCTCGCCCGTCGGCGGGGCGCTGCCGATCGGTTCCGCGTCGATTCCTGCGGCACCGGTGGCTGGCACACGGGCGAACCCCCCGACCCCAGGGCGCGTGCCGTCGCGGAAAAGCACGGCGTGGAACTCCCGAGCCGGGCACGCCAGCTCGACCCGTCCCGCGATGCGTCGGCGTTCGATCTCATCATCGCGATGGACGCGTCGAACCGCGAGAACGCGATCGCGGCGGGGGTGCCGGCGGAGAAGATCCGGCTGATGCGCTCGTTCGACCCGAACGCCCCCGCCGACGCCGACGTGCCGGACCCGTATTACGGCGGCGCCCGGGGGTTCGACGATGTCTACGCGATGCTCGATTCGGCCTGCCGGGGGCTGCTCGATCACCTGCTCGACGGGGGCTGAGAAGGATTCCGTCTCGTCCCCAACCTTCTCCACCGAAATCAGGACCGAGCGGGAGTGAGGGCTCCCATTTTCCCTCCATCCGCCGCAACAAGCCGCGACCGTGCGGTCAACGCACAATCATCCGGAGAAGAAACCCCCGTGCTCGCGTCCGGTTCTGGTTGATGCTCACGGGTTGTTCTCGTGATTCCCAACAGATGCGCCGCCGGATTGCACGCGGCCGATGCGCACGATCACCGGCGTCCCCCGCGCCGGCACCGTGTTCGGGTCGGCGATCCACAGCGGCTCGTCCACCCACGAATCCGGGCTGATCGGGCGGGAATACGCGATGGTCTCGCTCCCGAACGTCGTCAGCCCGATCACGGTCCCCGCGCCGTCGGCGTCATACACCCGATCCCCCCCGCGTTCGATGAATCGCGAGCCGGCGAAAACCCACCCGCCCGCGGGGTGCACGCGCCGCGCGCGCACGTCCGTGATCCACGACGACACGGCCTGCTCGCGTTCACCGACGACAAAGCGGATCGACAGCGGATCACCCGACGGCGCCTCGCGCCGGACCCCCGTGCCCGCCGCGACAACCCCCCCGGGCCGGCCGGGCTCGAACCCGAGCGCCAGCAGGCCCGCATGGATCAGCGACGGCGGGACCGGCGTGACCACCAGCGACTCGTGCTCCCGCGTGTCGGGCGAACAGGCGACGAGTTCGAGATAGACGTCCGGCGTCGTGGGGTTGTGGCAATCCACCGCCACCGTCCCGTCGAACTCGAGAAGCGAACGCGCCCGGTTGATCCGCAACCCCGGCGAGAGCACGATCCACCGGTCGGTGCCGGTCGAGACTCCCGGGCCGGTCTCGTCGTTGGTCTCGTCATTGGTCTCGGTGCTCGTCTCGGTGTCGGTTTCCGGGGAAAGCCCCGGCTCGATCCGGACCGCCCCCGGTTCTGTGGAGGTCGTCCGCATCGTTCGGTCCGGGGCGGCGCCCCGGTGGGCGCAGCCCGGCCCGATCACCGCGATCAGCAGGAACGCGACGGGCAACGCCCACCGACGCATCACGATCGGTCCCGAGGCCCCAGGCATTGCTCGACGAGACGGCCGAACGCCTCGCCCCTGCGCTCATAGTTCTCGAACTGATCCCATGATGCGCACCCGGGGCTGAGCAGCAACGCCTCGCCCGGCCGCGCCCGCGACGACGCCACGCGCACCGCTTGTTCCAGGGTCCCGCATCGCTCGGCGGCTCTGCCGGCGCGTTCGGCGGCGTCGGCGATGGCGTCGCCCGTCTGCCCGATCGTGTACAGCCCCGCCACGTCGAGCGCGCCGATCGACGATACATCGATCCCCTTGTCCGCGCCCCCCGCGATCAGATGAACACCACCCGCCCGCTCGCAAACGGCTTCCACGGCGATCACCACCGACCCCGGGGTGGTCGATTTCGAATCGTTGTAACAGAGCACCCCACCACGCGAGCCGAGCGATTCCAACCGGTGCGGCAATCCCGGATACCCGGCGACGGCCTCGGCCGCGGCCCGCTCGTCGAACCCGAGCGCCGTCAACGCAGCCACGGCCAGACCCGCGTTGCGCCGGTTGTGCGCACCGGGCAGGATCATCTCCCGCGGGATCCGGGGCGAGCCGTCCAACCGTCGGACGCCCGGGCGGGTGGGCCAATCCTCGGCGTCGGGGGCGAGCACCGCCGCGTCGCCGGCGTGCTGCCCGGAGAGGATGATCTGCTTCGAGGCGACGTAGTGATCGAATGAGCCGTGCCAGTCGATGTGGTTGGGCGACAGCGCGGTGACGACGGCGACGTTGGGCGAGAACCCGGGCAGGGCCTCGCCGAGCCACCACAGCATCGCGCTGGACAGTTCGAGCACGACCGTGGTGTCGGGGCCGATCTCGTCGAGCCGGGTCAGCAGCGATCCGCCGATGTTCCCGCCCAGGGCGTGGGGGGCGTTCAGCACGCCCAATGCGTGATCGATCATCGCCGCCGTCGTGCTTTTGCCGACCGTGCCCGTGACACCCACGATCGGCGTGCCCCGGTCGCGAAGCCGGCGGATCAGCATCGCGATCTCGGTCGTCCGTCGGACACCCCGGGCGCGCGCCGCCGAGACGAGGGGGTGAGCCCACGGGCGGCTCACCGCGGGGTTGACGATGAGTCGGTCCTGACCGAGCAGATCGCGCTCGTCGTGCCCGCCGAGGTGCAGGCGGACCCGGCCGGCTTCGACGAGATCCTCGATGGCCCGCAGAGCGTCGGCGAGCGCGTCCTCACCGGCGGTGTCGGTGATCGTGACCTCCGCGCCGACTTCCGCGGCGAACCGGGCCACCCCGACCCCCCCGCCGAATCGGCCCAGGCCCATCACCAGCACGCGTTGACCCGCGAGACGATCCGCCATCCGGGGCTTCCTTTCCGACACCACCTTACAGCAGGGACACCGGATCGACATCCACCGCCGTCCGGGCGTCGCTCTTGAGCCTTCCGTCGCGGCGTAATCCCCCAAGCAGGGTGGTCAGCAGAGCGGCGTCCGACGCCGTGATCTGCACCTCGAACCGGAAATGGTCCGCGATCCGGGACAAAATGCACGGCATCGGGCCGTCGATCCGCACGCGACCCGCCCATCTCTCCGCGGCACACCCTAGCGATCGCGCGATCTCCGCGGCCCGGGTCTCGGCGGCGTCGGCGTCGCGATCGCGGCAAACCACGCGGGCCATCCGGGTGTACGGCGGCTGCGCGTTCCGCCGGCGGATTTCCAGTTCGGTCCGCGCAAAGCGACCGAAATCGTGCGCCGCCGCCAGCGCGATCGCCGGCTCGTCCGCGTGCAGCGTCTGCACGATCACCAGCCCCGGGTCATCCCCCCGCCCCGCCCGGCCCGAAACCTGCGACACCAGCTGGAAGGTCCGCTCGGCGGCGCGGAAATCGGGCTGCACGAGCGAGGTGTCCGCGTTGATGACCCCGACGAGCCGGACGTTGGGGAAGTCCAGCCCCTTGGCGACCATCTGCGTGCCCAGCAACACCCGCACCTCGCCCCGCGCGAACCGGTCCAGCACTCCGAAATAGTCGCCCGCGCGGTGGACACTGTCGGAATCGAGCCGGACGGCGTGCGTCCCCGCTTCCAGCCCGAACCGCTCGGCCAGTTCGCGTTCGACGCGCTGGATGCCCAGCCCGACGAGGCAGAGGCGGCCGCCGCAGACGGGGCATTTCTCGGGGATCTTCGCCTCGGCGAGGCAGTGGTGGCACCGGAGCCACCCGCGTGGGGCGTGCTGGCCCGGCCTCGCGCCCGCTCGGTGCACGACCATGCGCGCGTCGCACGCCCGGCACCCGAGCGACCACCCGCATCTCGGCGAGGGGCACGCGACATACGAGGCGAAACCCCGGCGGTTGAGCAGCAGGATCGCCTGCCCGCCGGTGTCGAGCGTCTCGGCGAGCGCCCGGGCGAGCACCGGCCCGATCCCGATCGTGCCCCCGAACAGCGAGCGGGCCTCATCCCGCCCGGCTTCGCCCCGACCGTCCCCGCCCGGCCCCGGCTCGTCCTGCATCGGGGACACGATGCGGACCTCCGGCAGCCGGCCCGCGACGCGGTGCGGCAATTCCCACAGCCGGTATCGAGGCCGCTCGCCCGCGGCGTTGTGCCAGCTTTCGAGCGAGGGTGTGGCCGACCCGAGCACGGCGTGGGCGTTCTCGATCTGGGCGCGTTTGATGGCGACGTCGCGCGCGTTGTAGCGTGGCAACTGGTCCTGTTTGTACGAGGTGTCGTGCTCCTCGTCGACGATGATCAGCCCGGGGTTTTCGACGGGTGCGAAAACCGCCGATCGCGCCCCGACGGCGACGCGGGACGCGCCGGACGCCAGCCGGGCCCATGCCTTGTGCCGGGCGGAGGCGCTCAGGCCCGAGTGCATCACCTCTACGCCGGTGCCGCCGTCGCCCCCGAGACGGGCGACGAATCGGCCCGCGGTCTGGGGTGTCAGGGCGATCTCGGGGACGAGCACGATCGCGCCCCGGCCCCGGGCGAGGGTGCGTTCGATGAGACGGATGTAGACCTCGGTTTTGCCCGAGCCGGTGACACCCCGGATCAGGTGCACGCCGAACGGGACACGCTGCGTTGCATCGTCGATGCCCTCGACGACCGCGCGCTGTGTTTCGGTGAGGGTCGGGGCGGTCCGGTCGGCTTCGATCAGCGCGCCCGTGCGGTCGCCGAAGACGCGGACATGCTCGACCTCGGCCCGTTCGAGCAATCCCTCGCGGACGAGCCGATTGAGCGGACCCGCGTTCGACAGGCCGCAACGCGCGACGAGATCCGCCGGCTCGATCGGGAAGCAAGACGCGTCCATCGCACGGATCGCGGCCCACGCCCGCCCCGCGGCAGGGGGCAATCGGTCCGGTTCTGGGGCGCCCTCGACGCGGCGGATCACGGCCTTCGTGCGCACGCCGACGCCCTGCTTGACCGCGACCGGGACCATCGAGGCCACGACCATGCCCATCGGCGTGACGTAGTACCGGCTGATCCACCGCGCCAGCTCGATCATCGGCCCGCTCAACACGCGTCCCGTCCGGCGGAGCACGCGCTTCGCACGCGCCGGGTCGAACCCCGCGAGCAGTTCGGGCCCGCCGGTCTCGATCACCACGCCGCCCGTGGGGGTGTTGCCCCGCCCGAGGGGGACCTCGACGCGGTCGCCCGGTTCGAGGGGCGTGTCGCCCTCGCGGTACGTCAGCCCCTCGACATCCACGCCACGCTCGACGGCGACACGCGCGAAACGGGCCGGCCCGTCATCGGCCTGTTCATCCGGCTCGGTCCTGAAGGACAGCTGCTCCATGCAACGGGTAGACTAGCCCGTGTTGGCGGGAACACCGAAGCAAACCGTGGCGCGATTGGCACTCGCTGACGGCGCCGTGCTGCGTGGTCGGGCGTTCGGCGCGGCCCTGGCCCCGGGCGAAGCCGCCCGCGGCGAAGTCGTCTTCAACACCGCGATGACCGGGTATCAGGAATCGCTGACGGACCCTTCCTACTCGGGGCAGATCCTGGTGCAGACAATGCCGCTCATCGGCAACACCGGGGTCAACAGCGAGGACGAGGAATCCCCCCGCGTGCACGTCTCGGGTTTCGTCGTCCACGAGCTGGCCAACAGGCACTCGAATTATCGGGCGGAGGGTTCATTGGGCGGCTATCTCGCCTCGGCGGGCGTGCCGGGGATCGAGGGCCTCGACACGCGGGCCTTGACGCGGCGGATACGCACGCACGGGGCGATTCCCGGGGCGATCGCGACTGATCCTTCGATCCCCGATCAGGCCCTGGTTGGTCTGGCGCGCGAAGCCCCGCCCATGCAGGGGGCGAACCTCGTGCCACGGGTGGGGTGCCGGGAACCCCGGGTGTGGGACGAATCGCTCGGGGCGTGGCGATGGGCCGGGTGATGAGGATCATGCCGAAGGAGAGCAGCACCAGGAAGAGGATGTTCGGCAGCCACACGTTGCGCCAC
>JALWOY010000152.1 GCA_027083355.1 Phycisphaerales bacterium | reverse complement strand
GCGCCATCCCCGCCCCGTCCGCCCGCCCGTCCGAGACCCCGTCCACCACCAGCACCCGGTTCTCACCCGGCGATATCGTGAACGCCTCGGCCCGGTTGTTCTCGATCGAACGATCGCCGGAGAGTGTGCCGTTGGGTTCGGTGTCCGGCTCGTAGACCGCGCGGAACCGGCTGAGACGACCCCCGTCGAGGGGCACTTCGATCCGCTCGACACGCCGCCCGGGCTCCAGTGTCAAACGCCGCCCGCCCCCCGGCCCGCCGAGATCCACCGGCTTGCCCTCGCGTTCAAGACGGAGCACCCCGGTCGAGTGCCCCGTCGACCGGATCAGCACACGCAGCGTCACGACCGATCGCCCGGGCGCCCTCGGGGGGGCATCCAGCCCCTCGACGATCACCTCGTCGTCCACGAAGTATGAAAGCGGGACGACATCGACCGGGACACGCAGCGACGGGTCCGCCGACGCCCCGGCCCCGAGCGCCGCCGCCGTCGACACCGGATCGCCCGTCGTTGCGTTGCCGTCGCTGATCAGCACGACCCGCCCGGCCGCGTCCGGGGGGATCAACGCCGCCGCCCGGTTCAACGCCCCGGCGATATCCGAACCGTCCACCGGCGGGATCTCCATCGACCGGCCGAGCACGAACGACCGCGTCGGTGTCGCGATCGTCTCGGCGCGTCCGTCGAACACAACCAGACCGAACAGATCATCCGGGCCGCGTCCCTCGAGCCGACGATCGAAGAACGACCGGGCGAAATCCTCGGGCGTGACGCCCGGCCCGAGATCCGCAAAACGGCGCACACTCCCGGAAAGATCCACCACGCCGATCACCGCGAGCCGATCGGTTTCGCGAACGCTCTGCGCCCCGGCCAGCATCGCCGCGATCAACCCCGTCAGCAGCGCCCGCGCGACCAGCGCCGACGCCCGCCGCCATCGGCTCATCGCGAGGAACCAGCGCAGACCGATCAGCGCCATCGGCACGATCGCGACGGTGCCCCACAGCCAGACGGGTTGGTCGAAGATGATCCCCATGCGTCCGCGATGCTGTTCCGAACGAGCCGCGACCGTGAGGGAGCGGTTTTTTCATTCACAAAATCCCGCGCCTCGGACCGGAGACGTTCGACCCCCGGCCCGCCCGATCAACCGCCCTCCCCGCCTTTCGTCTCGGCGTCCTCGCTCAGCGGAGCCGCGCCGGTGTGTTCTTTCTCCGCCCGAGCCTTGATCTGCTCGAACACGTCCCGCACCAGTTTCCGGTATCGGCTCGGGACACGCTGCTGCTCGACGGCCCGTTCCGCCGACGCCACCGCCTCGCGGAGACGGTCCGCCGTCGCCCCCCGCTCGATCCCCTCCGCCGGTTCGCCCTCCGGGTTGTACCACTCCGCCAGCACCTGCCCCCGGTCGTCCCGTGGCCCTTTCCCGCGCGCATCGACGATCTCACGTTCAGCCTCGTAAGGCGCCGACGGTCCGCGCGTGACCGATTGCCGCTCGGCCAACCGCCGGGCGATTTTCTCCAGCCGTTCCCGTTGCTCGGGCGTCGCCTTGTCGAGCAGTTCCTGCGCGCGGCGGCGCATCTCTCGCGCCCGCTTTTCGTTCATCGCCCGTTCCGCCCGCCGGCGTTCGAGCCGATCCAACGCCCGGCCCAGCGGGTCGCCACCCGCGTCGTCTCCGCCGCCACCGGCCCCGCCCCCCTCCGGCTGCCCGTGGTTCTCCCCTTCTTGATCCGTCGGTTGATCGGCTTTGCCGCCGGGCCGCCCGCTCTGCGGGGCACCGTCGTCGGGGTTCCCCCCCGCTGTGCCGGGCCGATCCTGTTCAACCCGATCACCATTCTTTTCGCTCTGGTCTGATCCGCTCTTTTCGCCGCTCTTTTCGCCCGTCTTCTCGCCGTTCTTCACTGTGTCCTGTCGACCGATCTGTTTACCATCGGACCCGGATCGGCTTTCATCTTTCGGACCGCGCTGCGGCTGACCGCCCGGCTGTTGTCCACCTTGATCCCGGTCGCTCGGTTGCCGGCCCGACCCGTCGCGATCACCGCGGGGTTCCGCCGCGTTGTCGTCTTTCTTCTCGCCCCGCGACTCGTGCCCGGACGTATTGCCCTTCTCCTTCCCCCGCTCGGCCGACTGCTGCCCGCTCGTGCGATCGCCGGACCCCCGGTTCTCCGTGGGCGCGGCCGGTGACGGCGCACCCGGCGACCCCGGCTTCTCGCCACGACGCGAATCGCGCGATTCCTTGCCTTGCCCGTCCTCCTTCTGCGCGGAACGGTCTCCGTCTCGTTCCGCCCGATCGTCGCGTGTTTCACGCTGCTCGGCGTCCGCCTGCTCCTCGCCCCCGGACGGAGGACGGTCCGGCTCGGCGTCCTCCGGCGTGCGCATGTCCCGCGCGGTCTGTTCCAGCGCACGTTTCAACGCCTCAACATCCTCGGCCGACCGCTCCATCTCCCGTCGTTGCCGCGCCGCCTCGGCCATCCTCCGGGCCAGGTCCTCCGCCTCCGCCGGGTCGAGCCCTTTCTTTTCGAGTTCCTCGGCAATGCGGTCCTCATCCGCACGATCGACCGGCGTGTCCGCGTCGAGCTCCTCGATCGGGGGCGTTGATCCCGTCGGTTCGGGCCGGTTCTCGTCGAGCAGGCGGGCGAGTTCTTCGAGTTCACGCGCCATCGTCTCACGGGCCTCGGGTGGCATCGTCTCGTCCTGTCGACGGATCTGATCGGCCGCCCGACGGGCCCCGTCGAGATCGCCACGCGAAAGAGCCTCCGCAAGCGCGCGCACGGCATCGTCCGTCGATTCGCGGGCCGCACGGTCGGCCGCATCGGCGATCGCACGTTCCGCCTCGGCCGACGCCGCCGCGGATGTTTCCGCTTCCGCCGCGGCCTGTTCGATCTCGTCCGCCGCGGCAGCCAGGGCGCTCTCGGCGTCCAGCTCGCCCCGATGCAACTGCTCGATCGTCCTTTGCAGGTCATCGGACAGATCCGATTGCTCGGCCGCCGGCCCCAGTTGCTCGATCGTGCGCTCGATCCGCTCGGCCGCCTCGGCCCGTTGCTCGGGTGTGTCCATCGCGACTGTCCGCGCCCGTCGGATCTCTCTCGGCGGGACCGCGGTCCACAAACCGCCCGCGACGACGACGCCCGCCAACCCCACCAGCCAAGCCCGTCCCGGTCGCAGCGGGACCGCGCGATCGGCGCGCACATGCAGTGCTGCTTGCTCGGCCTCTTCGATCACCAACGCCGCGAAGACCCCGTCGCGGTCGGCCAGTTCGATCGCCGATGTCAGCCGATCCTTCAGGTGGTGTGTCTCGTCGAGCACCCCGGCGGCCTCGGCGAGGGAGACCCGTTTCAGTGCCCCCAGAACCACCCCCCCGACAAACGGGATCATCAGCCCCGCGATCGGCAGCACAAACGAAAGCGGCTCACGCAGAGGCCACCACCTCGCCAGAAGGACCAGCACCACGGCCGCGATCGACCCGATCAGTAACCCCCGTCCGCCGAGGCGGAGCGCGCGGGCGAGCCTGATCCGTGCCGCGGCCCGGGCCGTGATGCGGGCGGTTTGCGCGGGTGTACCGGGCATCAGGAGATTGTATGGGAAACCCCGCTGATGGTTCACGGTGTGTAGGCTTTCGGCGTGGAAACCACGGAAATACACAACACGCTCCGCCGGCTTCTCTCGGGTGACCGGCTCAGCGACGCCGCCGCCGAGGCCGTGTTCGAGGCCCTGCTCGGGGGCGAACTCGACCAGGCCCAGATCGGGGTGTTGCTCGCCTTGATCCAGGCCCGGGGCGCCTCGGTCGATGAACTCGTCGGCGGAGCCCGGGCGATGCGGCGGCACGTCACGCCCGTCGACGCACCGGTCAAACCCGGCGAGGTGCTTATCGACACCTGCGGTACCGGGGGAGCGGCCAAGACGTTCAACATCTCGACCGCCGCGGCGTTCGTCGTCGCCGCGGTCGAGCCGACGACCGGTGTCCGCCGCGTCCTCGTCGCCAAGCACGGCAACCGAAGCCGGACGGGGCGGGGGTCGGCCGAGGTGCTCGCGGCGCTCGGGGTGAATATCGAGGCCCCGCCGGAGGTGCAGACGGAATGCCTCCGCGAGGCCGGGGTCTGTTTCAGTTTCGCGATGAAGCACCACCCGGCGATGCGGCACGCCGCCGGGCCGAGGCGGTCCGTCGGGTTCCCGACGATCTTCAATCTGCTCGGCCCGTTGACCAACCCCGCCGGGACGGACCGCCAGCTGCTCGGGGTGTATGCCCCGGAACTGGTGGAGCCGATCGCCGGTGCGCTCGCCCGGCTCGGCTCGGTCCGGGCGGTGGTGGTGCACGGGGCGGGGGGGCTGGATGAATGCTCGACCCTCGGGCCGAACCGGATCGCATGGGTCGAAAACGGCGAAACCCGGGCTGACACGCTCGACCCCGCCTCGCTCGGGATCACGCCACCGACGATCGACCTGCTCCGTGCGCGCGATCTCGACCACGGGGTACGGATCATCCGCGCTGTCCTCGACGGCGAGCCCGGGCCCACGTCCGATATCGTTCGGCTCAATGCGGCCGTTGCATGCGTGGTGGCCGGGGCGGCCGAGGATATAAAGGGTGGCTGGACGCTCGCGGGCGATGCGATCGGTACCGGGCGGGCGCGAGAGGTGCTGGATCGGCTCGTCGTGGCTTCCAATGCCTGAGCGCCGGGGGAGGGCTGCCCGATGCGGATCACACTAATCGCGGCCATCGCCGAGAACGGCGTGATCGGACGGGCCGGTGGTTTGCCGTGGCGCCTGCCGAACGATCTGCGTCGGTTTCAGCGTGTCACCAAGGGGCACCAGGTCGTCATGGGACGGCGGACGTTCGAGACGCTCCCCGGTCCGCTGCCCGATCGGCGGAACATCGTCGTGACCCGGAACCCGGACTATCGGGCCGACGGGGTCGTGGTGGTGCATTCGCTTGAAGAGGCGGTCGCGGACGCGGACCGGCACGCGGACTCTGCGGACGACGTGCTGTTCGTATTGGGGGGCGCGGTGTTGTATTCGGCGGCGTTGCCCATCGCGGATCGGCTGGATCTGACGAGGGTCGAAGCCTGCTTCGAGGGTGATACCTTTTTTCCCGAAGTGGACTGGGCCGGGTGGGAATTGATCGGGTCTGAGACGCATGGTCCGGATACGGATCACGGCGTTGGTTATCGGTTCGAGCAGTGGAAGCGAAGAGGGGCCTGAGCGATGGTGTGCGGTGAGCCCGCTCTGGGGAGGACGGGATACGAACAGAATACGGTTGTGTTCAGGTTCCAAGAATTTTCCGGTTTTTTGTTCCAAAGTGCTTGCGGGTCTCGGGTGGATTGATTAGGCTACTGCCGTTCCGCCCGGTCAGGTCCGGGAGGGATGGAGACAAGACAAGAGAGAGTTCAGATCCAAATTTCTGAGGAGACTGTGATGAAGAATGGGATCGTTATCGCCGCCGTTGCCGGTCTGGCTTCTGCCGCGTCCGCGCAGAGTGTCAAGATGTTCTTCACGGCCAGCGCAACCACCATCAACGTTGGTGACACCGTCACCTGGACTGTTTCGGTCACCATGACCGGCCTGACCGCCACCGGTTACTTCGGCGGCTTCAGCGGCAGCGACGCCGACTTCGGCAACTTCGTCGCCAGCGACAGCAGCCTTGGGCTTGCCAGCAACATGATGACCTTCATGGCCGGCGAGGCCGTGACCCCGACCGCCGACGGCGCCAGCGTCGCGAACATCAACACGTTCAACTCGGCTCTGCTCGGCACCGACGACCAGAGCATCGGCGTGTTCTATCAGTTCGACGTCACCGCGGCCGCCCTCGGTGATCTGTCCTACACCGCCGACGGTGTTGCCAGCCTGTTCGCTTCGGACTTCATCTTCGAGTCCCCAATCGAGCTGAGCGTCTTCCCGGTCAACTCGGACGTCGTCCACATCGTGCCGGCCCCGGGCGCCATCGCCCTGATCGGCATGGGTGGCCTGGTCGCGACGCGTCGTCGCCGCTGATCGGTTCCCGAACTTGTTCTCGAAAAACCCGGCGTTTGCCGGGTTTTTTCATGCCACCGGAAGGCCCCGGCATCTCCCTCCACACACAATACCGAACAAAACAAGATTTTGCCTGGTTGCCAGAAAAATTTGGAAGAAGGGTCGATTTCGCTTGCAAGCCCTTGCGGGAGACGCTATTGTGGGCGTGTCGCGAATCACGGAAATGCGGGCTTGGTCGGCCCGCGAGACAAGACACTTTTTTGAGGAGAATTCCCGTGAAGAGCATCGCTATTCTTGGTGTCGCCGGCCTCGCCGCTGCGGCCAGTGCGCAGAGCGCCACTCTGCACTTCTCGGCCAACGCGACTACGGTCAACGTTGGTGACACCGTCAGCTGGACCGTCAGCGCCAGCTTCACCGGTTATCCCGATCCGACCGCCTATTTCGGTGGTTTCAACGGGACGTTTGACGCCAGCGACGCCACCCTCGGCACCTCTGGCAACTTCGTGAACCTGCTGTCGTTCGAGGGCTTCCCGGCCGTCGCCGATGGCGCCAACGTCGCCGACGTGAACATCTTCAACGCCGCTCTGCTCGGCACCGATGATCCGTCGAACCCGATCGACATCTTCACGTTCGACGTCGTGACGAGCAGCGCCGGTGCGCTCTCCTACGGCGCCACGGGCGTGACGACCGTCTTCCCCGACAACGGCATCTTCACCCTTGGTGACGAGATGACCGCCAATGTCGTGACGGACACCGTCAACATCGTCCCCGCCCCCGGCGCTTTCGCGCTGCTGGGCCTGGGTGGCCTCGCCGCCGCCCGTCGTCGTCGCTAATCCGCGAACGACCCAATCTTGCTGACAAAGGCCCGGCCCCGAAAGGGGTCGGGTCTTTTTTTGTCACACTCGCGCGGTACCGACGGGAGAGGAGCGACGACTTCTTTGCATTCTTCATGCCTCGCCGATCTGCGTGTGCAAGAGATCGAGCGGAGACACGGTGCCCCTCACCCCGGCCCTCTCCCCGCGTGCGGGGAGAGGGAGACGAAAATACCCGGTTCCTGTTCCAGTAAGTGCGAGAACCTTACGGTTCACTAATAGGTAAATGTACGGTATTGGCCATACCTGGTGTCAAGCCTTCTATCTGAGTTCAACCCGGACATGGCCGGGTCGGACGCAGACCTTGTGCCATGTTGCAGAATGGCTGTGGCAAAACCCGGTGAAATACCAAACATAGGTGTCGAGAAAAGTCTTGATGGCTGCTCCAACAGGCGTGACGGCTGAAAAAGGGGCATCCATCAAAAAAAGCGGGTCAGTTTTTCCGTGTTGACTGGCACTTCGCCGGAGATGTGGCATTGTTGGCGTGGGTCACGAATCTGTCGTTCGAGACGTTTACACATCCACAACCGCAGAAATGCAACTTGTGAGGAGAATCGAAATGAAGACCATCGCCATCATGTCCATCGCCGGTCTCGCCGCTGCCGCCAGCGCCCAGAGCCTTTCGGCCGACTTCGCCGCCGACGTCTCGCAGGCCGCCACGGGCGACACCATCCACTGGACCGCGACCGTCAGCTTCAGCGGTTTCTCGGATCCGAGCGCCTACTTCGGCGGGTTCGTCGGTGACTTCCTCGCCAGCGACAACACGCTCGGCACCGCCGACAACTTCCTGTCGCACATGGCCGGTGAGGGTGTGCCCCCGACCGCCAACGGCGCCGACGTCAACCTGAACATCTTCAACTCGGCCCTGCTCGGCACCGATGATCAGAGCAACCCCTACCTGATCTTCGAGTGGGACGTCACGGCCGGCTCCGGCTCGGGCGACCTGTCCTACAGCGACTCGGGCGTCTGGTCGATGTTCGCTGATGACGGCATCTTCTCGCTGCCGATCGAGATGACCGCCAACGTCACCAGCGACGTCGTCGGCATCAACGTGCCGGCTCCGGGTGCCCTGGCCCTGCTCGGCCTGGGTGGCCTGACCGCGACGCGTCGCCGCCGCTGATCGATATTCGATCGATCTCTCGATCACAAGGCACCCGGTCCCCCAGAGGGGCCGGGTGTTTTTCGTGCGCCCCGGAGCGTGGATGCACTGCCCGAAGAAATCATCCACGGATTCCGGTATTCGGTGGCATCGTTGGATTCGTGTGGCATGTTGTGGGTGAGTTGTTCCGGCGTTTGTGAACAACTCCGGAGACAACGTGTAGATATTGCACCAAATAGAGGGATCCACCATGAAGAGCATCGCCATTCTTTCCATCGCGGGACTCGCCGCAGCCGCGAGCGCCCAGAGCATCGCGGTCGACTTTTCGGCCAGCGCGACCGAGATCAACGTGGGTGACACCGTGACCTGGACGGTGAGTGTCACCGCCACCGGCTACGGCCCGACCGCCTACTTCGGTGGATTCGTCGGTGACTTCCTCGCCAGCGACAACACCCTCGGCCTCGCCAGCAACATGATCACGTTCATGAACGGCGAAGCCCTGCCCCCCATCGCCGACGGTGCCGACGTGACCACGATCAACGTGTTCAACTCGGCCCTGCTGGGCACCGATGACCAGAGCATCGGCGTCTTCTACCAGTTCGACGTCACCGCCACGGCCGAGGGCGCCCTGTCGTACACCGCCGCCGGCACATGGTCGCAGTTCGCCGACGACGGCATCTTCTCGCTGCCCGACGAGTTCACCGCGCCGCCCATCACGAGCGACACGGTCAACATCGTCCCGGCCCCGGGCGCTCTGGCCCTGCTCGGCCTGGGCGGCCTGACCGCGACGCGTCGTCGCCGCTGATCAACGGTCACGCTCATCTCAGAACATCGACGCCCGGCCCTCTTGGGGTCGGGCGTTCTTTGTGCGCAACCGGGGGGGGCATCACGTTCGGTCTTCCGGCCCTGTCGTTTTTCCGCAACATGTTCTTGAGCGCACCGCCCGTGTGACCGATGAATGATGCCATGGAGCATCACGACGGCGTGGGTCGAGGCGGAGAGATCCCGATAACGGGTGGACGTTCGGGGCCGACGCGTTCACGCCGATCAACCATCGACGCCCCGGACGCGGCCGATCGTTTGACGACGCTGACACACGAGCTCCGGAATCTGCTCGACGGGTCGTTGCGGTGGATCGCGATCGCCGAGCGTGACCTGCCCAACCCGGATGACGCGGACCTGGGCGAGGAACTCGAGCGGACGCGCAAGCAACTGGACACGGTGCGCCGGGCGCTGGTCCAGATGAACGAGCTGGTGCGCACGTCGATGAGCGCCGGTCTGAGCCTCGGCACCCCTGTCATGTCGCCGATGGCGCGGATCTCGTTGGCCGAGGCGCTCGACCACGCGGCGGATGTCGCCCGGCCCCGGGCGTCTTCGCTGGGCATCGAGTTGTCGATCTCGATCGATGAGCGGGCCGGGCCGCGGGCGGCGGGGGCGATGTACAGCGTGATGCTCAATGCGCTGCACAACGCGATCGATTCGATCGAACGCCGGCTCGCCGGCAGGCCGGGTGATGGGCGGATCGAGGCCCGGCTGGGCTGGACGGAGCGAGGCGGGATCAGCCGGGTGGTCTTTGAGGTGGACGACGACGGGGACGGCCCGCCCGAACTGGTCGACCCGGGCGGTGTGTTCGAGCCCGGTTACACGACCAAGGACGGGGGGCAAGGGATCGGCTTGGCGTTGAGCCGGCAGATCGTTCTGGAGATGGGCGGACGGATTGAGTTGCTGCCGCGTTCAGAAGGGCGCGGGGCGGTGCTGCGGGTGGTGCTGCCGGCTTCGGGGTAGCGCGGAGCCGAGATCTTGGGTACCTCGGCTCTCCGAGCCGAGTCTTCCGGAGGGATTGTGTCGGGACGGTCGTAACGCACAAGAGCGTCAATGGAGAGAGGGAAAGAGAATACGGTTCGGAGAACCGTGATACCAGGGAGAGACAAGAACACGGTTCGGAGAACCGTGATACCCGGGAGAGCCGTGGCAGCCGAGAAAGAGGTTCGATGGGGCAGAAGAAACGGATCCTGATCGTGGACGACGACCCGATCGTGGCCGAGTCGCTCGCCGAGCATCTCGCGGGCGAGGGCTACGAGACGGCGACGGCGATGAACGCGGCCGAGGCGCAGGCGTTGCTCAACGGGGCGTCGAACTTCCCGACGCCCGAGGGGCGGGCGCCGCAGCCGGTGCACGTCGTGCTGTCCGATGTCTCGATGCCGGAGACGTCGGGGCTTGACCTGCTGCAGTGGATCAAGGCGAATCACCCGACGACCGCCGTCGTCATGCTCACGGGCTACGGCACGATCGAGAGCGCGGTGCGGGCGCTGCGTCTCGGGGCGGCGGACTACCTGACCAAGCCCGTCATGGACGACGAGCTGCGCGTCGCGCTCGAACGGGCGCTCAACCAGCAGGCGCTCATGGCCGAGAACCGCACGCTGCGGCGTCGGCTCGACGACCGGTTCGGCCTGGACAACATCGTCGGCGCCGACCACCGGATGCAGCGCGTGTTCGAGCTGATCGAGGCGGTCGCCCCGAGCCGGACGACGGTGCTGATGACCGGCGAGAGCGGCACGGGCAAGAGCCTGATCGCCAACGCGATCCATCACCGTTCGCCGCGGGCGGACAAGCCGTACATCGAGCTTTCGTGCGGTTCGATCCCGGAGACGCTGCTCGAGAGCGAGCTGTTCGGGCACGTCAAGGGCGCGTTCACGGGGGCGCACGCGGACAAGGTGGGCCGGTTCGTCGCGGCTGACGGGGGGACGCTGTTCCTCGACGAGATCAACAGCGCCAGCCCGGCGATGCAGCTGAAACTGCTGCGCGTGCTGCAGGAGCGCAAGCTCGAGCCGGTGGGCTCGACACAAACGATCGAAGTCGATGTGCGGGTGATCCTGGCGAGCAACCAGCCGCTGGAGGATCTCGTCGCGCGGGGTGAGTTCCGGCAGGATCTGTACTACCGGATCAATGTCGTGAAGATCGAGCTGCCCCCGCTGCGCGACCGGATCGGCGATATCCCGGCTCTGGCCGAGCATTTCCTCGAAAAACACGGGGCCGAGCTGGGCAAGACCTTCGCCGGGTTTTCGGGCGAGGCGATCGACGCGCTGCGGCGGTACGCCTTCCCCGGCAACGTGCGCGAGCTGGAGAACATCGTCGAGCGGGCCGCGGTGCTCAGCCGGGGGCAGACAATCGGGGTGGAGGATCTGCCGCCGCAGGTGATCGAGGGGGCGCACGCGGGCCTGATGCGTGCGGCGTCGGGGGGGATCGGGCAGGAGCAGGGAGAGTGCGACGACCCGAACCGGAAAGCCGGGGGAGCCGGGGAAGAAGCGTGGGAACCGATGCCGCTGGTCGAGGCGCTCAAGGAGCCGGAGCGTCGGATCATTTTGCACGCACTCGAGGCGTGCGGGTGGAACCGGCAGAAGACGGCCGAGGCGCTCGCGATCAACCGGACGACGCTCTATAAGAAGATGAAGGCCTACGGGCTGGACGAGCCGCGCCGGGCAGGGTGATCCACGCGGTTGCTCACGTCATGGACTGAAAAGCGGAACGAGACCCGGGTGCGGGCCCGGGGGGGGGTCGGGTACGGGTGCGTTGTGTGAAATTGAAGAACTCCCCGGGCTCGCGCCCGGGGCTCGTCGCGATCCGGAGCCCTCGCTTTCGCTCGGGCCTCCTTTCGTTGAGATTTTCAGGGGAATTGGGCGCGGATGAATTTCGTGCTTCGGAACTCCCCGTGCTTGCGCCCGGGGCTCGTCGCGATCCGGAGCTCTCGCTTCCGTTCGGGCCTCCTTTCGTTGAGATTTTCAGGGGAATTGGGCGCGGATGAATTTCGTGCTTCGGAACTCCCCGTGCTTGCGCCCGGGGCTCGTGACATGAATCTGCCCTGTACCGTCCACAAGGAGCCGCGACCGGAAGGGAGCGGTCACCTCACCATCAATCACAACCGTGTGAAATAATCCGGTGTCATCCGCAAGGATCTGCGACCCCAAGGCTCATCGTGTGGGTTTCGCCGGTTCCATCTCTCCCGGCCCTCTCCCCGCCAGCGGGGAGAGGCAGGAAAGAACACTCGGCTCTTGCGCTCAGGAGCGCGAGAATCTTCTGGAATCCGTATGACACTCAACCACGTTCGCTCGTTCGACGCACCTTCCGGGCGACCATCTTCGACAGCATGAAATCCGTCAACCCCGGCGCCGCGATTGCGAACGACAACGCCAGACGCGTCGGCAGGCTCGTCCACACCTCGCCGCCCCGGTTCTTCTTCAGCCGACGCACGACCGCCGAGGCCACGCGCTCCGGCGGCTGCATGAACCGCTGCCGAGAGCGGTCGACCAGCGCCAGCTCGCCGCCCGAGCGGGCCATCGCGGTGTCGAAGAACTCGGTCCGCGTGCCGATCGGGTGCACCGTCGAGACGCACACGCCGCGCGCGCGCAGCTCGTGCCGCATCGCCCGTCCGAGATCATCCTGGCACGCCTTGGTCGCGCAGTACGGCCCATAAAACGGCAGCCCGATCTTGCTCAGACAGCTCGAACACAGCAGCACATGCCCGCGCCTGCGTTCGAGCAGCCCCGGCAGCGCCGGGCGGATCGTGTTGAGCGAGCCCCAGAAGTTCACCTCAAAGATCCGGCGCAGCTCCGCCTCGCTCGTGTCGAGCACGGGCTTCTCGAACCCGTAGCCGGCGTTGGCGAACACCGCGAACAACGGCCCGAGCTCGCGCTCGGCGTGCTCGATGAAGTGTGCGCATGAATCGGGATCATCCACGCTGCCCGCCCACGCCGTCGCCCGGCCGCCCATCGACCGGATCTCGTCGACGACCTCGCCGAGCATCCCCTCGCGCCGGGCCATCACCGCGACATACATCCCCGCGCGTGCGCACGCCACCGCAGTCGCCCGGCCGATGCCGCTCGACGCGCCCGTGATCGCGATCACCCGGCTGTGGAGATCCTGTGCCAATGCCGCACCCCGTCGTCTACCGACCGTCCGAACGAGCCGCGACCGTGAGGGAGCGGTTCTTTGTTCTCCGAAGACCACTCCCCGACAGTCGTGGTTCGTTTCCTATTTGTCGCCCTCGAACGCCTTGTCGATGGCCTGCTGCGTGCTGTCGGCCGCGTTCTGGATGTCCGTCCCGACGCCGTGCACGGTGTTGCACCCGGTCAGGCACAACACGCACACCGCAAACACCACCACCGCGAACACCCCGAGCACCCGCCTGTTCATCACGACACCTCCTTCAACGCTACACAATACGGCCCCCGACACACCCACGAATGAACCCGGGTTCGCGATTCCTGATGGACGGCACAGGATCGTTTTCTCGCGGTTGTGGGTCATCATGAGATGACCGCTCCCTGCCGGTCGCGGCTCCTTGTAGACGGTACGTGGCAGCTTCATGGAACAAGCCCCGGGCACAAGCCCGGGTGCAGGACAGCCCGTTGACCCTCATAATCACCCGGAACAGAGCATATTGCACCAGTATGTTCCAGACGCCGACGCTGAGCCCGCGAAGCGTCGGATCGTGCCGGGAGGCTGGTCGCACCCGATCCGACACTTCGGCCGCGTGCGCCGCCTCAGTGTCGGCGTCCCGCACCACATCAAAGCATGAACGTCTGAAGCACGCTGCAATTGCGTCCGGGTTTCGCTCCGGAAACACAAGAATCATCCGGATTTCATTTCAATCCTTGGATGGATCGTCGCCGAGGATGTACGCCACGGTCTGATCACCCCAGAACCGGGCGTCGTCGGCGACCCGTTCGGAGAACGCCCCGAACGACCGGCATCCGCCCAGAACCGACAGCACGCCCGCGGCCGCCAACAGTGAGACGACGAACCATGCACGATCCCGACGGGAGCCGCGTGCCGTGGTTTTATTCGCCGTCCTGCTCGGGTGTGTGCCGATCATCCGTGTCTCCGTCCGGCGTTTCATCGCGTCCGGCCAGCAGCCAGCGCATCTCGGGCGTTCGCCGCGCCGCCGCGGCGTACACCACCGCCCCGACGACGACCGAGGCGGCCAGCCCCGAGGCGTCGGCAAGCCAACCACCGATCCGCAGCCGGGGCCACAGCACCACCACCGCGGCCACCGCCAAACCCATCGCAATCGACATGCCGATCGTGCGCACAACCGAGGCCCTCGTCTCGACGTCGAGCAGGCCCGTCCCCCCGAGCAGTCGGCGTCGGGCGAGCATCGCCAGCAGCGTCAGCTGGAAGACCGACGAGATCGCGGTCGACCAGGCCAACCCCGCCTCGCGCATCGGCCAGATCAGCAGAAGATTGAGGGTCAGGTTCAACGCGACGGACGCGAAGGCCGTGAACATCGGCGTGCGTGTGTCGCCGGCGGCGTAGAACGCGCGTGTGAAGACGTGCATCAGCGAATACGACCAGACCGCGACGCTGTAGCCCAGCACGACCCGGGCCGCCCGGGCGACGCCGTCCTCGCTGAACCCCCTGCCCAGCCCGGTGTAGACGGTGTGGACGAGGTCGGTGCGCACGAGCGCCAGCCCCACCGACGCGGGCAGCGCGATGAACAGGCTCAGCCGCACGCCGTGGCGGAGCGTGCGCACGAACGCGGCGTTGTCGCCCGCCCGCCGCGCCAGTTCCGGGAAGATCACCGTGGCGACGGCGATGCCGAACACGCCGAGCGGGAACTGGTAGAGCCGCTGGGCGTAAAAGAGCACCGCGTTGGAGGCCTCGTCGAGCGGGTATCGCACGCCCAGCACGGTCGGCCCGACCCAGTTGGGCCACATCGCGATGAGCGTGTCGAGCATCGAGTTGATCTGCAGCGTGCCCAGCCCGATCAACGCCGGCCCCATCCGTCGGAACATCGCCGCCGCCTCGGGCTTCGCAGGGGCGACGCGGGTTGTCCATTGCGCCCGCCCGCGCAGCATCCACACCGACCACCCCGCCTGCACCACGCCCGCGACGACCACCGCCGCCCCGATGCGGTAGGCCCACGCCCCCGGGTCGGCCCCCTCGACAAAGAAGAACGGGACGCCCGCGATGAGGATGCACGAGTTCAGGATGATCGGCGCCGCCGCCCACGGCGCGAACCGCCCGTGCACCTGCAGCATCCCGCCGAGGATCGCCGCGACGCAGATCAAGGGCATGTACGGCAGCATCACGACCACGAGCAGCAGCGAGAGCGTGCGGTCCGTGTCGGGTTCGAGCGAGAACACGAGCGCCAGCAGCCCCGCCCCGCCGGCCAGCGCGATCGCGCCGGTGATCGCGGCCAACACCCCGATGACGAGCGAAGCGAGGGCATGGGCCGTCTCTGGCTCATGTTTGAGCAGCCGGGCGTACGCGGGGAGGAACGCCGCCGACAGCGCACCCTCGCCGAAGAGCCTGCGGAAGAGGTTGGGGATGGCGAAGGCGGCGGCGAAGGCGGAGCCGACGGCCGTGTCGCCGAAGATGCGGACGGTCACGAGGTCGCGCGCCAGCCCGAAGCATCGCGACAGCACGGTGAGGCCCGAGACGGTGCGGATCGCCCGGCCCGTGCCCGCGGCGGGGGCGTTCGCCGGCCCGCTCACCGGCCCAGCACACCGGCCAGCAGGTCGCGCCAGTCGATGTCCTCAGCGCTGCGGCGGGCCTCGTCGCGGATCACCTCGAAACGATCCACCGCCGGCGCCGGCCCGAGGGCGATCTCCTCGCCCGGCTCGGCCCGGCGCAGCCCCAGCGCCCCGTTGCCCGCGACGGTGACGATCCACCGCCCCTCGCCCAGGCTGCGGTAGATCGCCTTGCCCACCGAATGCTCGTCGGTGTTCCAGTCGATGTGCGCCAATGCCGGGTCGATCTCGACACCCTCCGAGGGCGGCGTGTGCTCGTCGAACACCCGGCGGATCCACACCCGCCCGCCGATCACCGCGTAATCCACATACACCTCGCCGGACGGATCGAACGGCGTGGGGATCTCCGCCACCCGACCCGCGGCGGACTGCACCACGACCGACAGCGCCCCATTCTCGACGACGAGCTCGGTGAGCGCCGTCCGCCGGACGGCCGAGTTGTAGCGGTCGGCCAGGGCTTCATAGGTTTGCGTCAGGTCCGCGAGCCGATCTCGGTAGATCTCCCGCTCGGCCCGTGCCCGCATGAGTTCGAGCCCGAACAGCCCCGCGACGCCCGACGCCGCCAGCACCGCCGAGGCGGGGATCACGCGGCCCAGGATGATCCTCAACGTGCGCATAGACACCGAGATATCGGCGATCACGCAAGCGGCTCTGCACACGAACCATTCGGGGTGTTCGTGGGTGGTTTGACGGTGCCTCTGGTCGAGCGGGTCGGGTGCGGGATCGTGCGCGAGACGGTACGGTGAGCGGATGGACGGGCGGGGTGGGAACGCTGGACCGGGATCGCCCGATGCGGGCCGGGGTCGGCTGCACCGGCTCGTCTGGGCGGCGGCGTGGATCAGTTTCTTCGCGGACTTATCGACCGAACTCATCTACGGCGTGCTCCCCGCGTTCTATCTCGAAACGCTCGCGCTCGGGATCGTGTCGCTCGGGCTGATCGAGGGGACGGCCGAGGCGGTCGTCGCGGCGGCAAAACTCTGGAGCGGGGCGCGGAGCGACCGGACGGGCCGGCGTGGGGCGTGGATGTTCGCGGGCTACACCCTCAGCGGGGCGGCCAAGCCGTTGATCGGGCTGGTTTCGGGCGGGCTGGCGGCGGGGGTGCTGCGTGCGCTCGACCGGCTGGGCAAGGGCATCCGCGGGGCGCCGCGCGACGCGTTGATCGCCGACACGATCGACGCCGGCGAGCGGGGCCGGGCGTTCGGTGTGATCCGCGCGATGGACCACGCCGGGGCGCTCGTGGGGGGGCTGGTCG
>JALWOY010000151.1 GCA_027083355.1 Phycisphaerales bacterium | reverse complement strand
CCAGGATTCTACAGCAAAAGGGACAGGACCATGTCAAAGGAGAAATTTGAGAGGACCAAACCTCACGTCAACGTAGGCACCATCGGCCACATCGACCACGGCAAGACGACGCTGACCTCTGCGATCACCCGGGTGCTTGCCACCAAGGGACTTGCGGACGCGACCGCGTTCGACGAGATCGACAAGGCTCCTGAGGAGAAGGAGCGCGGCATCACCATCGCCACCGCGCACGTGGAGTACGAGACCGAGAAGCGCCATTACGCGCACGTGGACTGCCCCGGTCACGCCGACTATATCAAGAACATGATCACCGGCGCGGCGCAGATGGACGGGGCGATCCTGGTTGTGGGCGCGGACGACGGTCCGATGCCGCAGACCCGTGAGCACATTCTGCTCGCGCGTCAGGTCGGGGTTCCGGCGATCGTGGTTTTTCTGAACAAGTGCGACATGGTCGACGATCCGGAGCTGATCGAGCTGGTGGACATGGAGCTGCGCGAGCTTCTCTCCAAGTACGATTTTCCGGGTGACGACACCCCGATCATCCAGGGCAGCGCGCTGAAGGCGCTGGAGAATCCGGAGGACGAGGCGGCGACCAAGTGCATCTGGGATCTGATGGAGGCTTGTGATTCCTTCATTCCGGAGCCTGAGCGCGACATCGACAAGCCGTTCCTGATGCCGGTTGAGGACGTTTTCTCCATTTCCGGGCGCGGCACTGTTGCGACCGGGCGTATCGAGCGCGGCATCGTGAAGGTTGGCGACGAGGTTGAGATCGTCGGCATCCGTGAGACGGCGAAGACCACGGTGACCGGTGTCGAGATGTTCCGCAAGGTTCTGGACGAGGGTCAGGCGGGCGACAACGTTGGCGTGCTTCTGCGCGGCACCAAGCGGGACGAGATCGAGCGCGGTCAGGTTTTGGCGGTGCCTGGCAGCATCACGCCGCACAAGAAGTTCAAGGCGGAGTGCTACATACTGACCAAGGAGGAGGGCGGTCGTCATACGCCGTTCTTCAACGGTTACCGTCCGCAGTTCTACTTCCGTACCAC
>JALWOY010000150.1 GCA_027083355.1 Phycisphaerales bacterium | reverse complement strand
TCCCAGTCCCGCAACAGATAGAAGGTGACCACGGCCACGATGGTGAGATTCATCAGCCAGTTGCCGATGGCCATGCCGGAACGGGTAATGGACGAGACGAGTGTGGCCAGCAGGCCGCCGGCCGTGGACCAGTTCTGGCCGAGCAGGCGGGTCAGCTCGCCGCGATCGAGTTCGGTGACATCGAAGCCGAACTGGGCCTGCAGCCAGGGCAACAGATGATCTTCCGCGGTCTGCAGCCATACGGGCACCTTGACCACGATGATGTGGATCTGTTTCTGCAGCAGCGGGATCAGAAACAGCAGGAGCAGCAGACCAATCAGGCTCAGGCCACCGAAGACCAGCGCCGTGGACCCGGTACGCGACAGGCCGGCGGCCTCGAGCCGGTCGGCGAGGGGATCGGCCAGATAGGCAAGGATGGCGGCCAGCAGAAAGGGCATGAGTACCGGCGCCAGCAGCCAGACGAGAAAACCGCTGATCAGCAGCAGCACCAGCCAGAAGACATCGCGGGTCAGGTTCATGGGGACTCCCGGTGTTCCATGTGCTCGCGGGCCCGCCGGCTCCAGATGAACACATAGGCCAGTCCGCTGGCCAGGGTGGTGAAGGCTACCACGGTCACCAGCACCCGCTGGGGCCAGTACAGCCAGTCCACGCCCGTGAGCAGCAGCAGGGTGGCCACCACCAGCAGAATCTGGCAGACCGTGTTGATCTTGCTGATCATCAGCGGTTCGAAGGCCACCGGCCCAACCCGCCAGCGATACAGCAGGGTGCCGGCGACGATCACCACGTCGCGCCAGATGACCAGCCCCACCAGCCAGCCGGCCAGATCGCCGAGCCAGCCGAGGGTCAGATAGGTGCAGACCATCAACAGCTTGTCGGCCAGGGGATCGAGGATCGCGCCCAGACGCGACGTCCAGTGATAATGGCGGGCTAGATAGCCGTCGATGCCATCGGAGATGCCGGCCACCAGGAACAGGATCAGCGCCCAGCCATAGTCCCCCGCCAGCAACAGCATCACCACCGGCGGCACCAGCAGGATGCGCAGGATGCTGATCAGG
>JALWOY010000149.1 GCA_027083355.1 Phycisphaerales bacterium | reverse complement strand
TATCAACAAACGGCTCGGTCCATGTGTCCGAAAGCCCGTCGGTGTCGTCCGGGTCGTCGCTGCTGTCGATGTTGCCGTCGCTGTTGGTGTCCTGTGTCCGCACGCCGACGAGGTTGAAGTTGTCGTCGCCCGAATCCCACGACAGGTCCGTCATCGCCTCGTCGAGGAAACGGTAGTAGACGATCACGGGCCGGTTCGGGATCGGGTCGTCCGGCTCGCCGTCGCCGTCGAGGTCCGGCGTGTCGTCCGGCACCGGGATGATCGGCCAACGGCCGATCCCGTTCATGTCCGCGAAACTCCGCGTCCCGAGATCGCCGTAGACGTACTCGCTGGTGAAACAATTGGCGTACCCGGTGCCCATCCCGGGGAAGTTCGGGTCATCGGGCCAAGTGCCGGGCGGCGTGCCCATCGGGATCTGGTGCGACCGACCCGACGAGCCCGAGACCGAACCGACGCGCCCCCCGCCCGACGCGCCCTGGTTGCTCGCGTCGTCGATCGGGGATTTGCCGATGCCCCCGTGAAGACCGTGGTGCAACGCCAGCGCCCGGCGGGTGGCCAGATCGATCGCCTCCTGCACCGACATGTGCGGATCACGGAGCCGGATCTGCGAGCGGTCGAGTGTCGGGGTCGTCGCTTCGAGCCGGGCACGCTGGGCGAGCTTGACGGAGGGTTTCACACTCCGCGCCCGTGTCACCGGACGGCCGATCGGTTCGGCCGCGAACGACGCCGCCGAACCGCAGATCAGGATGACCAAACCGGCCGCGGTCAGCCGCGTCAGGACCGGATTGCCGCGATACGAACTCGTGTCTGTCATGGCTGTTTCCCGTGTCTGGACACACCGATGCCGATGTGTCGAAGCGGTGCCCCCCGTACGGCCGATCGTACCCGGCCGCCCGCACCGCAACCACCTTCACTGCCCCCCGCCCACAGTTTCTCCGGATAATGTACCAGAACCGGAGCAAAATTGTTGCGTCATTTCTTGCGCAAAGCGAAAAAAAGGGAGTCCTGACATAGAACCAAGGCGTCTTTCTCCCCTCATTTTGGTGGGGTCAGGTGTTCTGGGTCGGGGGCTCTTTGTTCACCCGGCGCTCTTTATATTCCTCGTCGTTGACAAAGCCCTGCAGTTTCCGCGCTCGGACCGGGTGCTGGAGTTTCCGCAGCGCCTTGGCCTCGACCTGCCGGACACGCTCACGCGTGACCTTGAAGATCCGCCCCACCTCTTCGAGCGTGTAGGTGTAGCCGTCCCCGATGCCGTAGCGGAGTTTCAGGATCTCGCGTTCGCGATAGGTGAGCGTCTTGAGGACGTGCTCGATCCGCTGTGCGAGCATCTCCTGCGAGACCGACTCGGAGGGCGTCTGCTGGCTTTCGTCCTCGATGAAGTCCCCGAAATACGAGTCCTCGCTCTCGCCCACGGGGCGGTCGAGACTGACGGGGTGCCGGCTGATCTTCATCACGCGGCGCGTCTCGGCGAGCGACATCCCGGCGGCCTCGGCCAGCTCCTCGATCGTCGGCTCGACCCCCGTCTGCTGGAGCACCTTCTTCTGGAGGTTCCGCAGTTTGGTCATCGTCTCGATCATGTGCACGGGGATGCGGATCGTGCGCGCGTGGTCCGCGATCGCACGGGTGATCGCCTGGCGGATCCACCACGTCGCGTAGGTGCTGAACTTGTACCCCCGCTGATACTCGTACTTGTCCACCGCGCGCATCAGCCCGGTGTTGCCCTCCTGGATGATGTCCAGGAACGACAACCCCCGGTTTCGGTACTTCTTGGCGATCGACACCACCAGACGGAGGTTCCCACCCGACAGGTCCCGCTTGGCCTGCTCGTACTCCCAGAACACCGTCTTGATCGCCGCGCAGCGGGCGGCCAGCGCCGCGGGCTCCTCACGCACCAGACTCCGCAGCCCGTCGAGCTCCTCACGCATGACCTCGACATCCTCGGGGTCGTAACGGTCCGGCTGACGCGAGGCCTTCTCCAACGCCGCCGACAGGTCCTGCATCTTCTGGTCGATCGAACGCAGCTTGTGCATCAGCGGGACGATCCGCCCCGTGCGCAGGCACAGCTCTTCGAGCAACGCCGCCAGACGCACGCGCCTCGACTCGATCGCGGCCGTCGCCTTCGCCCTGGCCGACGGCGAGAGCCTGCCCGATTCGATCCGCTCCCAGTCCTCGGCGTTGCGCTCGAGCAGCGCCTCGATCGTGACGAGGTTCGAGGGGATCCGCCGGGCGATCTTTTCCTTGTGGTTTTCCTCGGCCGTCGAGATCCGCATCGTCCGGTCGAACGGCATCGACCCCGCCTCGACGGCGCGGAGGATCTTGGCGGCCTCCGTGGCGATGTAGTCGCTCTCGAGGCACCGACGCCGGAAGATCATCCGCGTCGTCTCGATCTTCTTGGCCAGGCGGATCTCCTCGTCCCGCGTCAGCAGGGGGATCGACCCCATCTGCGTCAGGTACATCCGCACGGGGTCGTCCACACGCTTGGTAGCGCCCTCGCCCGAGACGGCCTCCTCGATATCACGCTGGAGCGTGCGGTCGTCCATCCGCTCGGCTTCGGCGACGTCGCGTTCGGCCTGCGAAGCGGCGTCCGTCGGGTTCATGTTCGCGTAGTGCGAGCGGTTCATCCGCACCTGGATCGCCAGCGAGTCGGTGCGCTGCGACCCGGCGCCGGCGACGCTCATCGCGCGGAACCCGTTGCCCCGAGATCCCGACTCCTTGCGTGCCCGGAAAAGCCGGGCGCGGAACTCCAGCTCGTCGACCAGTTCGACCGAGAGCGTGTCAACGACCGCGAGCAGCTCATGGATGCGCAGCGGATCGACCATCTCGTCGGGCAGCGCGTTGTTGAGCTCCTCGTACGAGAGCCACCCGCGCCGACGCGACAGGTCGAACAACTCAGCCAGCGCCGGGTGCAGCCCCGATGTCGTCTGCTTCGATCTGCCCATCGTCACCCCGCTCGGACCCTCGCCGATCGTGCAACCCGGAACCACCCGCGCGGCCCCGGAAGGGGTTCGCCTCAAGGTTCCCCCCGTGCTCGGCGTGCAACCGACGCAGCCGGTCGAGCCGATCCGCCGGCGCGTCCGGTTTCACCTCCACACGCCCGGCCTCCGCGTCGATGGTAGCCCCCGTGCCGGTCCGCCCGGCGTCACCCGTCAGCAGGGCGTGCGCTTCGAGCCGATCCACCGCGTCGAGGACCACGACCGCCGGATCGCCCTCGTCCGGCCCGCCCGACGCCAGCGCACCGGCGAGCCACGACGCCGCGTCGGGTGAATCGACCGCCGCCAGCAGCGCCGCCGCCCCGACCGGCTCGCCTTCGTCGAGCATCGAACACGCCCGTTCGACCATCGCGGCCACCGGACCGGGAGCACCCCCGAGATCGACACGCAGGGCGGCGCGGACCCGCGCCGTGTCGAACACCGACGGATCGGGCACATCCATCAACCCGGACAACAACTGAAGCCTGAACCGGTCCACGGACCGAAGCCGAGCGGGCACTTGCCCCGACCGCTCCCCCGGCTGGACCCGCTCGCCCGGCACGGCACGCCTGCCCGAACGCCGGGCGCTGGCGAATGTCTCGACCATCACCCGGCCGGGCACGCCGAGCGCGTCGGCCAGGCTCCCGAGCAATGAATCCCGCTCGATCGGGCTGAGCGACGCCAGCCCCGACTCGGCCAGCCTGGCCACCTGCTCGTCGAGGAACCGCGCCCGGGCCGCCGGGCCCATCGAGGACTGCCGCTCACGGACACGCCTGGCCCAACGTTCGATCACGGGCTCGGCGCGATCGAGAATGCCCCGCAGCGTGTCGACGCCGCCCGGCGTTGCCAGCAGCTCGTCGGGATCTTTCGCCTCCGTCGCCCCGGTCAGCATCGCCACGCGGATATCCACCCGCGACCCGATCAGCACCCCGATCGCTCGGTCGGCGGCGTTCTGCCCGGCCTCGTCGCCGTCGAACAGCAGCACGATCTCGTCGCACTGGCCCCGCAGCTTGCCGGCGTGGCCCGCGGTGAACGCCGTCCCCAGCGTGCCCACCACGTTCGTCAGCCCCGCCTGGTGGCACGCGATCACGTCGGTGTACCCCTCGACCACCACCGCCCGCCCCGACGCCCGGATCGCGTCCCGCGCCATCGGCAGGCCGAACAGACAACGCGACTTGTTGAACAGCGGCGTCTCGGGGCTGTTGAGATATTTCGGCTCCTCCGCGTCGTCGACGCGCCGCCCACCGAACGCGATCGGGTCGCCCGTCTCCCCGTGGATCGGGAAGATCAGCCGGTTCCGCAGCGCGTCGTACGGCTCGGGGCGCTCCTTCTTCTTGATCAGCCCGAGGGCGAGGAACGCCGCCTCGTTGAGGTTCTTTTTGCGGATCACCGATGCCAGCCCGTCCCACCGGGGCGGGGCGGCCCCGATACTGAACCGCTCGACCATCTCCGGCGAGATCCCCCGCCGCTCGACCAGCGCGCGGGCGGCCTCGCCCTCCGGGTGATCACGCAGGATCGCTCTGAAAAAGGACTCCGCGACGCGGTTCGCCCCGATGAGGTCCGCCCGCGTCAAAGAGGGCGCCGATACACCTTCACCATCCCCCCCATCACGAGCACCCCCACGA
>JALWOY010000148.1 GCA_027083355.1 Phycisphaerales bacterium | reverse complement strand
CAACTGGGTCCGCCGGCGGGGCCGCGTCGAACGCTGGGTGATCGGAAAACTCCTCATCGACGCGGCACACCGACGAAAAAGAAAGCTCCCAATCGCCGCATGATGCAAAAGGCCCGTCAGCGACGGGACGGGCGGTTCTGTGCCGATGCAAGCCCGTGGCCATCTCGTCCCTGCGCTTCTTCAAGACGCGACCGAAACGGGGTCTATTGCTCGCTCGCCGGATGGCGAACCCGGGGCTTGTGGTCTTTGCGGATCGATTTCCTGTGATTTTTCCTAGTGCCGCGTGATCGGCGCGGGGCGTTGACGCTTGACGGTCGCAGCCGTGCGCACCAGCGCACGAAAAAGACCCCCGCTGGAGGAGCGGAGGCCTTGAAAGTGACGCCGGGCCGTGGCGTAGCCCGACGCCAGGTGGGTAGGTCATTTATTCGCTCGCATCACCGCACAGATGTGGTTGATACCACAATCCGTGGTGGTGTGCGCGCCTGCACGACCAAAACCTGGGATTTTTCGCCGCTTCTTTTCGACAGCCATCCCGCGGCGAGTTCGGCTGCCTCATCAACATACCGCCGATTCAGGGTTTGGCCACCAAAGGCACAAAAACAGCCCCTTCTTTCCGCAAATCCGGATTGGTCCACACCGCCCGCGTCTACCCTCGTTCATGTCGCGCGTCCGGATCGGGATCGTCGAATACCTGAACACAGCCCCCCTGGTCGAGGGGCTGGGCAACACCGCGGGTCTGGAACTCGTCCGTGCGGTGCCGAGTCGGCTCATCGACCTCCTCCTCGACGGCCGCGTCGATATCGGGCTGATCTCGCTCATTGATACCGCCCGGTCTCGGGAATCTCTCTCGATTTTTTCCGCCGGGATGATCGGTTGTGATGGGCCCACGCTCACCGTGCGCCTCTTTTCCTCGACCCCGATCGAGCAGATCACCCGCATCCATGCGGATACCGACAGCCACACCTCCGTGTGCCTGGCGAAGATCCTGCTCGATCGGTTGTACGGTCGAAATCCCCAGTTTCTGGATTATGACGCCCGCGAACGGGCCGGCGACGGACTCCACGACACGGATTCGGGCGAAATATGGCCCGAAGCCATGTTGCTGATCGGGGACAAAGTCGTGTCGGACTGCCCGCCCGCGGTCCGGTACCCGCATCAGCTCGATCTGGGGGAGGCCTGGCGTCGATTCACGGGCCTTCCCTTCGTCTATGCCGCGTGGGCTTGCCGGACCGATCGGGTGTCTGAATTGCTGCCGTGGGCGGCGTTGCTGGATCGAACGCGGCGACGCAATCGCATGCGGGCGGACCATGTCGTCACGACACACGCCCCGAGCCACGGGTGGCCGATCGATCTGGCGGGTGCATACCTCGGGCACCACCTCCGGTTCGATTTCGATGATCGGGCCGCCGAGGGGGCGAGATCTTTCCTCCGTCTGGCCTCAGAATCGGGCCTTGCCCCCCAGAAAGAACCCAAGATCGTCGATCTTGCGGATTTTGTTCCGACACCCGGATGAACCGCCCTATCATAAGGCCCGTATCGGCATTGTCTCGTGAGTGTCGCGGCAGATCGGCGTTCCGATGTTGGACTGCCCTGCCGTTTCATCACTCTTGCCGTGCCGCTTGAGGTACGAACCGGAACCTGAAATGCCCCCGTTGGCCCGTTGTCAGATCGCAGCCTTGGCCGAGTTGGCCGACCAGCTCCGCTACGCCCCGCGCGGAGCGTTGCTGCGGCAGATCGCGCACGCCGAGACACTCGCCTCGGAACTGGAAGAATCCGAACAATACCCGGAAGACTGGATCGTATACCGCATCACCGGCCACCGCCCGGAGGTGAGCGGGGCGGCCGCGACGTACGCGGGGGCGGCTGTTCTTTCGGATCTCTCGGCGTTCGTCGAGCGGCTCTGCGACGCGGCGCAGCTCGAAAAGGGCGATCTCGAGGAACCGACGATCGATGCCGTCTCGTTGTGCGCGCGCTGGCGTGTGAGCCGCAAGACCGTGGACCGCGCGAGGCGTCGGGGGTTGATCGCCCGCCGCGTGCGGAACGAGCGGGGCCGGGCGACGCTGGTTTTCACCGAGCGTGCGGTCGAGGCGTACGAGAGGCGCCGGGGCGACGCGATCGAGCGGGCGGGCCGGTTCTCGCGGCTCGGCCCGGACATGGAGGCGAAGATCATCCGCCGGGCGGCGCGGTATCGGGAGCGGTTCAATTGCTCGCTCAATCGGGCGGCGGTCCGGCTGGCCGAGCGGTACGGGCGCAGCCATCAGGGCATCCGCGAGCTGCTGGAGCGGCACGACGCCCGGCAACGGGAGCTGGGGCTGGAACCGATCTTCGACGAGCGGCCCGACCGGTCGGCCAGGACGATGGTGTCGGCGCTGCGGATGGCCCGTGCGGGCGCCGAGCCGAGCGAGATCGCGTCGCACATCTTCGGCCCGCGTGCCGACAAGCGGCGGGCGACGCGTCTGATCCGCCAGATCCGGGCGAGGCTGTTGGCCCGCCTTGCGCTCGACGGTCCGGTGAGCCGGGTTTTTCTGCGGGACGACGCCGACGAGGTGTTGTTGGCGCCCGAGATCGTGCGCGCGCGGCTGGGCGGTGGGCCGGGGGCGGGCGAGTTGGTGGAGATGATCCGGTTGATCCGGGAGGCCCCGCCGCCGGACGCCGAGGTGGAATCCGTTCGGGCGGTGGCGCATCAGTATCTGCGATTCCGGGCCCGGCGGATGCTCGAGCAAATCGTTGCGACGGACCCGAACCCGACGCGGCTCGACGAGATCGAGACGCGGCTTCGGTGGGCGGCGTTGCTGCGTGTCGAGCTGGTGCGATCGCAGATGGGCCTCCTCGGGCCGGCGATCGAACGCGGCGTCGGGCTGCCGCTGGAGCGCATTCCCCCGCATCGGCTCCGCCCGCTGATGGTCGTGGGGTTCCGGGCGATCGGCGCGGCGGTGGATCGGTTCGCGCCGTTCCACGGGGGGCGGCTCGCGGCGCCTGTTTCGCTCAGGCTCTCCAGATCCATCGCCTCGGCGATCGAGGACGAGCACGGCCCGCTTGCCGAGACGAAACACCGGCCAGCGACGGCGCACCGAGCGCCCGATTTCACGCTGATGCGGCCCTCGGTTGCGTGGTCGGCGTGGTTGACGCCCATGGGCGCGCTGCGCGAAGCGATGGGGTCGCTCGGCGGGCGGGATCGGCTGATCATCGGCCGACGGACCGGGTTCGACGGCGAAGCGCCCGAATCGATCACCCGTCTGGCCGAGCGGCTGGAGACGACCCGGATGCACGCTGCGAGATATGAGCGGGCGGCGGTCCGCGAGGCGTTGCGGCTGCATGCGCAACGCGCCGAAGCGAGATGATCCGGTCTCGTCGGCGCGTTGGTTCGTGCCGGGCCTATTTCTGCATGTGAGATCGGAGCCCTCGCTCCCGCTTGGGCCTCTTTTTGAGGATGGAGCTGGGGTTTAGGAGAGACAGGCGCCCCGCCTGTCCTACCGGAAGACTGGAGCCCTCGCTCCCGCTCGGGCCTCCTTCGGGGGGAACTCGGGGGATTTGGGCGCATGAAAAAGGGGCCTTTCGGCCCCTGTGTTGTTTCCATGCGGGCTGTTGCTTACGGGCAGCCGGCCAGGAACGCGGTCACGAAGAGGTTGATATCGACCAGGTCGAAGATGCCGTCGCCGTTGATATCCGCGACCGGGTCCATCGCGCTGAACCCGTTGACGAACGCGGTGATGTCGGAGAGGTCGAGGACGCCGAATGGCTCGGCGAGGTCGGCCTCGTTGCAGTTGCCCGGGTCGGTGCAGTTGATGGTGGAGACGCTGACGGCGTCGACGCCGGCCTCGACGATGGTGCCCACGTCGTCCGACGCGATGAACCGGATGCGGACGGCGTTGGTGGGCGTGACGAAGTCGGAGATGCGGAAGGTCTTGACGAACCACCCGCCGGAGACTTCGCTGCCGGTCGGCCCGACGGTTTCGAGCGGCGACCACGAGGCGCCGTTGTCGTTGGAGATCTGGATCACGAAGGTTTCAGTGAAGGCGTTGGCCGCGGTGCCGTCCTCGTTGTTGTCGAACCAGCGGGCGTAGGTGATGGTGGCCTCGTTGTCGCCGGCGACGTCGAACGCGGGCGAGGTGAGGATGGTGTCGCCGTTGTCGACGTCGCTGTTGTCCAGCGCGTTGCCGGTGACGTAGCACTGGCCCGAGCCGTCGTAGTCGCTGGCGGGGTCGGAGATCCGCCCGTCGCTGCCGGCGATGGGCACGCCGCGTTCCCAGCGTCCCGACGTGGACTGCGTGACGCTGCCGGAGACGGTCCAGCCGGTGTCCGTTTCGAAGTTGTCATCGAAGACGGCGGCGGGCTGGCCGACGACGGCGGTGAACGGGGCGGCGGCGCCCTGGCTGGGCAGGGTGATCTGCCCGGACTGGTCGCCCGTGATCTGGAAGTAATACTCGGGGCTGGACCCGCACGGCGAGGCGGGCAGTTCGGCGGTGTACTGCATCCCGCCAGCGGGGGTGAGCATGATGGTCTGGAAGGCGCCGCCGTCGTTGCGGAAGCGGAGGGCTTCCGAGCCGGGCGTGATGGTTTCGTCGTTGGGGTCGATGCTCACGGTGACGGGGGTGGGCACGCCGGGGTCGAGCTGCGTCGGGGGCGTGCCGACGAAC
>JALWOY010000147.1 GCA_027083355.1 Phycisphaerales bacterium | reverse complement strand
GCATTGAAACGGGGGCGTCGGTCGGGTGGGGGCGGTTTTTTCTTTGGATTTTCCGCCCGTTTGGTATACTGGCGGCGTCACCCGGCTCTCGCCGCGGTGGGGGTGTTTCCGGAAACTCGTTGCGGTCGTGTTCGCTGCGGCCTGTCCCGGCCCTCTTCACGATCGGGGAGTGGGGGAAGGTATGTCGATTGATCGAATCGCGTTGGTTTTCGCGTTGTCCGGTTCGGTGTGCGCCGCCGGGACGCTCTCGTTTGTCGATGCCACGGACGCGGCGGGGCTGACCGGGTCGCATATGACGCCGGGGACGATGGACATGGAGTTCATGGCCGCCGGGGTGGCCGCGGGCGATTTCAACCGTGACGGGTTCCAAGATCTGTTCGTACTGGGCGGCTCGCTGGGCGTGGACAAGCTGTACATCAACAACGGCGACGGCACGTTCACGGATCAGGCGGCGGCGTGGGGCGTGGACCGCACGCTCCGCAGCACCGGGGTCTCGGTGGGGGATTACAACAACGACGGCTGGCTTGATGTCTACATCACCACCGTCGGCACGCCGGGCGTGCCATACACCGCCGCCAACGTGCTCTATCGCAACAACGGGGACGGGACGTTTACGGATGTCGCCGCGGCCGCGGGGGTGGATGTCTCGTCGGCCGACCAGAACGACGCGTTCGGCTCGACGTTCGGCGACTACGACCTCGACGGGGACCTCGACCTGTTCGTGACGGGGTGGTACGGCGGGAACGTGCTGTTCATCAACAACGGGGACGGGACGTTCACCCGGGCGGACGCTTCGGTGTTCAGCGGGTTCGATCTGACAACCGTCCGCGGGTTCTCGCCGCGGTTCTGTGATATCACGGGCAACGGGTATCCCGATTTGCTGGTCGTGGCGGATTTCTTTACCAGCCAGGTGTTCAACAACAAGGGCGACGGGACGTTCACATGCACGACCGGGGTCTGGGGCGCCGGGCTTGATTCCAACGGCATGGGCAACACGACGGGCGACTTCAACAACGACGGGCGCGTGGATTGGTATGTCACGAGCCGGATCTCCGCCGACGACGGCTCGGGGAATATGCTGTACCTGAACACCGGCGGTTCGTTCGCCGAGTCCTCGGTGCCCGCGGGTGTGAACTGGGGCGACTGGGGCTGGGGGACCGACGCGGTGGATTTCAACCACGACGGGTGGCTGGACATCGTCGCGACCAACGGGTTCATGGGCGGGTTCTATGAGACGGACCCGACGCACCTGTGGATCAGTCAGCAGGACCCGAATTGTCAGTTCGTCGACGAGGCGGCGGCGACCGGACTGGTGCACACGCTCCAGGGGCGGGGGCTGGTGACGTTCGACGCCGACAACGACGGCGATCGGGACGTGGTGATCGCGAGCAACAACCAGCCGCTGGTATTTTTCCGCAACGACCTGACGGGGGCGGATATCGGCGCGATCACGCTGCTCTTCGACACGCTGTACGAGCCGACGCTCGCGCCCGACGGCGTGGGGACGCGGGCGACACTCGACGCCGGGGGGGCGACGCAGGTGCGATACCTCGACGGCGGCTGCAACTTCCAGAGCCAGAGCGAGTTGTCGCTGCACTTCGGTATCGGGCCCGCGGTTGCGGCGGACGAGATCCGCATCCGGTGGGCGGACGGCGAGGAGGAAACCCTCGTCGGGGTTGAACCGGGGCGGTACACGATCACGGCCCGGCACGGGTGCCCGGTGGACTGGGTGCGTGACGGGATCCTCGATCTGTCGGACATCACGGGCTGGGCCGGGGCGTTCACGGCGCACCACCCGCAGGCGGACATGGACCGCGACGGGGTGTTCGATCTGGCCGACGTGCAGTCGTTCGTGTCCGGGTTCGCGTCGGGGTGCCCATAACCATGCCGCGCCCGGCGCGGGGGCGGGTACCGGGGCCGCCCGGGCGGCTTCTCGGTCTTGCGGTGTGTGCATTTGAGACTTCGGCGCTTTGTCGCGACGCCTCCCTACGGTAGACTCATCGCTCGGCCCCGGCCGGTGTGGGATGTGTGTGGGGGTGGGGAGGATTGCGTTGCGACGTCGAAACGGGTTCGTTTTGTGTGCTGTCGTCTTCGCCGCCGCGTCGTCGGGCGCGGCCGATCTGCATTTCACACCCGCCGCCCCTGTCGTGGGCCTGACCGGCGGGCACGCCACCGACGGGTTCACGGGGATGCAGACGATGGCCCCCGGTCTGGCCGTCGGAGATTTCGATCGCGACGGGGATCAGGACGTGTTCGCCATCGGCGGCTCCGAGGGCGTCGATCAGCTCTACATCAACCGGGGCGACGGCATGTTCGACGAGCGGGCGGCCGCGTGGGGCGTGGACGCCGCGGGGGTGATCCACACCGGGGCGTCCGTGGGCGATTACGACAACGACGGCGACCTCGACATCTTCGTCACCGCGGTCGTCGTTCAGGGTGTGGGCGACACCGCCCGGTGCGTGCTCTATCGCAACAACGGCGACGGCTCGTTCACCGACGTGGCCGACGACGCGGGCGTGCGGTTCGTCGCGCCGTTCCTGAACGACTCGTTCGGGTCCGCGTTCGGCGACTACGACCTCGACGGCGACCTCGACCTGTTCGTCGCGGGATGGACCGGGGGCAATCACCTCTTCCGAAACAACGGCGACGGCACGTTTACTCGCGTGACCGGGTCGGCCTTCATCGGCGACCTGCTCGAGATCCCGCGTGGGTTCTCGCCGCGGTTCTGCGATATCGACGGCGACGGTTGGCCCGATCTGCTGCTCGCGGCGGACTTCTTCACGGGCCGGGTCTACATCAACAACGGCGACGGCACGTTCACGAACCGCACCGCCGAGTGGGGCGTCGGGCTGGCCAGCAACGGCATGGGCAGCGCCCCCGCGGACGTCAACAACGACGGGCTGATCGACTGGTACGTCACGAGCCGGGTCCAGCTCGACGGCGACGACGGCTCGGGCAACATGCTCTATATCAACCGGAACGGGTTTTTCGAGGAACGGTCGCGCGCGGCCGGTGTCAACGGCGGCGGCTGGGGCTGGGGCACCGACGCCGTCGATTTCGACCACGACGGGTGGCTCGACATCGCCGCGACCAACGGGTTCCCGCCCCCGTTCGATCACGACCCGACCACGATCTGGCTCAACACCCATGACCCCGACGGGGCGTTCGTCGATGTGACCGCGGCGGTGGGGGTGTCCGACACCGGGCAGGGGCGAGGGCTGGTGACGTTCGACGCCGACAACGACGGCGACCGCGACCTGCTCATCGCCGGCAACAACGAGCCGCTGACGTACTACCGCAACGACCTGACCGGGGACGGGGCGGGCGCGATCACGCTGTTCTTCGATACCTCGGGCGAGCCGACGATGGCGCCGGACGGGTTCGGCGTGCGGGTCGATCTCGTCGCGGGGGGCGAGCCGCAGCATCGGTATCTCGACGGCGGGTGCACGTACCTCAGCCAGAGCGAGCTGAGCGTGCATTTCGGCATCGGGTCGAACGCGGCGGCCGAGTCGGTCCGGATCACCTGGCCCGGGGGCGCACGGACGGATCTGGCAAACGTCCGGCCCGGGCGGTACACGATCACGGCTCGGGTGTCGTGCCCGGCTGACTGGCGGCGCGACGGCGTGCTCGACCTGAAGGACGCGCTGGATTGGTCCGCCGATTTCATCGATCGCCACCCGCAGGCGGACATGACCGCCGACGGCGTGTTCGATCTGGACGATGTGATGGCGTTCCTGCTCGCGTTTCACGAGGGCTGCTCGTGACGGATCGTGCCGGCATTCGAGCGGCTTTCGAGAAATCCAGCTCTGTGCGGCACGACCATTTTGGCCGTGTGAATCGACTGTGCGTCGCAGGTGTATCCCAAGGCACGGCTCACAGAGCCGTGGCACGCGCTGAAAGGAGATCGTGCGGCTTTCGAGAAAACCGGCTCTGTGTGGCACGGCCATTTTGGCCGTATGAAACGGCTGTGCGTCCCAAGTGTGCCCCAAGGCACGGCTCACAGAGCCGTGTCACACGCCGGGACATGATGATGCACGTCACCGGATACCCAATCATTATACAAATATAGTCGAGCGGCCATTTAATCAGGATGCCAGCATCAGGTTTGATTCAGTTTTCTGTGCTCTCACACGAAAAAATGATTGATCCGGGAATGAAAACGTTTACAATACCCCGGAGGTGGGGCTGCCCACTTGGACAACACAGGCAGGTGCCGCGAAGACAGGTCGGCGGCAAGGAGAACACGATGACACGGACAGCGATGATGGCACTGGCGTGCGGGGCGGCCGCGCTCGCGGCGGGCACCGTGGTGGCGAACGACAATTCGAACCTGATCTACAACCCGGGGTTCGAAGAGGTGAACCCGGACAATCCTTCACTGCCGATGGGGTGGGGCGGGTTCAATGTCAGCCCGAGCGACTACGTCGATATCAATGATCCCGGTGCGCACGTCCGCAGCGGGAGCAAGTCGATCAGGCTGCGCCCTTCGACCGGCCCGAGCACCGCGTTCCAGGGGTTCACCACGAACGTATTCATGCCGGACGGGAGCGATCTGTACGACCCGGACTATGTCTATCTGGGCGGCGACGTGCACGTGTCGGGGTGGTACCTGGTGCCCGAGGGCGAGACGCTGGCCAACGATCTGGTCGCGCTGAAACTCGAGTTCCGCCGCGAGCCGCCGAACTTCTCGATTTACGCCTCGTTCGAGTTCCCGGTCGACGTCAGCGCGACGAACGGGCAGTGGCACCACTTCGAAGTGACGGTGACGGACGAGGACATGCTGGCGGTGGGCGATTTCCCGCCGTACGCCACGAGCGTGTCGATCCTGCCGTTGCGGTTCTTCGGTGGCAACTACGCGACCGATCCGCTGCCGCAGGGGACGATCTATTGGGACGACCTGTGCTACATCCAGGGCGACCTGCCGCAGGGCTGCAACGTGGCGGACATCACGGCGCCGTTCGGCGTGCTCGACCTGGCGGACATCAGCGCGTTCGTCTCCGGGTTCACGGCGCAGGACCCCGTGGCGGACATCGCCGAGCCGTTCGGCGTGTGGGATCTGGCGGATATCTCGGCGTTCGTGGGCGCGTTCCTTGAAGGCTGCCCGTGATGTGATCGGAACCAGACTGTGAATCTCCCGGGGCCCGGCGGTGAAAGCCGCGGGGCCTCGTTTGTTGCTGGATGCCGGAGACCGAGCCCTCGGCCCTGCTCTCGCCTCGCACGCGGGGAGAGGGCGCGCCCGCGTCAATTGTGAGGGAAAGCACAAATGGGATCGATGCTAATCGCCGCACGCACGGATCAGTGCATCGAACAGTGATTGGCCGAGCGGCCCGTGCCCGGTGCGTTCGGGGTGCCACTGCACACCGATCCAGAACCTCGCGTCGGGGTCGCCGACCGCCTCGATCAACCCATCGTCGGCGCGGGCGAGCACGCGAAGCGCCCCCGCGTCGGTGACCGCCTGATGATGCCTGGAGTGCACGGGGCCGTCACCGAACGGCCACCCGCCCTCGCCGCGGACGCCATGGGTCGCGTCGCGGTGCATCCGGGCCGCGGGTTCGGCGAGGTCCTGATCGAGATTCCCGCCGGCGTGCAACGCCATGTACTGCATCCCGAGGCAGATGCCCAGAACGGGGGTGCCCCGCTCGTGCAGCGCGTCGAGCAAGGCCCTTTCGAACGCCTGTCTCGTCGGGTGAACGGGCGTGGCGGCCGGGTGCGTGCGTCCCCCGAAATCTTCCATGATCGGGTCGTCGCCCCCGGTCAATACCACGGCGTCGAGCATCGACGCGAGTTCATCAGCCCGGCCCGCTCTCGGCGAGAGCAAGACCGGCAGCCCCCCGGCCCGGTCGACACAGACGGCGTAGGCATCGGCGACCCGGCACGTCGGCACGCCGTCGCGGTCGTACACATCGGTCGTGATCCCAACAACGGGGGACATCTTTCTTCCATCGGCCCGCGGCCTGGCGGGACATCAGGTACAGTCAGGTCGTGTCCGGACGCACTCTGATTGTCACGGTCTGTCTCGCTGTTGTCAGCGCTGTCGCCGCGTGGTGGACCCGGCCGCGCGTCGTGCCTGCTTCTGAACGCCCCCCCGGCGATGTCGGCTCGTTCACGCTCGGGATCGATCCGCCGAGTGTGACGGGCGTGACGGTGGATGCGGGGGGGTTCCACGCGGCATTGTCCGGGCCTGATCCGTGGGTGCTGCACCTGCCGCGAGAGGGCGGGGGTGAGGCGGCTTGGCCCGCCGAGCCGGACACCGTGCGGTCGATGCTCCGCCGCCTCGCGTCGGTTCGGCTGACGCCCGGGGACGAAGATGCGGCGGCGGGGGGATCGCCGCTGGCCGAGATCGTGGTGACGGATGCGGGAGGCCGGGCGGTGCGGGTCGAGCCGATGGGCCCGCCGCTCGCGGGCCGGGTTCCGGTGCGGGTGACGACCCCCGACGGGGTGCGCACGGCCGACGTCCCCGCGGACCGTTTCAGGCCGATGACGATCGGTGAGCTCGCGGCGCTGGCCGCCCCCAGACCGTTCGATGTCCGCGGCGTGTTCACATCGATCACCATCACGACGGCGGACGGTGCGGGCTTTGCGCTGCGTCGGTCCGGTGGGCTGTGGTCCTTGGAGGGCACGCCGGCGCGGGTCGATCAGCGGGCGGTCTCGGCCATGGTGGCCTCGCTCCGCGCGATCCGTATGGCGGAACTCGTGGTGCCGATGCCGGCCGACCGGATCAATCCCAGGTACACAATCGTGGCGACGGTTGAGCGTCCCCGTGAGCCGGGGCGGCCGGTTTCCGGGGTGGCGTGCCGGCTGGAGATCGGGGAGCAGGCGAATATCGAGGGCGACATCCGTGCGCACGCGGTGCGGGAATCGGACGGCTCGACCCGGGAATGCGTGATCTCGCTCGACGCCGAGACGTTCCCGTCGATCCCGTCGAATCCGGGGGCGCTCCTCGACGCGGTGCCCTTGCCGTTCCCGGCGGGCGACGCGGGCGCGGTGCGGATCGAACGCGGCGGGAACTCTGCGATGCTGCGCAAGACGCTCGACGGGTGGGTCGCGGGCGATCGCCCGGCCGACACACCGTCCCTGGGGGCGGTGCTGGCGGCGCTCGCGACGCCGCACCCGGTGTCGCTGCACGAGCCGTCCGGGGGCGAGGCGGTCGCCCGGCTCACGGTCGAGCCGATCGGGTCGGGCGGTCCGGTTGTTTTTTCGGTGCACGAAGCCGAGCGGGGGTTGGTGGTGAGCGACGGCGCGTCCGATTGGGTGCTCGACGAGCCGGCGTTTCTCGCGGCGGTCGATTCGCTGGTGCGTTGAGCCCGCGAAGCCTCGGGTCGAGCAGGGGGGCTGGGCGCACGTGATCCGGCACTTCCGCTCCGCGTGCGCCGGGTCGATGTCGGCGTCGACAACCACTCCGGAGCGCACGGAACACATTGATGCGGGGTGCGTATCGTCATGGATCGATGCCCCACCGGGACCCGCAAGTGGAGAAGCTGCTGCGTCGGCTGGAGGAAGCCCCCCCGGAGCCGCGAGAGGTTCATCCCGCGGCCCTCGACGACGAGGCGCTGCTGGATGTGTGCACGTGGAAGCGTGGACGGGACGGCGGCCCGGGCGGTCAGCACCGCAACAAGGTCGAGACCACGGTCTATATCGAGCACAACGGCACGGGGATCAGTGCCAAGGCGGGCGAGCGGCGGACCGTGCGGGAGAACAAACGCGTCGCGCTGCGTCGGCTCCGGCTCGCGCTGGCGACCCATCACCGCGTCGGGGTGCCCCAAGGCGAGTGCCGATCTGAGTTGTGGCGCTCAAGGGTCCGCGGCGGCCGGATCGTGCTGAGCACGTCGCACCGCGATTTCCCGGCGATGCTCGCCGAGGCGCTCGACGTGATCGAGGCCTGCGGGCACGACATCAAGCGTGCATCGACGCGGCTGGGTTGCTCGGCGACACAGTTGACGCGGCTCGTCAAGGCGCACCCGCCAGCGTGGGCGGCGTTGAACGAGGCCCGAGTCCGCCGGGGGATGAGGCCGTTGCACTGAACCGCGACAGAAAGATGCGCCGGATTGAACGGGTTGGGTGATCGGTGCGCGGGGTTGTCGATCAGCCCCCGGTCGAGCCTTTCAGGAAGGCGAGGTAGTGGTTCGCGTCGGCGTAGCCCACGGTCGAAGCCGTGATCTGCCCGTCCTTGAGGATGAATGTCGCGGGGATACCGGTCACGCCGAGGCGGCCCGCTTCTTCCCGGTTCTTGTCGGCGTCGAGGTAGACGGGGATCGTGTGATCCTTGATCCACGATTCGACCTGCGGATCGACGAGTGTCGTGCTTTTGAGACGCTGGCAAGGGCCGCACCATGTCGCCGTCACCACGGCGTAGACGGGCTTGCCGGATTCCTTGCTCTGTGCGATCGCGTCGTCGAGCGACGTGCCCTCGGCGAACACCGCGGGCGTCGGCGCGGGCTTGACGTTGCCCCGGATCATCGCGATGACAGCGAACCCGAGGATCACGGCGATTGCGACGATGACTGCATTTTTCATCCGAATATCCTCCGGGCGGCACCGTGGTTTCCATGATGCCGGTCGATGACGTGTGCTTTGTTTGAACACCCGTCGCCGGCGCATTATTCCGCCCGATTCAGCCGCCGGGTCCGAGAAGCGGACCGACGAGGTCGTGTTCGGCCACCAGCCCGACCGGTCGGCCCTCGACTTCGACGACCGCGATACCGGCCTCGTTCTCGACGAGTCGTCCGATCGCCCGGCGGACGTGGTCCCGCGGTGAAACCCGAACGGGGGGGCGGCCGAGTTCGGCAACATCCGCGTCCGAGCGCGCAAAGAGATCCATCGTGTGCACGACACCGACGACCCGGCCCCGGCGGTCGGTCAATGGGAGCCAGGTCCGGCCGGATCGGACGGCCACCTCGATCGCGTGCTGCCGGCTCTGCTGGGTGCTGATGCGGTCGACCCTTGACCAGGGGACCATGACGGAACCGACGGACGCGCGCTCGAACGCGAGTACGCGTTCGGCGAGGCGGCCCTGCACGCCGCTGATCGCGCCGCTGTGGGCGGACTCGGAGAGGAGGTCGAGGAGTCGGCTTCGCCCCCCCGATTCGAGCGGGGATGCGGCTTCGCCGATGGCGTGCGTCACGGCGCGGGCGATGCGCGAGAGCAGCGGGAGCACGAGCGTCGCCGTGGCGATCCACCGTCCGAATGTCACCAGGGGGACGACGCGGTAGGTGAGTGTGTCGGCGTTGAGCCTGAAGATTTCCTTTGGGAGGCTCTCGCCGAAGACGAGCAACATCGGGGTGAGCACGAGCACCTGGAGCGCGACGGTCAGCCCGTCGGGCAGCCCGGCTCCGGCGAGCAGCGCGGTGACGCCGAGCGTGCCGGCGTAGTTGCAGACGTTGTTGCCGAGCAGGATCGTGGTGAGGAGCCGGCCCCGGTCTTCGAGTTCTGTGCGCACGCGTCGAGCGGCGGCGTCGTGCGGGTCGCTGAGCCGGATGTCGAGCCGGACGCGGCTGAGGCAATAGAACCCGGTCTCGATGCCGCTCCAGAGGGCCGAGCCGAGCAGGCCGAGCATCCCCACCACGATCCAGATGATCGTTTCGGCGGCGGTCATGCGTTGTTGTCCTGTTGTGTGTCTTGCATCGGGGCGTCGACAAGTTCGACACGGAGGCGGTCGATCTGCCTCCCGCGCATGGTGTCGACGCGGAGACGGACGGGCCCGATGGTGACGGCATCGCCGACGGCGGGCATCCGGCCCAGCCGGTCGATGACGACCCCGCCGATGGTGGATGCTTTCGCAAGGTCGGGATCGAAGTCTTGCTCGTCGATGCCGAAAAACTCGGCCCAGTCGCGTGCCGCGAGCCGGGCGGGGACGCTCCACACCCCGAGTCCGATGAGTTGGATGGAGTGTCTCTCGGCGGATCGTTCGTCGCTGAGCCCGGAGAGGAGTTCGTCGATGATGTCTGAGATTTCGAGCAGGCCGACGATGACGCCCCGTTCATCGACGCACAAGGCCCGCCCCCGGCCCTTCAGCTGGACGAGGGCGAGGTCGAGCCGGGTGTGCTCGGGGATGTAGAGGGGCGGTTCGACGAACCCGCGGGGGTCCGGCTCGGGTTGTCGTGCCCCCTCGGCGGCGTGGCGTGCGGCGATGTATCGCTTGACGTGGAGGAAGCCGACGGGGGGGGTATCGAGGTCGTCTTCGACAAGGAGGATGATCGTGCGGGAGTTGGCGGCGGCGGTCTCGATGATGGTCTGCGGCGGTGCCGAGACGGGGAGCCGGACGATGCGGTCGCGTGGCTGCATGGCCTCGCGGACACGGATCTGTCCGAGTTCGATGACTTCGCCGAGGAGCCGGGTTTCGCTGTCGGTGAGGACGCCGGCGCGTCCACCGGAATCGATGAGCCGGTCGAGTTCTTCGGGATCGACGGAGTTGTGTTGGTGCGGGTGGTGGGGTCTGGTGAGCCGGATCATCGGGGCGAGCACGAACCGGTCCAGCGCCGCGACGACGGGGGCGAGGAGGGCGCCGATCGTGGCCAGCGGTGGGGCGAGGAGGATGCAGAACTTCATGCGTCCGGCGCCGGCGATGATCTTGGCGAGGATCTCCCCAAAGAGGACGATCGCCAGGACGGTTCCGGCGCTGATTGCGGCGGCGTGGAGCGGGTTGTCGGCGTGGGTGGTCAGGACGGCGGCGACCACGAAATAGGACACGTTGGCGACCATGTTCAGCAGGAGCACGAACAGGAGGAGCCGGCGTCGGTTTTTCAGCAGGCTCTCGACGGCCGCCCATGCCGTGTGATGCGTCTCGCGCAGGCGTGCGCGGTCTCGGTGGGTGAGGCTGAACAGGGCGGTTTCGGACCCGGAGGCGATCGCCGAGAAGAGCAGCAGCACGGGCAGCGCGATGATCAGCGGGAGGGCGGCGGGCATGCGGGTGCTCAGGGGCCGAAGTCGGCCCGGGCGGGGTCGTGGTCGGGGTCGAGCTGTTCGATCAGACGCTCGATGTATCTCCAGGCGTTGAGCAGGGTGCGGATCTCGCGGAGCGCGGCGGGGTCCGGGTCGGCGCCGGGGGCGGCGCGGTCGAACAGAGCCGAGACGCGGTCGGCGTATTGCCGGCGTTGCTGCTCGGCCCAGGCCTGCCATTTGGCGCGGGTTTGGGGGGATGGGTCGTCGGTCAATTCCTGCTCGATCTCGCTCCGTGTTTCCATGATCTCCATCAGGAACCCGTCGGGGAGGGATTTGTCCTCGGCGGCGCCGGGTCCGCCCAGCCGGGCGAGCAGGGCGGCGGCGCGTCGCTCGGGGTTCAGGAGCGTTCGGCGGGCCTCGTTCAGGTCGGCGGATCGTCCGAGGTCGGGCGCGTCATCGGCGCGATCGGGGTGGGCCGAGGCGATGCGTTCGAGGTAGGCGCGTTCGATCTGTTCTTCGGTGATGCCGAAGCGCGGTTCGAGCCCGAGGGTGTCGTAAGGATCGCCGTGCATTGATGTATCACTCGCTTTCGACGGGGAGCCCGGCGCGTTTCCATGCCCGGAGCCCGCCGGGGAAGAGCCGGACGCCGTCGTACCGGAGCGACATCAGCAGTTTGGCCAGTGCCTTGGCCGAGGCGCTGCCGGGGTTGTCGGCGTAGACGACGATGCGGTCGTAGGCGTCGATGGCGGGGTCGCGCCCGAGCGTGGGGTTGACGTCGGCGGTGAGCATGTTTCGTGCGCCGGGGATGTGCCCGTCGCGGTACCTCTGTGCCGCGCGGGAGTCGAGCAGCAGGAGGCGGTGCTCGTCGGGGTGGGCCTTCTGGCGTTCGATGAGTTTGAGCACCTTTTCGAGGCTGATCGTTTCGAGGTCGCGGTCGCTGACGTTCCGTGTGCCCATACACCCGCTCAGGGTGATGCACGCGGCGATCGAGGCGAGCAGCAGCAGAGCCGTTCGGTTTCTCATGCAATAAGATTAGTCACACGGGCGTTGACCGTGTGGCCTCAGCCCGGGGCCGGGAGGGTTTTGTATGCCCGCGTATTTCGGCCGATTGCTGGCGGCGGTGGTCCCGGTGGTGGCCCCGGCGTTGTTCATGCTGTTGACGGTACCGCCCGCGGGGGCGCAGGACGATGAGGACCACCCGCCGGCCCGTCCCCGGCTGATCAGCGAATACAACGCTCTGGTTCCCGGTAAAACGAGCACGATCGCGTTGACGTTTGATGTGGACGAGGGGTGGCACACCTATTGGCCGGGGCAGAACGACACGGGGTTGCCGATCACGTTCACACTCGATCCGCCGGATGGTTTCGAGGTGGGCGAGCCGCTCTGGCCCGCTCCGCATCGGCATATTTCGGAGGGCGGGATTCTCGATCACGTGTACGGCCCGGGCGAATCGACGGTGCTGATCCCGGTTCGGGTGCCTCCGGATGCCCGGGCGGGGCGGCGCGTGGTGTTCAAGGCGGACGTGGAATGGCTCGTCTGCCGCGAGGCGTGCATCCCCGGATGGGGGACGGTGGAGTTGTCGCTCCCGGTGCTGGCCCCGGGCGAAACACCCGAGCCGAGCCCGGACCGCGATCGGATTCTCGCCGCCCGCCGTCGGTTGCCGGTGCCGCTGCCGAAAAAGCCGCGGGATGTTGCTGTTCGATGGGCGGGCGGTGTGCTCGAGATCCGTGCGCTCCATCCGGTGCGAGAGATCACATTCTCGCCGGGCGAGAAAAGCCGACCGATCCGGGATTTGTTGAGATCGGGCGCGAGCCGCAAGGGCGTGCTGCGCTTGGTGCCCGAGGCGGGGACGAAGCCGGTCGTGGGGGTGATCGAACTGGTTCCGAAAGAGAAGGGGAAGCCGTCGAGGCTGTATCGTATCGAGACCTCGCCGCCCGGCGGGGGTGGATAAGCGGATAGACGAAGGGGTGATGTTTTGATTCGCCGGACCGAATCGGCGACATCGAAACGAGCAAACACGGAGGAATCAGCATGAAGGCGTCGCACATTCCACTCATCGCCGCGGGGGCGTGCCTGGTGCTGGCCGTCACGGGGGTCAACGCCGAGCCCAAAGCGTTGAAGGATCACGCCCAGCCGCAGAAGGTTTCGGTGCCGAAGGCGAAGGCGCCTTCGAAGATGCGTGCGCCGCGTTTCACCGAGGCGAAGGTAAAGATCGGTGCTAGGGCGCCGGACTTCACGCTCAGGGACCTCGACGGCGAGGCGCATCACCTCGCGGATTACACCGAGCAGGGCAAGGTGGTCGTGCTCGAGTGGTTCAACCCGGGGTGCCCGTTCGTCAAGAAGCACTACCGGCCCGAGACGATGACGATGAACAAGCTGGCCGACAAGTACCGTGACAAGGGCGTGGTCTGGCTGCGGATCAACTCGGGGGCCCCGGGCAAGCAGGGCGCGGGGCTGGAGGTGAACCGGTCGGCGGCCAAAGACTGGCATATCAAGGATCCGATCCTGCTCGACGAGTCGGGCAAGGTGGGGCGGATGTATGGTGCCCGCAACACGCCGACGATGTATGTGATCGATGCCGACGGGACGCTCGTGTATTGGGGCGCGATCGACGACAACCGCGGTGCGCGCACGCCCGGCGAAACGAACTGGGTCGATCTGGCCCTGAAGCAGGTGCTCGCGGGCGAGACGGTGACCAAGGCCCGGACGAAGCCCTACGGGTGCAGCGTCAAGTATTGATCTTCCGGGATGGACCGGACCAGGACACCCGGGCGACCGAGCAATGACCGCTCCCTGAAGGTCGTGGTTCGTCGGCAATCAGAGCCACCGGAGAGCCCATAGGATGGCCCCATGCTCGGACTGCCCGGAATGCTCGGCACGATCATCAACCTGCTCACCGTGATCCTCGGTTTCGGGCTGATCGTCTTTTTCCACGAACTGGGTCACTTCCTCGCGGCGAGGTGGGCGGGGATCCGTGTGTTGACGTTCGCCGTCGGGTTCGGCCCGCCGATCTGGTCGTGGCGCAAGGGCGTCGGGCTGCGGCGGGGTTCGAGCGTGAAGGACTACGAGCGGCTCGTCCGTGAGGGACGGGGCGAGGAGACCAGCCCGACGGAATATCGCCTCAGCGCCCTGCCGTTCGGTGGGTATGTGCAGATGCTGGGCCAGGACGACCTCGACCCGGGGGCGGTCAGCGCCGCGCCGGACAGCTTCCAGAACGCACCGATCTGGAAACGGATGATCGTGATCTCGGCGGGGGTGATCATGAACATCCTGCTGGCGGGCGTGCTGTTCATGATCGTGTTTCTCGCGGGGCTGAAGGTCGCGCCGCCGGTGATCGGGGATGTCGTCCCGGGTTCGCCGGCGGCGCGCGCGGAGCCGATCGGAGATGGTGTCGAACCGGGGCTCCGGCCTGGGGACACGGTGCTGGAGATCGGTGGTCATGTGCCCCACCGGTTCGATTCGATCTTGATCGAGGCGGCGATGGCCGAGCGCGGGCGGTCGATGGATGTGGTGGTGCGCCGGGCGGGGTTTGCCGAGCCGCTCCGCTTCCGGGTAACGCCCGAGGAGGACGCGTCGCGGGGGATGCTGGATCTGGGGGTGATGCCGGAGGTTTCGACGCGGCTGATCGACCCGGGCAACGAGGCGGGGCGGCGGGCGTTGCTGGACATCCTCGGCCGATCGGGGATCGAGGGGATCGCGCCCGGCGAACGGATCACGGCGGTCAACGGCGAGCCGATCGAGACCCAGCTGGAGATCGACCGTGCCTTCGCGGACAGCGGCGGGGCCCCCGTTACGCTGACGGTCGAGGATGGATCGGTCATCTCGGCTGCTCCGCTGGCCGAGTTGGAACGGGGGGAAGTCGTGGGGCCGGAGACCGGGCCGATCGTGATCGATCATCTGCTCGGGCTGGTGCCGGTGATCCGCGTGGCCGACTCGGGCGACACCTCGCAGGGGCTGGAACACGGGGATGTTTTCGCGCAGATCGGTTCGGTCGAGTTCCCATCGTTCGCCGAGGGGATCAACGAGATCCGTGCGCACAAGCGGGGCACCGTCGGGCTGCGTGTGATCCGCGGCGATCAGACAGTGGAGATCGAGGCGCGGGTGCATAAAGACGGCACGGTGGGCTTTTCGGCGGACGACACGATCAGGATCGACACGCTGCTGTCGCTCACGCCGCCCATGATCCGTCAGCCGGACGCGGACCGGCCCGCGCCGCCCCCCGCGGCGGGGTTGATCCCGAGGGCGGGGGCGAGGGTCGTGCGCGTGTCGGACCGGGCGGTGTCGAACTTCGATGACATCCGGTCGGCCCTGCTCGACGCGACGGCGGACGCCCGGGCGGGCGGGGCCGACAGCGCAACGGTGCGGATCGCGTATGCGTTCCCCTACGCGACCGGGGACGCCGGGGCGGTGTATGAAACGGATTGGACGCTCGACCGCCCGGCCCTGGACCGGCTCGGCTCGCTGGGCTGGCTCTCGCCGCTGCCGGTCTGGGCGTTCGAGCAGACGGAGACGGTGCTCAAGGCCGACGGCCCGGTCGACGCGGTGCTGATGGGCTTCGGCGAGACGCGGCGGGTGATGCTCAACGTCTACCTCACGTTCCTGCGGCTGTCGCAGGGCTCGCTGGCGGTGCAGAACATCAAGGGGCCGGTGGGGATCGCCCACCTGGGCACACTGATCGCCGACCGCGGGCCGATCTGGCTGCTGTTCTTCCTGGCGATGATCAGCGTGAACCTGGCGGTGGTGAACTTCCTGCCGCTGCCGATCGTGGACGGCGGGCAGTTCCTGTTTTTGCTCTACGAGCAGATCCGCGGCAAGCCGGTGCCGATCCCGGTGCAGAACGCGGTGATGCTGGCGGGCCTGCTGCTGATCGTGTCGGTGTTTCTGGTCGTGACGTTCAACGACATCCGCTCGCTGCTGGGGGGGTGATGGCAGCCCCGATGCCCGCGACTCATTGCCGGCGAATATCCCGCCCGTGAACGCCGCCGATCGTAGCAGAGACGACTCGGGGGAAGCGTTTATTGGTCCAAGGCCGCGAGCGCCGAGCTTCCCAAAAGAACGCACATGAGCTTCACTCTTGATTTCATCGTTTCCCCTTTTCAGATGATTTTCTGCGAGAGAAGAGAATAACAGAGGCGACTACTAGAACGAAGAGGATTACCGCGACAGTTCGATAGACACCGAAACCGCCGCGATGCCCCTCCCGCCGGCTTTTCACCACCCGCCGGCGTGCCGTCCCCCACGCGGTCAACAGCGAAATTGCTCCCCTAATCTGAGAGCGACCATGTCAACATCGGCGTATCTCGGAACATTTCCTTCGTCGCTTTGTCGGGATCGCCAAAGTCCAGGATGACGGGTGAGACACCGAGATCAGAAAGACGATCCTCGCCCGGCCGTTGCGCGTATTGCTCCACTTCTTTTCGTGAAACCAGGCCGATCGACAGGACACGGTAGCGATTTGCCAGACCGTTGCTGTCGAGTTGATCCACACGCATAGGTACGGCGATCCCGAGGTCCGGCACCCACTCATGCGCGGAATAGTCGATACGAGAAACCACGACGCCGTCGCGGATGGTCTCGGCAACACGAACGATGGGGAATCGGGCGTCGTCGATCCAACCGCCCGTGAGACGAACGACATCTCCCTCCGTCCCACTTCCAAGCAGAGCAGACCAAGAATCGGATCCCGCGTCAGACTCGACGATGGCCATGTGCCGAAGCCCGATGCCCGCAGTCAGCAGCGTGGCCAGGTGACCTCGGGCCTGATCCAGGATGCGGCTGACGTTCGAGCCTCTCGGGAAAGGCTTGCCGGATCTGATGATGGTGAGTTGACTGCCCCCGGGATGGGCCGCCAACATCCAACGTGTTTTTTCGAGCCCGCCGGCGTAAAGAGACATCCCGCCCGGAATTGGCATCTCGAACCAGAAGTACCACGCATGCTCGCCGGCGTACATGAACCGGTACCCAAGCGCACGACCATAATCCAGAATCGCAAGTTGATTCTGGATCGCCAACCGCTTGGGGTGGTTAGGGAAATCCTCAATCTTGGCCAACTCGGCGGTCAACTCCGCGCGCGTGCGGAGTGGCTCTTGCTTCAGCGTCCATTCAATGTTCAGCGGTGCATCGGGGCCGGGTGCGATGACCAGGTGAGCGTCATACCAGATTTGGGCGGGGGAATCAGACGATGCTCGCGACGAACTGGAAAGAACAAGAGCAAAGCAAATCGACAACAAGATTCTGTGAACCGAGGAAGCTCCCATAATGGGCAGATTACCACAATTGAAACCTCTGAACTACCCCCATCATAGCGGATTTTCATCCTGAGCGAGCGGATTTTCTTTGCATTGTCGAGGATTGCGGGCTGGGCGATGCTGCCCGCTGCCGATTCGTTGGGCTGTCGGCGGCTCG
>JALWOY010000146.1 GCA_027083355.1 Phycisphaerales bacterium | reverse complement strand
ATTTCGCAGTCGAAACCACACTGGCCGGTCGCGTCTATCTCCGGATGATCCGCGAATGGAAAGGCTTGGGGTATCAGGTCGAGTTGATGTTTCTGCAACTGCCTTCAGCGGATTTGGCCGTGGAGCGAGTTCGCCAACGCGTGGCACAGGGCGGGCACAACATCCCCGAGCCGGATATCCGCCGCCGGTTTGATCGTGGAAAAGAGAACTTTCATAAGCTCTATCGCCATGCTGTCGATGTCTGGCAGGTCTTCGACGCCAGCCAGTGGCCGCCTGTTCTGCTCGACAACGGAGTCAATTCATGATTCAACAATACGACAAATATCCAGACCTTCAAGGCAGCCGCTCCGCCATGATCCGTGCCGCTCGCAAGGCTGCTGAGGCTGCCCGGCAACACCGGCAACCGCTTGTGCTGTGGCGCAACGGGCGGGTCGTGCATGTCATGCCTGATGAGTTGCCCGACCTGCCGGAACAGGCACCGGAAGATGAAAGACCCACGCGCAAAGATTCTTGAGCGCTTGATCGACGGCCCGCCTCGGTCGAGCATATGTCCCGTCGTCACAAATGGTTTTGCGTGCTGTGGCTGCCCGGTTTGGACGCCGAACCTCTCGGCCTGTTCACCGCCGTGAGCCGCTACGGGGCCGTTTCTGGCAGAACTCTCAAACTCTCACCGCCGAGAGCGGGTACGGGTTAACAAGGTCGATTGGAAAGGGGTCGGTGCAGTGTGGCAGGCTGACCACTCTCGGTTAGTACGCAGCCGATTTGACGCGGGGTTCCCATCGGGGGTGGTGAGACTGACCATAGATCAAAACCGCGTACATGTCATAAAACTGTTGGCTCTTCCTACCCCTCTTTTATCGTCGAGTCTGATTTGGAGCCTCTGAACAACCTCCGCCTTCGCGCATGATATGCTGACGCCGTTGTTCCGGGGCTCGGATCGTGACGGGAGACGGAGGTCTGTCATGGCGGTGCGCAAGAACGCGGCGATGGGGTTTGTGGATTGCATGCTCGACGGCGGGCCGCGGTCGGCGGCGATGCTCGAGCGGCTCGACGCGGCGACACCGTGGGATGAACT
>JALWOY010000145.1 GCA_027083355.1 Phycisphaerales bacterium | reverse complement strand
GGCGCAAAAGCAGCGGTAAATTGCAGTCGTGCTAAAAGAGATATTCTCTGCTGGCTGAACTTATACAAGTTTTGAGAGAATCCCAATCAGAAAGCACAGAAAGCCGAACGGGCAACAAGCAGCGGTTTACGAAGCGGAGTGCAAATAGCTCAAGCACAGCACGCCGAACCTATACCAGGTTTAACTGCACGATTAAAAGGAAAGCACAAAAAGGCTGACAGGAACAAAAAACAGCAGTAGCCTGAACGAAAGGCAGAAAATAAAATCCGTTATACTTAAAGCCGTCTAGATTTAAGCGCCCCGGCTGCTGAAGCAGAATACAGGCGTTGCCAAGTTAAAGGCTGGGTGGCTTCGTCAACCAAATGAAAAAATTGAAAGTGTTTTATAACAATGCAATTCACCGGACTTAGCAAAACTGTCACACATTTTGCTGTCGCAAAATACGCGCCAGTTTCGCTAAGCCGGTGATCGCAACGTTATAAATATTGGCGCTATTTGAAATTGTAATCGAAACTTAATACAAGGCTCAGAGTTCAGCGATCGATATACTGTTTTAAAAGCGGTTGTGTATTTGTTCCGGCAATAGAAAAGAACTACAATGCCGAAAGTAGACTAGGTTTTATCGCCGAAAATTATAGACCAAGGGTGCTGGTTCTAAGGCTCAAAAGCAGCGGTAAATTGCAGTCGTGCTAAAATGAGGTATTCTCTGCTTTCTGAACTTATACAAGATTTGAGGGAATCTCAATCAGAAAGCACAGAAAGCCGAACGGGCAACAAGCAGCGTGTGGCTGAGGTAGTGCAAAATAAGAATGGCACATCACGCCGAACCTATACCAGGTTTGACTGCACGATTAAAAGTAAAGCACAAAAAGGCTGAGAGGAACAAAAAACAGCTGCAGCCTGAAAGAAAGGCGGAGAAATGAAATCCGTTATGCTGAAAGTCGTCAAGATTTTAGCGCCCAAGCTGCTGACGCAGAATACTGATGTCGTTATCTTAAAGGCAGGGTGGCTTCGTCAACCAAATGCAAGAATAGAAAAGGGTTTTATAACAATGCAATTCACCGGACTTAGCAAAA
>JALWOY010000144.1 GCA_027083355.1 Phycisphaerales bacterium | reverse complement strand
GAGCACGGGGGGACGGGTTTCACACGGGGCTTGCCGAGGGGCGGTATTTGCGTCTGCGGATCTCGGCCGATCCGAGTTGCCCGCAGGCCGCCATTTGATTGCGGCCCTTGGTGCGCCGGCGTTTGACGAAGATACCCCGTGACGCGAGCCGATCGACGAAACGCTTGACTTCGGCCTCATCGGGGGCGGGCCAGGGCGAGTCGCGTCGGGGGTTGTACGGGATGACGTTGAGCAGACCGATATGCCCGTGCTCCGCGGTGCGGGTGAAGGGCCGGAGCCATTCGGCGAGTTCGTCTGCGTGCTCGTCGGCGTCGTTGACGCCCGGGATCAGGACGTATTCGAACAGGATCTTTCGGCTGCCGCGGACGCGGACGAGTTCTTCCATCACCTCTCGGAGTTCTTCCATGCCCCAGCGTTTGTTGATGGGCATGATGCGGTTGCGGATCTCGTCGTTGGGCGCGTTGACCGAGAGGGCCAGGCCGAGACGCTTCCAGCCGGGTTGCTGGACGACATCAACGAGGCGACGCAGCCCGTCGACGCGGCCCACGGTCGAGATGGTGATGTTGCTCATGGGCACGGCCGGGCCGCGGTCGTCGGTGAGGCAGGCGATGGCTTGCAGGACGTTGTCGAGATTGTCGAGGGGTTCGCCCATGCCCATGAAGACGATGTTGTGGATGTCGATCTTTTCTCCCACCCCAGTGGGACGGGCATCCTGCCCGTCATCTACCACTCCTTCTTTCTTTGCATATTCCTCCCACTGGCTCAGTACATGCCTCGCCGCCCACCACTGGCCCACCATCTCGGCGGCCGTCAGCGATCGGATGAGGCCCATCTGCCCCGTCTCGCAGAACTCGCAGGCCATCGCGCAGCCGATCTGGCTCGAGATGCACATGGTGTGCGTCTTGCGTTTCGTCCGACCGATCATCGGGATGACGACCGTCTCGATGTCGAGGTGCTCGACGCGCTCGTCGGCGTGGAGAATGCCGAGCGGGAGCGTGTCGGCGGCACGCTTTTTCGTACAGAAGGTCTTGAGCCGAGCGTCTTCGAGCGTATCGGTGGCGTCGGAGAGGCCGATCCGGCTGCTGCGGTCGAGCCGCTGGCAGAACTTGACGATCTCGCCCTCGTCGCACGGCTCGGTGTGCGTGCGGACGATCGGGGCGATGTCGGCCGAGACAGGCTCGGGCAGCCCGGCGTCGCCTTCGCGATAGAACCGGCTGTACGCGGCCCGTGCGGCCTCGATACCGCCCCGCAGGCCCGCGGCTTTCCAGCGGGCGACGAACTGCTCGCAGGTCAAGCCGAGAGGGGAGAACGGGCTGGCGGGTTGCTCCGGTGACATCGGGTGATGGTAGGTGGCGGCGATATCGAAGGGGCTCGTGTTGTCGCGAAGCTTCTTCACGAATGAAGACATCCGATTGTGGAGCGAACACCGATATCTCCGCGGCACCCGTGTTCAGATCCGAGCCTTCGCTCGAAGACTCGCTCAGACTCGGCGTCGGATGAAACCCGAATCCGGGACGCCGACGCTGAGTATTCGAAGCGTCGGATCAGCCCGCCCCCGGCATCGGGAACTGCTCGCACAACGCCCGCACCTCGGCGCGGACGGCCTCCGTCTCGGCGGCTAGCGCATCCTCGCCCTTGAGACCCGCGCTGAGGACCCGGTCGATAAACGACGCGACCCGCTTCATCTCGGCCTCGCCGAAGCCCCGCGTCGTCGTCGCGGGCGAGCCGAGGCGGACGCCGCTGGTGATCATCGGCTTGCGCTGGTCGTCCGGGATGCCGTTCTTGTTGCAGATGATGCCGGCGTTTTCGAGCCAAGTCTCGGCGTCGCGGCCGGTGAGTTCCGGGTTGCGGGCCGTCAGATCGACGAGCATCAGGTGGTTGTCCGTCCCGCCGGAACAGATCCGGTAGCCGAGGTCGGTCAGGGCGCCCGCGAGGGTGGCGGCGTTCGCCTTGACGCGCTTTTGATAGTCCTTGAACTCGGGCCTGAGCGCCTCGCCGAACGCCACGGCCTTGGCGAAGATGATGTGCATCAGCGGGCCGCCCTGCACGCCGGGGAACAGGGCGCGGTTGGTCTTCTTGAAGATGTCCTCATCGTTGGTGAGGATCAGCCCGCCGCGGGGGCCGCGGAGGGACTTGTGCGTGGTCGACGTCACGACATCGCAATGCGGGAACGGGCTGGGGTGCTCGCCCGCGGCCACAAGACCCGCGATGTGGGCGATGTCGGCCATCAACAGGCAGCCCGCCTCGTCGGCGATCTCGCGGAACTTTGCAAAGTCGATCGTCCGGCTGTACGCCGAGTAGCCGCACAGCAGCAGTTTGGGCCGATGCTCGAGGCACACCGCCCGGACGGCTTCGTAGTCGATCTGCTCGTGGCGGGGATGGTCCGGGTTGTAGTGCAGCGGGTAGTGCACTGGGTTGAAATACTTGCCCGAGAAATTCAGGTGCATGCCGTGGCTCAGGTGCCCGCCGTCCTTGAGCACGAGGCTCGCGAAGGTGTCGCCAGGCTCGAGCAGCCCCATGAACACGCCCATGTTCGCCTGCGCCCCCGAGTGCGGCTGCACATTGGCGTACTCGCAGTTGAACAGTTTCTTGGCGCGCTCGCGGGCGAGTGTCTCGATCTCGTCCATGTGGGCACACCCGCCGTAGTAGCGGCGGCCGGGATACCCCTCTGCGTACTTGTTCGTAAAGCATGTGCCGGCGGCGTGCATGACGGCCGGCGAGGCGTGGTTCTCGCTGGCGATCAGCTCGATCGTGTGCGCCTGGCGGGCCTGCTCGGCGGCGAGGATCGCCCCGGCCTCGGGGTCGTTGGTGTTGATCAGATCAAACACGGCGTCGTCGATGGGATGGCTCATGGGCGATCGTAGGAGCGGAGACGATCAGACAGAGATCCGGGCCTGTTCCCGAAGACCCGCTCAGACTCGGTGTCGGAGCTGCCCGCGCACACTTTCGACCGCGAGGTGCTGTCGATGGGCATCAATCCGGGCTGTTCACAGCTTCAGATCGCCCAGCCCCATGCCGAGGCCGCCGACGTCGCCCAGCCCGCCCTGGCCCTTCTGTTTCTGCTCTTTTTCGCGCTTCTTGGCTGCTTCACGCATGCGCCGCAATGCCGGTGTTTCCTTGAGGATTTCTTCCGGGCTGCGGTCGTCGCGATCGCCCCGCCCGCCGCGTCGGCCCCGGCCGCCCCTGCCCGCGCCGTCGCGCTGCGGGGGCTCCTTGGTCGCCTTGATCGACAGCGACACCTTCCGGCTCTGCGGGTCGACCTTGAGCACCTTGACGCGGACGATCTCGCCCTCCTGCACCACGTCGGAGACCTGGCCCACGCGCTTGTAGTCCAGTTCTGAGATGTGCACCAGCCCCTCGATGCCCGGCGCGACCTCGACGAAGCAGCCGAAGTCCATGATCTTCGTCACCTTGCCGGTCAGCTCGGCACCCTCGACCACCTCGGACGCGGCCGCCTCGAACGGGTCGGCCTGCAGTTGCTTGAGCCCGAGCCCGATGCGGTTGGCGTCCCAGTCCAGCTTCAGGATCTGGACCTTGATCTTCTGGCCCTCGGTGACATACCGCTCGACGTTCTTGGCGCCGTGGTTCACCCGGTCGTGGCTCAGATCCGACAGGTGGATCAGCCCGTCGACGCCGCCCAGGTCGACGAAAGCGCCGAAATCCATGATCTTGCGCACGGTGCCCTCGACGGTCATCCCTTCTTGGAGGGCCTCGCGGAGTTTCGCCGCCGCCTCCGCCCGCTGGGTCTGTAGGATCTCTCGCCGGCTGAGCACGATGTTGCCCTTGCCCCGGCGGTCGACCTTCTGCACCTTGCACTCGAGTTTCTCGCCCACGAAGACCGACAGGTCTTTGACGTGATCCAGATCGACCTGGCTGGCCGGCATGAACGCGCGGTGGCCAGCGACCTCCAGCTCAAGCCCGCCCTTGTTGACGCCCGTGACTCGTGCCTCGACCAGCTGACCCGGCTCGAGCAGCTCCCAGTCCGCCTTCTGCACCGCACCCGGCAGGACGCAGATATACAGGCTCTCCGATGCCTCGTACCGCTGGATCACGACCTCGATCTGATCGCCGGGATTGGGCAGGCCCTCTTCCGTGTCGCCCTTTTTGAACTGCGCGCGGTCCAGCACGCCCAACTCTTTCGGCCCGAACTCGATGAAGATGTCGGTCGGCCCGACGGACACGACGGTGCCGGTGCGGTGCTCGCGGCCGCCCTCGACGACCCGGGGGCCGCGCACTTTGGGCTTAGCCGGGGCTCCGGGCATCGGCGCGTGGGCAGATTCAAGCTCGGCCATCGCCGCTTCGATCTCCGCCTCGACCTCTGCGCCCAGATGCACAGGCTCGGTCGGGGGCCGCACCTTCGTCGGCTCGGGCTTGGCCGACGCCGCGGATGCCGATTCGGATGCCGATTCGGGGGCCGACGGAGCGGCGCCTTCGGCCGGGGTTGCCGGCGGCGGTGGGGGAGACGGCACGTGGGCCGCGGTCTCGGAGGGGGCGCTGCTCTGCTCGGGCTCGGTGGACATGTCGGTCGCTATCTCGTCGGGAGGGGGATGCAGGATGCCGGTCGGCCGTGCTCCCATCACGGCCCGCCGGTGCGATCAGTGTACCCCGTGGGCACGCTCCGGCCAGCAACCATTCAGACTTGCACGCAATCTTCGGGTGGGCTTCGGGTG
>JALWOY010000143.1 GCA_027083355.1 Phycisphaerales bacterium | reverse complement strand
ATATGATTGGACAACCTTCATTTAAAAAATATGAGAAAACAGACGCAGGTATTGAAGTAGAAGTAGAAGTTTCTACTAGACCAGAGTTTGATCTTGAAGGTTATATGGATGTAGTACCTGCATTTGAAAAACCAAAAGCAGATGATAAAGAAGTAGAAGCTAAACTTGAAGAGATGGCTAAAGAGCAAGCACCATTTACAAAAATCAAACGTAAACGTATGGTAAAAGATGGTGACATGACAGTTATCGACTTTGAAGGTTTTGTTGATGGTGCGGCATTTGATGGTGGTAAAGCTGAGAAATTCAACCTTAAAATTGGTTCAGGTTCATTCATCCCAGGATTTGAAGAGCAAATCATCGGTATGAAATATGATGAGCAAAAAGATGTTGTTGTGACTTTCCCTAAAGAGTATCAATCAGCAGAACTCGCAGGAAAAGAAGCGACATTTAAAGTAACGCTTCATGAGATTCAAGAGCAGACAGAAGCCCAAATCAATGATGAGTTAGCACAAAAACTTCTTAATGATGAAAAAGCAACACTTGCTGAACTTAAAGAAAAAGTAAGAGCGCAAATAGAAACAGCAACACTTTCAAAAGTATATAACGAAGATTTAAAACCAAAAATGGTTGAAGCACTTGTAAACAAATTTGATATTGCACTTCCAAACAACATTGTTGATCAGGAAATAGATGCAAAAATCAATGCAAAAGCACAAGAAATGACAGAAGAAGAACTTGCAACATACAAAGATAATGAAGAGAAAATCAATGAACTTCGTGACTCTGTAAGATCAGATGCTATAGATTCTGTGAAAGCAACATTTATCGTAGATGCATTGGCTAAAAAAGAAGAAATCACTGTAGATGACCAAGAAGTATCTCAAGCGATTTACTATGAAGCTATGATGTCTGGACAAGATGCGCAACAAGTGATTAAATACTACCAAGAAAATAACCTTCTTCCTGCTGTAAAAATGGGAATGATTGAAGATAAACTCTTTGGTAAAATGTTAGGTTTAGAAAACTAACTATTTTAACAGTCGGCGTATGCTGACTGTTAACTATTTTAATGTATATTTGAGCAGATTT
>JALWOY010000142.1 GCA_027083355.1 Phycisphaerales bacterium | reverse complement strand
ATCTCGAGTGCCAGCGCGTTGCCGGACATCGACGCCTCGTCCACGACGATCTCGACGCGGAGCGAACCGGGACGGATTCGGGGCTCGTAGGCGCGGATCGCGGCGGTCAGCGTCCGCCGAAGCCCGGCCAGATCGATCCCCGATGATGTCACGCCGCACAGATCCGGGACGCCGAAATTGAGCACGCTCGTCGCGACCTCGGGCGCCTCGGCTTCGAGCCCGGGGTCAAGCTTCTGCGCGGTGTTGAGGAGCCAGTTGATATCCCGAAGCACGGCGTTGCGCATCTGCCCCGTCGTAAAGACCCGTTTCTCCCGGCTCTCCGCGGACTTCCCCGGCTCGTCGTCCGTGAGACGGTCGAGCAGGCACGGCTGGAGGCGTTCGGAAGGGGTCAGCTCAGCCATCGGCCTGACCCTCCGGCGCAGCCGACAGCACAATGTGGCGGGTTTCGAGGATGGGGTATTCCCCCGCGTCTGTGGCCCACATCCGCTGCCCGAGGCCGATGCAGTAGTCGCTTTCGAGCTGTTCGAAATCCGTGCGGCGTGCGAGGCGTGCCGCGTCCGACCCCTTCTCCGTCGTGCCGGGGTACCGCACGGGGATCAGCCCGACCGCCTTGCCCTTGTTGGACCATGTGAACTCGGCCTGCGCCCAGACGACATCGCGGAGGGCGCCGGGCGGGTCGATCGTGATCTCGGCGATACGTTCGAACGGCACCCAGTAATACTTGCCCTGGATCACCGCTTCGAGGATCGGGCCGAGGCGATGATCGGTGTCGGCGATCCACTCGAACGGCTCGCCGTTGATCGAGCCCGAAACCGCCGGGGCGGCCTCGAACGCCGCGTCGCGCAGCCGGGCCGCGGCGGCGGCATCGCCCGATTCCAGCTGCGAACAGGCCTGCACCATCAGTCCCACCCACGCCGGGGGCTCGCCGAGCATCAGCGGCGTTCGTTTGCCGGCGAAAACATCAGCGCGGAACGCCTCGCACAGGATCGCGTTGCGGTACAACTCGACCATCAGAAGATTCTTCGGGTCCAGCTCGCCCGCGACGTTGATCTGCGTCAGGGCGCGGTCCCACCGGCCCATCACGCACAGCAGTTGATAGAGAAACGCACGCTTTTCGGCGCTCGCCGGGTCGTTTCGGACGGCGTCCTGCAAAGCCGCGAGCGCATCGTCGAGTTTGCCTTCTTTGATGAACTGCTCGGCCTGCATGCCTGCCTCCCTGGTCGGCCTTCGCGATGACCCGAGTACCCGGCCCCCTCTCACCAAGCGTCGACGTCCGGGCAGAAAAAAGGGGCGGAGCCGACCGGCCCCACCCCGTTACTGTACCAGAGATCGCACGACCCGGCCGCTCCCACGAGGAAAACCGGGGCCACCCCGAGGGGCAGTTGGATTACAGCGGCTTGTTCTCGAGCGTGCTCCAGGCGCCCATGATCGCCGGACCGGTCTTGCCGCCGCCCTTCGGATCGGTCGGGGTGTATTCGAGATGGATCTCCCCGTACCGGAAGGCGACCTCCTCGAGGGGGATGAGATCGTCGCCCTCCGTCGAGCCGGAGGGCTTGACGGCCGAGACGATCGAATCGATGAGGGTGTATTTCATGAAAACGGTTTTGTCGCCCATCGCCCGGCAAAGCTCGATGACGATCTTCGGGATGGGCTTGGCCGAGCAGCAGTGCATGAACAACGCGGCGCTGGCGCTGTCGAGCCGCTTGACGACCATGAAATCACCGTGATCGGCGCGGCCGCCGGCGTGGGTGCCCTGAGCGCTGGCCGCACCGCCCGTTCTCTGATTCACCTGGTGGCTGAACGCCTGGATCTCGACCCAGTCGGTATGCGCACTGTCGGTGCTGTCGCCCTTGATCCCTTGGACTTCCATGTATCCATCGAATGCCATGATGTATCTCCCCGGCCGGGAACGGCCGTTCTTGATTGCTGGTTCGGGGTCCGGAACCGGCCCCCACGATCACCGCTCGCCCTGTCAAGCGATGGAATACGCGGTGCGCAACGCCGCCCAAGCGACGTTTCCCCGAAAAAATGTCGGACGGACGCGGCCTCAGCCCCCCTTCTGACTCGGCAGCTTGCTCACAAGACGCAGCGAAACGGTGAGCCCCTCCAACTGGTAGTGTGGACGGAGGAAGAACTTCGAGGTGTAGTACCCCGGGTTGCCCTCGACCTCCTCCACGATGACCTCGGCGGCCGCGAGCGGACGCCGGGCCTTGGCCTCTTCGGTCGCGTTGGCCGGGTCCGGCTCGACATACTGCATGATCCAGTTGTTGAGCCACTTCTCCATGTCGGCCCGCTCCTTGAACGAGCCGATCTTGTCACGGACGATGCATTTGAGATAGTGCGCAAACCGCGTCGTCGCAAAGAGATAGGGAAGCCGGGCGCCGAGGTTCGCGTTGGCCGTCGCGTCCGGATCGTCGTACTCGGCGGGCTTGTGCAGGCTCTGGGCACCGACGAACACGGCGTAATCCGTGTTCTTCCAATGGCTCAGGGGCATGAACCCGTTCTTGGCCAGCTCCGCCTCGCGGCGGTCCGTGATCGCGATCTCGGTCGGGCACTTCATGTCCACACCGCCGTCGTCGGTCGGGAAGGTGTGCACCGGAAGCCCCTCGACCATGCCCCCCGATTCGACACCACGGATCCTGGTGCACCACCCGTAGGTCTTGAACGCTCGGGTGATATTCACACCCATCGCGTAGGCCGAATTCGACCACGTGTATTTGTTGTGATCGGCCCCCTCGGTGTCCTCCTCGAAAGCGAACTCTTCGACAGGGTTCGTCTTCGAGCCGTAAGGGATTCTGCTGAGGAACCGCGGCATGGCCAGGGCGAGATACTTCGAATCCTCACTCTCGCGGAGAGAACGCCACGAGGCGTACTCGGCCGTGCCGAAGATCTTCGTGAGATCCCGGGGGTTGGCCAGCTCCTGCCACGAATCCATGTTCATCACGCCCGGATCGGCCCCGGCGATGAACGGGGCATGCGCCGCCGCCGCGATCTGGGCCATGCCCGAAAGAATCTCGACATCGGGCGGGCTGTGGTCGAAGTGATAATCACCGATGATGCAGCCGTAAGGCTCCCCGCCGGGCGTGCCGTATTCCTCCTCGTAGAGCTTTTTGAACAGCGGGCTCTGGTCCCACGCGGCGCCCTTGAATTTCTTGATGGTCTTGCCGACCTCTTTCTTGGAGATGTTAAGCACACGGATCTTGAGCGTCTCGTCGGTTTCGGTGTTGCTGACGAGATGGTGCAGGCCGCGCCATGTGCCCTCGAGAGCCTGGAAATCGGGGTGATGGATGATCTGGTTGACCTGCTCGGTCAGCTTGCGGTCCAGCTCGGCGATGATCGCCTCGATGGACTTGACCGCGTCGTCGCTGACAAGGGCCGTGTCGCTGAGGGCCTGCTCGGCGAGCGTCCGGACCCCCTCCTCGATCGCCTCCTTCTGACGGTCGCTCTTGGGCTTGAAATTCTTCTGGAGCAACGACGCGAACTCGCCGGCCTCGATCGTCTCGGCGGCGCCCTGTGCCTGTGCTTCGGGATTCATGTCTGCCATGGTTATTCACCCCCTTCGCTCGCGGCAGACCCGCCGCCGCTGGAGAGCGCCTGCAAGAGGCTCGGGTCTTTGAGGGCCTTGCGGATCAACTCCTCGGCGTCGGATTTACCGTCCATATAGGCCAGCAGATTGCTGAGCTGTTCCCGCGCCGTCAGCAGCTTGTTGAGCGCATCGACTTTCCTCGCGACCGCGGCGGGCGAGAAATCGTCCATACTCTCGAACGTCAGATCGACCGAAAGGTTCCCCTCGCCCGTGAGGGTGTTGGGCACCTGGAACGCCACGCGGGGCTTGGCGCTCTTGAGCCGATCATCGAAATTGTCGATGTCAATCTCCTGAAATTTCCGCTCGGAGACGGGGGCGAGGGGGTCTTCCGGCTTGCCGGAGAGATCCGCCATCACACCCATCACGAACGGGAGATTGATCTTTTTCTCAGCGCCGTACAGCTCGAGGTCATACTCGACCTGCACACGGGGCGCGCGGTTTCGCGCGATGAATTTCTGACTGCTCGCCTTGGCCATCGGCCGCTCCCTTCTTCAGACATGGTCTAGCAGACCACCGCGGCGGGCGTGCGCACGGCACCGTCCCCACCGCCCCCTGTCCCACAGGTCAGGGGCTCTCATAACATAGCATCAACCCGCGACGATTGCCCGGAATCTTTCGTGACAACATCCCGAACAAAATAAATCAATTCGGCGTGAAGTCCGCCCCCAGACGGATCGGTTCATCCCCACCGTCGGACGATGCCGACGCGGACGCCGGGGACGCGGCCTCGGCCGACCGGACCGGCGCCGGTGTGGCTGGAGCCGACGCCGGGGTATGCAGGGATTCTTCGCCGCCGATGATCTTCAACTGATCGAGCGCCGAGGGGGTCAGATCGCGGATGATGTCGAGGAAGCTCATGGGCACGAGCCGCTGCGCTCGGCGGATCAGCAAGGGGATCGGGCTGGACGGCTCGTAACGGGCGTAGTAATCGAGGATCTTCTGCAACGCGACGAGCACCTCATCGCGAGACGTGATCGAGCCGGTGAGCGGATCACGCCCACTCTCCCCGGATGCCCCTTCTCCGGGTGCGGGTTGAACATCCGGCTCGGCTGCGGAGTCAGTCACCGCCTCGGCAGGGAACCGGGCCGCAACCCGTGGGGCCAGCCGCTTGTTCAGCTCGGCCAGCATCGCGTGCCATGGTTCGAGATTGCAAGCCTGACCGGCACCAACCTTGTTCGTGATCCACTTGTCGATTTCTCTCGAAATCTCAACACACTCCGCAGCAGCACGGCCTGTCTCGCGGAGCGTCTCGCCGTCGGTATCTTGGAAGGCGCCCTCGATCAGCCCCTCGTTCGGGGGGTTGTCGTCGGTGGCCGGCAGATCACCCGAGGCGATCAGCATATCTCGCAGGCTGAACCGGCCCAGTTGACGCGAGTCCGCGAGGGGGATACCCCGAAGCCGCTGCTGGAAACGCCACGGATCGCCGTCGGCGCCGATCGGCGCGGCGAGGGCGGCGACCAGATTCATGCGCATCATCGGGTCGTTGTCGTCTTCCGGATCGAGCTGGGGATGGAAATGGTCCCAATGCCTTTCCAGAAGTTGTCGGAGCAGTTGGAGGCCGTCCCGGAGACCCGGCAACCCGGCGTCGCACATCAGCGCGTCGATGAGAACCATCGCGACGCGGAGGTCGATCGTCCGGTCGAACATCGCGACGCACCGGGTCCGTATGTCACGCCAATTGGGGTCCTCGCCCTCCTCGACGAGTTGGCCGTCGGGCGTGAACTTCGGGGGCGTGCCCTCGGCGTCGCGCATCAGGGCGATGAAATCCGGGTCGTATTCGAGATCGGGCCCGCACGGCTGGTCCGGGGAGATCTCGCTCAGGAGTTTGTCGATGTCGATCAGCGCCACGGTGGTCGGTTCCTCTCGTGCGCACACGATACCACACTGCAGCCCGGGGTGCGAGCACCCGCCGATCAATACTCGGGCTCATAGACCGCCTCAACGGACGCCGAGCAGGAGCGGCTCGCCCGGGTCGATCAGGTCGGTGAAGACCTTGGAGGCGAGGTTCTCCGGCTTGGTGTCGCGGACAAGAGCGGACTTGACCTTGACGATCTCCTCTTCGGTGAGCCCGAGCATCCGGGCCTCACCGACAATCTTGCGCAGACGCTCGATCTCGCTGATGGCGTCGCCCCAAGTCTCGGTGTTGTCACGGAGATAGGCCAAGAAGGCCTCCGCGGTGATCTCGCTGTCGGCGACGGAGTCGTATGCGTCCACCGCGTCGGCGAGGGTATTCTGGATCTCGCCGCGGCGATCGATCTGGACCACGGCCCCGGTCGGGTCCGTCGTGGTCGAGAAGAACGAGGTTCTGTAGGTGTTGACGAGGGTGTCCACGAGGCTCGGTTCGAGGCGACGACGCGAAACGCGAGCCACACCCGCCGGTGCGGTGCTCTCGGGCAGATCGACGAGGTAGTTCGGATCGCTCGGGTTCTTGAGGCTGATCTGGAGGCGGGTGAGCGCGTCGAGAGCGGCCTGGTTCAGGGTCGGCTCGGCAACCGCGGGCTCGGCCTGCTCCTGCCGCGGGGCGGCGCCGGCGATCGCCTCGGCGACATTGGTGTTCGACGGGCCGTCCGCACGCGGGTCGAGCAGCACGCCGGCGTCGATCACGAGATTCTCGACCGGCTCGCTGAGGGCCTTGAACAGGAAGAACCCGGCGTTCGAGGTCACGGTCGGGTCGCCGCCCGGCAGGCTGAACTCGGGGTCGGCGACGAGCAGCCCGAGGGGCTGGAGGGCCGTGATCGTGGCGAACTGCATATCCCCGCCGGCGACGAAGTCGGTGGCCTGGTCGAGGATCGCGGTCTGCGTGGTCGGGTCGAAGACGAAGCCCTGTTCACGCAGGAGGATGGTGACGTTGGTGTAGCCGACGAGCATGTCGCCGATCGTGGCCATGTCGCTGAGCCGCGCGAACGAACCGTCGGCCTTGAGCGAGCCGAGAGTCAGCAGTTTCTCGCGGGCGCCCATGAGCATGTTGTCGGCGTTGAGCGTGAAGTTGGTCAGCGTGCCGTCGGCGCGGAAGGCGTCGGAATCGCCCAGCACGATGGTGGCGTTGGCGGGGACGAAGTTCCGCCCGTCGACGGCGTTGCCGTTCAGGTCGGTGCCGACGTTGAAGGCGATCGTGTCGAGGGCGTTGGTGAGGCCCACGCTGCCGAAGAGCTCGATCAGCGGGACGTCGGCATCGGGGCGGCGTGTGCCGAGGATCGGATCGGTCACGAGCAGCCGGCCCTTGGTGCGGTCGGTGATGAGCGTGAGCGAGCCCGTGCCCGGCGTGGCGCCGTCGATGGTGCCGAGGAAGCGGATGCCGTCGGCGGCGGTGTCGCCGAGGGACTGGACCACGGCGTCGCCCGAGACGAGGACATCGTTGCGGAAGGTGACCCGGCCGTTGGAGAGCACACCGCCGGTGAGGGTGGTCGTGCCTTGGTCGGACGAGGTGAACGAGGCGAGGGGCGAGTCGGCGCCGAGGCGACCGTTGATGAGCGTGGTGATCGCGTCTTCGAGCGAGAGCGACGCGGGGCCACCCTGCGAATCGAGATCGGTGTTCAGGGCGATCGAGTTGCCGGCCGAGAGCCTGCGGTCGGACGTGATGAAGGTCTGCGACGCCTGGATGGCGAGGTCGTTGATCGCGGCGAGGTCGCCGCCGAGGGTGACCGTGCCGCCGGCGATGTTGATCGCGCCGAAGCCGTTGGCGGCGAGCAGTTCGACCGAGCCGTTGGTGCCCGCGTCGAGGTCGGCGGTCGTCGCGGCGTTGCCCGAGCCGGTGAGATCGCCGAGGAAGGCGATGTCGCTCGCGGCGTTGGTGCCGCTGATCTGGGCCGAGAAGCTGCCCAGGGCGTTGGTCGGGGCGGCGAAGGTGATCATCGCGCCGTCGAGGGCGGTGAAGGCCGCGCCGTCGAGCAGGACGATCTGCCCGGCGTCGAAGAACTGGTTGCCCTCGGTGTTGACGCCGACGAGCCTGAGGGTCGGGGCGCCGACGAAGCGTGCCCGGTCGAGGGCGCGGGCAGCGCCGATGACGCCGAAGGTCTCGGGGAGCGTGAGCGTGCCGCCGGTGGTGTCGATGTCGAGGAAACCGCCGCCGTCGGTCAGGCCGTTGATGGCGTTGTTGAACACGACGGCACCGCCGTTGGAGCGGATGGCCGCGGTGTTGAAGACGTTGACCGGCCCGGTGATGTTGAGCGAGAACGCGCCCGCGTCGGAGCCGATCGGCCCGCCGAGACGGACCTCGTCGGCGCTGAGATCGAAGGCGGTCAGCCCACCCGTGCCGTTGAGGCCGACGAGGCGGATCAGCCCGCCGGCGCCGTCGGCGATGAACATGGTGTCGCGGTTGATCGTGGCGTTGTTGACGAAGATGGTGCCGGCGTAGCCGGTCTCGCCGATATCAAGGGTGTTCGCGCCGCCGGCGACCGGGGCGAGGAAAGCGAGCTCGGCGTTGTCGAGGTTGAGCGTGCCGGCGGTGTTGTCGCCGAGCGAGATGCCGGTGGCGGGGTCGAACGTGCGGACGAGAACGCGGTCGGCCAACGTGGCGCCGTTGATGGCGAGCTGGTTGCTGCGCAGGTCGAGGACCGCGACGCCGACATTCTGGATGCCGCCGAGCGTCGCCGCGCCGTTGGCCCGGACGCGGACGGTCTCGCCGCCGAGGCTGACGAGGGCGGGGAATGTGACGTTGCTGTTGGCGCCGTCGGCGAAGGCGTCGAGGTCGAACCCGCCGAGGTTGACGAGGTTGCCGAGGGCGATGTTCGCGCCCGGGCCCGCGGTCTGGAGGGCGAGCGTACCGCCCATGTTGAGCGTGCCGCCGTTGAACAGAATGGCCGCGGCGGGCTGATCGCTCGACAGCGTGGCGGTGCCGGCGAAGTTGTAGGCCCCGGCGGTGTAGTCCTGGGCGGCGTTGTTGATGTCGATGCCCGCGGCGAAGTTGACCACGCCGGTCGGGCCGGTGTTGACCACGAGGGTGTTGTCGTTGCCGTTGACGGCCGCGCCGGCGAAGACGACGGACCCGCCGTCGGCGGTGAGGACGGTCGTCGTGCCGGAGGGCGGGGCGAGGTTGACCGTGCCGTTGAAAGCGATCGGGGCCGCGGTGAGGCTCTGGTAGCGGTCGCCGTTGAGGGCGATGCCCGCGGGGGCGGTGTAGACCTGCGTGCCGCTGGTCATGGCGTTGACGAGCGAGATGGTGTTGGAGGTGAGGAAGAGCGAGCCGATGAAGCGGGTGGGATCGGCGAGGGCGGGGGCGCCCGTGCCGTCGAAGCCGATGGAATCGGTGAAAGTGATCGAGTTGGCGGCGTTGACGACGACTTCCTGATTGGCGAGGCCGCCGATGGGGTTGCCGAGCAGGGCGGCGTCAGACGTGAAGGCGTCGGTGAGCAGAGCCGTGAAGTCGATACCGTTGGCGATGCGGATCTCGGCGCCCCCCAGGCCGGAGGCGTCGTTGAAGGCAAGGGTGTCGCCGCTGAAGTTGGCTTGGCCGGGGAGTACGCCGGAGAAGTCACCGAGCATGCGGTACTCATCCGAGGTGTAGGCCTGTGCGCCGGCGTTGTAGGTCGAGCCGTTGAAGAAGACCTGGTCGGCGGTGACGTTGAACGTCGTCAGGGCGGTGGCGTCACCGACGTTGAAGAGCGTGGCACGGCCGCCGTTGGTGTTGATGGTGAGGTCGGCCGTTCCGCCCGCGGCGTTGATCGCGGCGAGGCCGGTGGGCCCGCCGGGGCCGTCGGGGTCGAGGTTGATGAACGAGATCGGGCCGCCGTTGGACGTCAGCGAGTTGTTGGCCATCACGTCGAGGCTGTCGTAGAAGAACATGCCCTGGCCGGCGTTGCTGGTGCTGAGGCCGGCGTTGTCCATCAGGGTGACGGGGCCGTAGAGATGCAGCTGGCCGTCGCGTGCGTCGAAGATGCCGTCGACGTTCGTGACGCCGAAGACGCGGATGACATCGCCGAGGCTGGAGACGCCGAATAGGTTGGTGGTGCCGGCGAAGGTGCCCGCGGTGGACGGGTCGTCGTGGCCGAGGAAGAGGGTACCGACGGCACCGAGGTTGAGGGTGGCGACCTCGCCGGCGTCGATGAGCATGTCGCCCGCGCCGCCGCCGTAGTTCAGCGTGCCGGTGCGGGGGTTGAAGAACAGTTCATCGGCGAAGACGGCGGACTGGACCGACGCGTCGGAGCCGTGGACGTTGACGCGGGCGAAGCGGATGCCGTCGCCGATGGTGTCGCCTGTGCCGAAGGTGATCAGGTCGTCGGCGTTGAGGTCGAGGGTCGTGCCGGCACCGTTGGTGCGGGCGCCGTCGAGGACGACGTCGCCGCCGGCGGCCAGCGCGTTGAGTTTGATGGTCTGGCCCGGGTCGGCGACGAGGTTGCCGCCGGTGATGGAGACGAGCCCGGTGGCGGTGGTCGCGCCGTTGTCGTCGCCGAAGATCACGGACGCGGGCCCGGTAGCGACCACGTGCCCCGCGCCGGCGTTGAGCATGACGGTGTTGGCGAAGTAGCGGCCGCCGCGGAAGACATTGACGCCGTTGGTGGTGTCGAGGTCGAGCAGTGTCAGGGCGTTGCCGTCGGCGGCGACGGAGCCGAGGTCGATGAACCCGGTGACCGAGTCGGCCTCGAGCGTGGCGTTGAACGCGCCGGCGGCGGAGCGGATGACCGAGCCGTTGGCGGTGCTCTCGATGCGGATCAGCCCGTCGTTGCTGACGAGGCGGAGGGCCGAGTCGGCCACGGTGTTGTTGAGCAGGACGGGGATCGACAGGGGCGCGTCGCCTTGGAAGATGTCGATCATGCCGTCGACGACGGAGATGGTGCGGTCGCCGCGGACGTCGGCGCCGTCGTTGAGGATGATGTTGCCGTCGAGATCCGTGGTGGTCAGGCCGCCGGCGAGGCCGACGTGGCCGTTGAAGAGCATGCCGCCGGCGGTGGCGGTGATATCGGAGCCGACGACGGTGAGGGTGGTGTCGAGGTCGAGGGCGTTGTCGCCGATGACGCCGTCGAGGTCGACGACGTCGCCGCCGATGGTGTCGCCGAGGGTGACGACGGCGACGGGGCCGCCGTCGTTGTTGACGAAGAGGGTGGAGGCGTAGAGGCTGCCGCTGAAGCGGACGAGCGAGCCGAGATTGTTGATGCGGACGTTACCGAGCCGGCCCGCGGCGTTGTTGCCGACGTCGCCGTTGAACAGGGCCGAGGCGCCGCCCGCGAGTTCGAGCGTGAGCGCGTCGGGCACGCCCGCGTCGCCGTCGATCAGCGTGCTGTCGAAGGTGAGCGTCGAGCCGTTGAGCATCGTGATGGTGTGCAGCACGTCGCCGCGGAGCTCGGCCGCGGTGCCGAAGAAGGCGTCGGCGGCGGAGGTGATGTCACCGTGGATTTCGATGGTCGTGGGCGCGGCGATCAGTTCGAGCGAGTTCAGCCCGCCCGCGTTCACACCGGCCATGTCAACGTTGCCGCCGAGGATGATGTCGCCGGCGCCGCTGGTCGAAGTGAGCGAGTCGGCGAACAGGTCGGCCTGGAAGTCGAGCGTCGTGCCGAGGTCCTCGGCGACGAGGTCACCGAGCCGGCCCGCGGCGTTGTCGCCGACCTGGCCGGTGAAGGTGACGCCGCCCGTGTTCAGGCCGAGGGCCAGGTCGGTGCCCGCGTTCGCGGTCAGGGTGTTGCTAAAGGTGATCGTGTTGCCCGCGTTGAGCAGATCGATCCGGCGGGCGCCGTTGTGCAGCACCACGTCGCGGTCGAAAGCCAGATCACCGGCCGCGACGATGTTGTCACGCAGGGCGAACGCCCCGCCCGTTCCGCCGAACGTGAAGTCGCTGCTGGCGATGGCGATGAGGTCGTCCGCTCCGCCGGTGGCGTCGGCGTCGGCGTTGAAGGCGAAGACGCCGTCGAGCGCGTCGTTCCACGAGATCAACTGCGGCGAGGTGGAGGAGAACACGATCCCGGCGTTGGCCGAGGCGAGCAGGTCCTGGAAGAGCCAGTTCGCCGCGTCGCCCGCGCCGGCGCCGGTGAAGAACAGGGTGTTGTCCGAGATGAACCGGGCCTCGGCCACATTGCGCACGTTGCCCGCGGCCGGTCCGGTCAGGTCGATCGTCGGGAGCGTGCCGACGAGTGTCAGTTCGCCGCCGTTGAGCGTTTCGAGGCGGAGGCTGGACACGTCCAGCCCGATGTTGTCGGGCAGACCGTAGATGAGGTTGGTCCCGTCGGCGGTGACGTTGACCGTCTCGGCGTTGAGCACGCCCAGCGACAGCGAGTTGGTGTAGGTCAGGTCGATCAGGTCACTGGTGACCGTGTCGCCGATCGTGATGTCGGCGGCGCTGACGACCAGCCGCTCGTTGGCGGGGTCGTTTGCCGCGGTGGGGTCGAGATCAGTGGTGCCCGCGAGGGTGACCGCGCCGGTGCCGCTCTGCGAGACGAGCGAGCCGGCCATGAGGGTCGAGGCGAAGTTGAGCGCCCCGCCGAGATCGTTGACGGTGATATCGCCGAGGCGGTTGGTCGCGCCGACCGCGCCGGTGAAGGTTGCCGAACCGGTGTTGAGGTTGAGCGACAGGTTCTCGCCCGCGTTCGCGTCGAGCGCGGCCCCGAAGGTGAGCAGCCCGCCGTTGAGCAGGGTGATGGTGTTCGTGCCCCCGCCGTGCAGTTCGACGTTGCTCGCGAAGTTGATGTCGGCGAACGAATCGATGTCGCCGAAGATCTGGATGGTCGAGGCCCCGGCGGCGAGATTGAGCGAGTTGACCCCGTCTGCGCTGACGCCGCTCAGATTGATACTCCCGTTGAAGATGATATCGCCCGCCCCGCTGAGCGAGGTCAGCGAGTTCATGGACGCGTCGTCGTTGAACGAGAGCGTGGTGCCCAGATCGTTGACAACAACATCGCCGAGCGGGTCGGCATCCGACCCGGTTTGGGCGAACGACGCGCCGCCGCCGTTGAGATTCAGCGTGAGATCCGGGGCAGCGACGCCGGCAAACAAGCCGTTCTCGAAACGGATGACATCGCCGGACACGTCCGAATCGGTCAGCGTCATGGCGATGTCGCCGTTAAGCGTCACGTCCTGCTGGAAGATGATGTTGCCGTCGGCGGCGAGGTCGCGGAACAGACCCGTCGCGCCGGTGAACGTCACGCCGCTGTCGGCGGTCAGTTCCGCGTCGAGCGAAGTTGGGCCGTCGAAAGTAAACCCGGTGGTGTTCTGGGTGAACAGGCCCACGGGGCCGAGGCGGTCGAGCTGGGTGAACGTCAGCCCGTCGGACGGGCCAACACCCGTGGCGGTGACACCGGTGGCGTTGGCGTCGAAAACAATCAGAGGCGAGGCGACGTTGAGGCTCTCGAACGACCACTCGCCGGTCTGATTCAGGAACGCGACGAACTGGCCGGCGTCGATGTTGACGCGGCCGCCGAAGCCGATGGTGTTGTTGCTCGCGTCGCCGTCTTCGACCAGCCCGATGCGGCTGTTGGTGTAGGTCGCGGCGAGGTTGAGCACGGGGGCGCGGACATCGCCGAACAGGACGAGATCGCCCGGCGTGCTGGTCGCGTTGGCGGTGCTGTCGACGGTGAAGTTCAGGGTGCCCGTGTTGCTGCGGACGACGGCCCCGCCAAGAACGAGGATGGAGCCGAAGCCCGCGTCACGCTGCCCGGCGACGAAACCCTGGGCGTTGGCGGTGGCGAAGAGGCTGCCCCCGTCGAGCGAGAGGACCGACCCGCCGAGGAACATGATCCGCCGGCCCGCGGTCAGGCGGAGATCGACATCGCTCCCGGCGTTCTGGACGACGTTGGCACCGTTGAGGAAGAAGATGTCGTTGCTGGCCTGGAGGATGACCTCGGCCCCGGCACCGTTGAGCCAACTGCTGAGCAGGTCGGCGTCGAGCAGGGACGAGCCGGAGGCGTTGTCGGAGAATTCATCGAAGTCGGCCTCGGTGGCGGCGGGGCCGGTGCCGTTGGCGACGACCTGGATGTTCTTCGGGTCGAGCAGGAGGGTGCCGTTGCGGAGCGCCCCGCGCAGATCGAACGAGCCGCGGAAGTCGAGCCTGCCCTTGCTGGAGACCTCGGCGAAGCCGCCCTTGCCGGTGCCGCGGGCGCTGATGTCGCCGTAGAAGAAGGTGGCCCCGTCGGACCAGACGACGGCGCTGCCGGCGTCGCCGTTGGAGGCGTCGACGTTGATGGTGCTGTTCGCATCGACGAGCGTGGCCCGGGCGCGGAGGCGGTCGCCCTTGCCCTGGAAGTCGCCGCCGACGTGGATCTGCCCGCCGGCGGTCGTGCCGCTCGCGTCGAGGTCGGCGTTGCGCAGGGCGATCTTGCCGCCGAGCACGTCGATTTCACCGCCGCTGCCGGCCGTGTTGGACGCGTCGAGCTCGCCGCTGGCGCGGACACTGCTGTGGGCGCCGCCCGCGACGCGGATCGAGGAAGCGCGGATCCTGGACGTGTCATAAAGGGCCAGGGCGAAGTGGTCGCCCACGCCCGCGATGACCTGCCCGCTGCCCGCGTCGATGACGCCGTGGTTCTCGACCGAGCCGGGGTTGGCCGCGTCGCCCTTGATGCGCGCAAAGACCTTGCCGCCCCGCTCGCCGAGCAGGACGTCCTTGCCGGCGGTCATGGTGATCATGCCGTCGGGGGCGACGATCTGCCCGAAGTTGGCGACCCGGCGTCCGACGAGGTGCGCCCCGCTGACGGCGTTGATCTGCCCGCGGTTGATGACCTCACCCGAAAGATCCGTGAAGCGGTTGACGTTGTTGAGGAAGTCCTGATTCGAGATGTTGCCCGCCGCGGCAAAAATGCCGCCGACGTTGATGACGGCGTTGCGCCCGAAATAGATGCCCGCGGGGTTGACGAAGTAGACGTTGCCGTTAGCGAAGACGGACCCGTCGATGCCCGTCGGCATCCCGTTCATGATGCGGTTGAGCACGCTCGACGAGGCGTTGGGCTGGATGAACCGGACGGACTCGGCCCGGTTGAGGTTGAAGCTTTCGTAATTGATGATCGCCCGTTGGGAAGTCCTGATCGTCGTGCTGTTGCCGTGCCGGTTGAAGACGGCGCTGCCGTGGACGACCTGCTCGCCCCTGGGCCCGGCGAGCGCGGGAACACTCGTCAGCCCGGCCAGCACGCCGGCCGTGATGAGGCGTCGGGCCCCGCCGCGTCCGGAACGATCGTGGCCATGGCGCGGGGCGGCTGAAGCACGGTTCTTCGTCTGGCGATTCGACATCTTCACAACCCTCGATTCTTCTCGGAACCTCTGTATTCAGATGATCCGCAACACCCCCGTGAACGGGGTTTCTCGTCGTATGTCACTCTACCACGAACCGTTCACGGCTAATAGAGAACCGTCAAAACAAAGTGCCATCTCTGCGATCCAACCGTCACGGCATCCGGGGTATCGGCCCCAGTTTCGTCCAGTACGATGCCCCAATCGGTCCGAAAACTCACGTTGTTGGCGAGCACGATCTCCGCACCGAGGCCCGTGCTCAGAAGCGATTCGTTGTTCTCGAAGCCCAGGGCACGGGCGTTGGTGACCCGGCCCGCGTCGACAAAGGCCTTGAGCACCAGGTCCCAATCGGGCCGCCCCCCCGGCTCGTCGGGCTGGAAACGGAAGGGCCGGCCGAGCACCTCCGGCGGGTTGGCGTTGACGGGGAACGCTCTCGGAACGTGAACGCGGTATTCGATGCCCCCGAAGATGCCGTTGTCGCCCGCGACGACCGACTCGGGGTATCCCCTCGCCGAATAGAGCCCCCCCGCGACGGATTCGAAATTCGGGATCATTCTGTTGTTGAAGGAATACTGTCCGCTGAACCGTAAGGCAACCTCCTGAACGAGAGCAGCGGTGTTCGGGTCGGCCGCGCCGAGCGGATCGAGATAGAAACTGAACTCGGTGTTCCACTTGAGCATGACCCATTCCTTGTCCGGGTTGAGCCTGCCCAGCCGCTCGAGCTCGCTCCGGGACGCACCCGTGAGCCCGTTGATCGAAAACCCGACACCGACGTCGGCGTTGAACGAATACGCCGCCCGCTGCCGCTCGGCCCGCAGCCCGATCGTCGAAACGAAGATCTGTTCGTTGCCCCGGCCGTTGGCGACACCGACGTTGGTCACCTCGATGTTCTGGTACTGGAATCCGGCGTAGGCGTCGACGAAGAAATCGTCGCGCTGGAAGACCGTGCCGCGGATCTCGGGCCCGAAGAACGAGCTCTCGCCGTCGAACTGCTCGTCCTGCAGACCGACGTCCGTCGCGTTGTACTCATTCCACCCCGCGTTGACCTTCAGACGCAGCGAATCATCCGCCACGAGGGGCACGTCGTACGACCCGATGACCGCGTTGCTGTCGCGGAACTCGCTGGTGATGTAGTCGATCGTGAAGATGTCGTCGAAACCCAGCAGCTGGTTGTGGACGAACCCGAAACGCTCACGCCACTCGCCCGTCTCATGCGTGCCGGTGTTGGTCAGCTGGAAGTACGCCGTCCAAGGCTTGAGCTCCTGAACGAGATACTGCACCTCGGCGTCGCCGAGCGTGTCAGGATTTTCCGGGTCGCTCGCGTCGGCGACGGCGACATCGACCCGGCGGCCCGGGTGACGACTCAGCCTGTACGCGTAAATATTGAGCGGCTCGAGCCGGAGCAGGTCGTGTCGGGCACCCTCCCCGTTGTAAGGCCTCAGCGGCGAATGCAACCGGATGCGGGCGTGCACCGGACTATCGAGACGCTGCTCGGTCTTGACACGTTCGCCCGAGGCGATGGTCCGCACGCGGGCCACCTTGGCCGTGTAGATATCCAGCGGGAAGGTTGTCACGCCCTCGCGGAAATCCTCCCACCGTCCCTGCGCGGGCGCATCGATGGCGTCCGGGTTCGGGGTGATGAACACCCCGACGATCGATCGGCTCTCGAACCAATCGACGAGCGCGAACTCGCACGCGGTGATAGCGGACTGATAAAGCGTCACCGGACCGTCGGCCCCCAGATCACCCAGGCGAACGGGCGTTCCCTCGTCCTTCCTCGCGACGAACCCGCTGCTGAGGCGGACGAGCCGCACCGTGATGTCGTCGAATGTCTCGACCGGAGGCAGGTCGGGGTGCGGCCGGGCGTATGTGTACGTAAAACCGGTGATCGAGAACGCGGTCCCGTCGGCCTTTTCGTCGGGCTGCCCTTCGGTGATCGGGACCTCGGCGGGTTTGACCCAGCCCTCGCCTGTGCGCACGGCGGAGGCCACAGACACCGAAGGGAACACGCCGAGCAGCAGGCACACCGCACAGACCGGCCGAAGACGACGAACCATCCCCACAAACCACTTTCCGTCAACCATCAGCATCTGACACCCCGCTGTTCAGAAATACGGAACCGAGCAAAAGATTAGCACGAGACGCCATCACCCGCCAGTCACGAACACGCCGTGAATAAAGTCGATCACCTCCACCAAAGGCAATTCAGCGCAAAAACGGCGCAGAACTCAGCATCCTGCCGATTCTGACCGAAAGCGGCATGCCCGTTCCCGGTGTGAACGCAAGCCATAGCCCGACGTCACTGAAACCCGACAAGGAAATCACGCCATTGAGCGGCTGGACCCGCGATTGAACCAGCGTCGGCGTGGAGAGCGCCAAGCCCCCGATCACCCCGATCCTGCTCGCCGTTTCCACTCCGGACAAATCCACTTCGGAATCCGTCAGCCCATCTGTGAACACGGGCCACTCGAAGCACTCGGCGACCGGGCCACGGGGGAACGCCGCATCTTTAGGAATGAACGCGCCGTCATCGGGCCACCTCGCCGCGACCTCGCCGGGCATCGACTCTCGCACGCCCCGGAGAAACCTCAGGGCGTCATTGATTTCTTTCGTGTGTTTCGGTTCGCCCATCGCCCCGGCGGGGTGGACGCCGAGCGCGGCGATCGAGGAATACCGCCTCGGGGCGACTCGCAACGGGTCGAGTTCAACGCGATCGGCATCGCGGAGCCGGTCGAGCAGTGTGTCGGCGAGGACCGGGTCATTCGTTGCCGCCCCGCGGTCCAATGCTTTGATCAATGGGAGATACCAGTTGTCGGCGGTCCTGCACCAGAGCCGGAATCGGCTCGTCTGTTCGTTCGCGGTGGGTTCAGCCGATCGAGGGAATACATCCGGTTCGGGTGTCGGCCCCGAGGCGAGCGCCGGGGCCGGTCGTTCCGGGGCAGGCTGCGCGGATTCGGGCGGCGCCCGGCTTGTTTCGACACCCGCGGATGAAGACGGAGCCGCCCCTCCGGCAGAACCGCCGAAAATCCTGAACGCGAGCACGACGACCACGATCAGCACCAAAGCCGCCGCGACGGTCACCCATAGCAGCTGATTCGTTTTTTTCCCTGTTTCCGCGGCCGGCTTGCGGGCGGTACGCATGAACGGCGCGAGCCTGTCCGGCGAGAGTGCGAAATACCCGGGGTCGGTCTCGCTGATCTCGCCGCGGCGTGCCCTCGCGATGAGTTCGTCGGTGGCGCTGTCGGTCCGCGCATCGATGGTGAACGGGATATCCGTCGTGAGGGGGAATACCTCGGGAGAGCCTTGGAGACAGGCGAGCACCGCCGGGCTCGGCTCCCCGACGATGATGTCCAGCCACGGCCGCCCGTCCTTGCTGAGAAAGAGCAGCGGCGCGAGTTGATCGAGACGGCCGAGCAGCAACCTCGCCCAGACCGACCAGCATTGATCCTCCGGTTCCAGCACCGCGGGGACGCGCATGTGCTGCGACCGGATCTCGATTGTGCGCGATCGGCTGCGTGTGGCGCTCTCGGACGGGATGAACGCCGACATCTCGCGTTCCATCTGATACAGCACCCGACGAAGGCCGCGGGCCTCCGGGCCCATCTCCGGGGCATCGGCAAGCACCGCCGCGGCGGGTGGTTCCCCGACCGGCTCTCCCGTGACCGGGGGGGTGTCCGAGGCGAGTTCTCGCAGCTCGGACCGCATCGCGTCGACGGCCGAGATCACCTCCGCCGCGGTCTCGGCCTGTTTGCACTGCGCCTCCAGACGCCGCAGACGCTGCAGAACGGGGCCGGCGATCACAGACAGCGGCATCGACCGGCACAGCGCGTACACCATCATCGGGAACTTCCGTCGCCCTTTGCCGTCGCTCGATGTCCACATCCGCCCGACAACCAACCCGTCGGGCTGCCGCCACAGGAAGCTATGGGCGAAGCCCTCGTCGCGGGAGGACTCGTCCATCGCATCCCACGTCCCGGCGCCGATCACCCCGCCGATCCCGTCGACGTAGATCTGCCGCTTGACCGCCACGAGACGGTCCATGTCCAGCCCGATGTCGTCGAGATGGTCGTTCCAGCCGGGGTGTTTCCCGATCGCCGCGAGCCAGATCCGTTCGCCTTCGAGGATGGCCGGGTCACGCTTGGTCATGCAACTTCCTTCTTTGCCTCACCGACCGCGGATCATTCGCGGGACCACTGCGACTGCTTCAACCAGTCCGATCTGAGTTCCTCCAGACCGTCGGCCTTGTCGAACTGCACCCCGATCCAGTACACGCCCGAGCCGCCCCGGTACGTCACATGAACCGGCAACGGCCAGATATCTTCATCCGCCCCGGCGACATCCCCCGCGTCGAGAGGCGAGGCGTTGAGCGCCGCCAGCGGCTCCCAGATCGAGAGCCGGCCCCGCGCGGTGTCGTTCCCGTCGAGGTCCTTGAACACCAGATCGAGTTGCCGGTCAAGCGGCAAATCCCACCTCAACGCACGCTTGAGAATCGCGTTTTCATCGAATTTTTCCGTGCTCCGACCGGCAATGCTCAACTGACGGCAGAACTCCCGGGTTTCCGCGTTCGGCTGGTACAGATAACCCAGCGAAGCGAGCGTGAACTCCATCTTCCCGGCGTTTTTCAGCAAATAAGAACCCACCCGCACAGCACGACCGAGACGATCGGCCCGCCCCCCGTTGCTGAGCAACTCGTCGCCCCGGAGCGTGATCAGAGCAAGAGCGATCCGGTCCGGATAACGCGCATAAGGCCGCTCTCCCGCATTATCGGGCCGCTCTGACAAATCCCACCCGCGGGTCAAATCGATGAAGTGTTCGATCTCATCGGTCGTCAGATCCTCGCCGGGCGGCGCGTCGAGCGTCAGCGGGAATCGTCTGGCCAACGTGACGGCCTCGTTGATTTTCGCGGCCGTGTCGCCCCCGGCTTCATGGACCAGCGTATCAAGACCGACGAGCGAGAACCGGCTCCAATACAGCCGCTCGGGGGGAGCCTCGCCCGCACGCCCCTCCGTATACAGCGGGAAATAACGGTCGAGGAAGTTCGGCCGGCCCGCGGCGGTCACCAACTGCGAACCGGCCGTGCCGGCATCGGCGGGGAGCGCCGCCCAGTTGTCGAGCATCTCGCCGCGTGCCTGATCGTCCTGCGACCGATTCGCCCGCTCTTCGTCGATCGCTTCGAGATAGACCGAAGCCGGATCTTGATCTTTCAGGAACCCCTTCGCGTAGCCGAGCGCTTCCGCGATCGTGTCGCTGAGCAGCCGGACGCGGTCTTCGATGTCGCGTTCGTCCCGGGTGAGGACACGCAGGTATTGCTTCCAGGTGAGGTCGTCCGGTTTGCGTGGGGTCATCGCATCCGGGACCTTGCCGGCCCAGAACTCGATGTACCCGGCGACATGCGAGGCCAACCCCCGGCGGATGCCCGCGAGGTGCTCGGCGAGCGCATCCCTGTCGAGAACCCGTTGAGACCCGGACGCCAACACTTCGCCGACCGCGCCGAAGGCCGCGAGAAGATCCTTATTCGCCCCCGGTTGATAATCCGGCGGGTACGACAGATCGGCCAATTCGGAGAACGCGATATCCGGGAGTTCCTCACGGGGGAGGCCGTCGAAGAACGCCTCGAACCCGCCGAGCCGATCGATCTCCGAGCCGATCGATGCCGAACGCTGCGCCGCGGCGATCGCGTCCGCGGCGGCGATCGCAACACCGCGCGCGTCGGCCATGGCGCCTTTCTCGGCGTCCCCGGCGGTCTTCTGGACATCGTTGATCCGCGTGTGGTTTGTGCCCGCGATGCTTTCCAGCACATCCCCGAGCGGCCCTTCGGGCGGCGCGTCATCCCTCAGCCAGCCGCTGACCGCACGGTACAGATCGGCCCGGACCTCGAAGGCCATCTTTCCGGGCGAACCCTTCGGCGACCTGACAAACCGCTCGCCGAGCGTCCCCCTGATCTGGTCGAACAGATCGGCGACCTGTTGCTCGTATTGCTTCTGTGTGTCGCTGCGGGATTTCACCAGACGCTCACGCCACTTCAACAACGCCGCGCCCCGCTCGTCGTCCTTGATCTCGCCCTCCTCGCCGAACGCGGCCAGGAGCCGCCCGTAGGCTTTCTGCGTATTCTCCCAGATCCCCTTGCGGACCTTTTCCTGCAACTGCGTCAATGCCACCGGGTCCGTCTCATTGATAATTGAACGAACATCGTCCGTGATGGCCTGTTCAAGCACACCGGCGGCCACGTCGACCCGCGCGTAACGCTCGAGCCAGTCGTCCCGTTCCGTCCGATACTCCGCGGTTGTCGAGGCATGCTCGAACGCCCCCGCGGTGTGCAACGCCGTCTCGGCTCGGCCGAACGCCTCGGCCGCGTCGCGGAACGCCTTGAGTTGCCCGTAGATCGTGTCGCTCCCGGTGGGGTTGGCGTAGTACGCGGTGAACCGTTCGATCCCCTGATCGATCGCGGCCGCGGTCCGCTCGGAGGTCGCCCAGTCCGCATTCGGGGGCCAGGAACCCGACGAGCCGTAGACCCAACCGAAATACCCCCGCATGTCGCCGAGACCGTCTTCGTCCGGCTGCTCACCCCCCCGGCCGTCACGCAGCGCGAACAGCACGAGCGAGCCCAGATCGAACGAATCCCCCGGGCGGTCTCGGCCGAGCAACCCGTCCGCTTCGAGAGCGATGAGCGAACCGAGCGCTCCGGTCGCGTTCGAATCCCAGTCCAGAGGCCCGGCCTGCTCGATGATGAAGTCCTCGTCGGCGTACCCCACCGCCGGCCCGATCACCGCTTCCTCGAACAGCCGACGCTGCACGCGCAGTTGACGCTCGAAGACATCCCCACCGCCGACTCCCGGCAGACTGGCGATCAGCCCGAACAAGCCGGTGGACGACGAGTTGTTGGTGTAATGCCGACGGGCGAGATCGAACAACTCCCGGTACGTCCTCGGCTCTCCCTGGATCTTCACGGGGATGCCGTTGACGTTGATCTGGCTGTTCCACCCGAAACCGCGGTTCCAGAGCACCGAGATCGTCATGCCGAGACGATCGCGGGAGAACCCCTCCCCGTCGCCCCCGGACCCGTTGCTGATCCAGTCGTACACGGAAGTCCAGTATTCGGTGGGCAGTGAGATCCGACGGTTCGTCTCTCTCCAGCTCCACCATGTCACACCCGCCAAAAGCAGGGCCGTGGCGAGACCCGCCGAAAGCAGGATCATCGCCCGCTTGCGCTTGACCTTCTCGGCGTTGGCCGCCCGCGTGACCAGCCCCCGCTCCTTGAACACCTTGTCGAGAAACACGTCGCGCAGGAAGTAGCTGCGCTCGCGCTCCCACAGCTTGCCCTCGGGCAGCGATTCGACACTGACACCGAGCACGCTCGCCAGATCCGCGTCGAGCGCGGCCCCCTCGCGCATCGAACTGGTGAAGTAGATCCCCCGCAGGAACAGCGGCTTCTGGCTCCACTCGCCCGCGACGAAGATCATCTCGAGATACCGCCGAAGCCGCGGGGCGAGATCCACCAACGCCTCCGGAAACTTGAACAGCGCGTCGACCTGATCGATCCGCCTGCCCCCGGCGTCCTCCGTGTGCACCGGGTCGTGCAGCAACGCGAACCGGCGTTCCAGCAGCCGCCGGCTGACTTCCTTGAGGTGCTCCTCCACCTGATCGGGCTTGAACGGCTCGTCCAGACCCGCCGGGTTCGACCACCCCAGCATCTGCGCCGTCAGCACCGGGTCCGTGATGTCGTCGAAGAATTCCCGGAAGCCGTTGATCAGGTCGGCCTTCGTGATCAGCACGAACACCGGGAACCGCACCCCCAGACTCCGCTGGATCTGATCGAACTGCTGGGCGATCTTGCCCGCTTTCTTCTCGATCTCGTCCGGCGTGTCCGTGATCAGCGTGTCCGCGGGGATCACCAGCAGCATGCCGTTGATCGGGCAGTTCTTGCGGACCGTCCGCAGCAGCTTGAGAAACTCACGCCACTCGTTCGTCTCGCCGGGCACGACGTCCTCGAACATCAGCCGGCCCGCGGTATCCAGGATCACCGCGTGGTCCGTGAACCACCAGTTCATGTTCACCGTGCCGCCCGTGCCCTGCAGCTGATCCTGAAGCCCCGGCGGGAACCCGATCCCGCTGTGGCGGATCGCCTCGGTCTTCCCGCTGCCGGGCTCGCCGACCATCGCGTACCACGGCATCGAATACAGATCCTTGCCGTAGTCACGGAAAGTCTGGATCCCCGTCTCGAACTGACGCCGAAGATCGTCGAGCCTCGCCCGATCGGCGACCTTGCTCACGCCCCCGGTCGTCGCCGCGTTCTCCGCGACGCTGGCCTCGACCTCGCGCGCCCGGCGTTTGTCCAGGCGCTGCATCAGCAGCCCCACAGCCGCGAGCACGAACGTCAGCACCGCGACAGCGATACCCACGAAATAGGCCAGCCGCGGGTAGCCCGCCGCGTACAGGACCCCGAAGACCCCGCCCGCCAAGATCATCCCGATCATCGCCTTGCCCGGGATCGGCAGCGCCCACGCTTTGCTGATGAGTTCTTTCATCCGTCACGGCCTCCGGCGGGGTGCCCCGCGCCGTCGCTTGTCTGTATTCATTCCGATGCGGAAACGCCCCGGTCGAGCAGCCGCTCAGTCTGGACGAGCGCCCCGCGCATGTTCGATGATTCCTTGAGATACAACACCACGCTCATCGCGATGATCGAAACAATCACGACCACCACCGCGATCAACAAACCGACCAGACTCCGCGCCGGCGGCTGGATCAGGTCGCTCGTGTCGACATGCTCGTAGGCCTCCGGTACCACCCGCTTGCCGAGGTCCATGTCCACGACCTCTCGAAGCCGAGCGTTCATCTCCATCATCTTCCGGCGGAGATACTCGGGCTGCCCCTGATAGAACCCCGTGAACCCCAGCCCGAGGCAGGTGTAGTAGACGGCGAGCCGCTCCGTCGCCTGCGCCGACGTGTCGCGGAGCGTCTCGTCCAGCAGATCGAAGAAATGCTCGTCGCCGTCGTTGACGCTGAACATCTCGCTCTGCAGCCGATGGTTTTTCCAGTCGCCGGCGAACGGCAGGCTGCTCTCCTCGATCATGAAATCGATGAAATACACGAGCGGACGCTCGACCTGATCGAACTGCTGCGCCAACAGGGGGTCCTGCGCCGCGGCGGAACGGGCCTTCGACAGCAGGCTCTTGATATCCGAACGAACCATCGTCGGCTCGAGCGGGGCGCCCTTGCGGGCGGAACGGTTCAGCCGACAGACATACTGAAAAATGTCTTCGCAAACATCGAGGAGTTTCATTCCGTGCTCCGGCACCGGGCGGTCAGCCCGGGATCGTCATGTACAGCGAGACATCGTCGAACTCGTTCTTCTCGACGCCCGGGAAGTTGATCGCCAGCTGCTTCTCCTGCTCGATCAGCGACCACACGCGGGTGCTCTTGGAACGATCCACGCGGAAATAATGCAGGCCGATCTGCGCCGGCAACTCCAGCGGCGGGTGCCGCTCTTCTTCGAGGTGCACGCCCCGCACACGCGTCTGCGCCTTGCTCATCGCCGTCAGCTTGAACTCGCCCTGATCCTCCACCAGCTTGGCCAGCTCGCGCGGGTCCCGGCCCGTCTGGATACCCAGGAAATACTCGTTCGGCTCCGTCAAGTGCTCGTCGTTCAACTCCGCCACCAGCAGGCCGTCTCGCATCTCGAAACGCACCCGCGCCCAGCTCGCCGTGCCCTCGCTGCGCAGCTGCGCCCGGATCCGGTCGCACAACACCTCGAACACCCGCCCCGGCTCGTCGTGGTCGTAATCCGGCGCGTCCCACGCGTCGCGGTCGGGCTGCAGCGACGCCAGCTCGCCCAGCAGCCCCCGCAGCTCGAGATACATCTCGAAAGGCCCGATCCCCCCGGGCGCCCGCACCATGTGCATCAGCCTCGCCGCGTAGTTGTTCAGGGTCCCGAGGCGAAGCATCTGCTGCACATGCACGCCCCGGATCGTTTCGAGGTTGAACCCGCCCCGCGTCATCTGCACCACCGTCTCGCCCCGCGCCGCCTCGACCTGGTTCGCCAGATCACGCAGCATCTCACGCAGCACCGCCGACCCGCTCAGAAGAAAACAGGGCGGCACGAACGTCCGCTCGAGCCGGGGCACGCCCAGGTCCTCGCCCGCCGCGTGCCCGATCCGCAGCAGCGGCAGCACCTCCATGTCCGTCGTGTCGTCGCCCTCGAGCAGCAGGCGGGCGTTGATCTTCCGCACGAGCACGCTCTGCGGGTTGTCGCCCGTATTCTCGTCGGGAGCCTCGGCCTCCTCGACGCGGTACAGACGCTTCACCCGCCAGTCCGTCTCGCCGAGCTCGAGCGCGTTCGCCCTCGTGCCCTGCCAGAGCGGCACCCCCAGGCTCACCGTGAACGCCGCCGTGCTCGAGCCGAACCGCTCCGAGATATCCAGCGACGGCAGGTCCGTGTTCCCGGGCGCTTCGACCACCAGCCCGCTCGGCATGACGGCACGCAGCACGTCGAACCGCACACGCATGTTCTCCAGCTCGTCCGTGCTCAGCTTCGCCTCGACCAATCCGTACGGATAAGGCCGGAGCAGCCGGCGATCACCCGCCGATCGCGCGAGCAGCGAACGCTGCATCGCCTGGAGATGGTGCGGCTGAAGGAACAGCCCCTCGTGCCAATGCACCTGTACCGTCATGCGTTCACCAACCCCTTCCGACCGCACGCCCGGGCGGTCTGTGCCGATCGATCACCGCCCGCGGGGACCGATGATTTCCTCGACCGTCCCCGCGACGGCTTTCATCACCTCGTTCTCCACCGTCGCCTGGTCGAGCTTGCCCGCCAGCTCCTTGTACTTGCGCCAGCCCGCCATCTCGACGCTCTCGTTCCATTTCTTTTCCGCTTTGGCCATCGTCTCGATGTTGTGCGGGCTGAGCCGGGCGATCTGACCGTACACCGTCTCGCCCACCCGGCCGACCGAAGACAGCAACGCCGCGGTCAGCTGCCGGAATTTCTCGAGCTCGGCGGCGACCTGCCCCCGCCCCGTCTCACCCCCGCCCGCGACATACGACGAGAGCGTCGAGGCCACGTTGCCCTTGCCCCGCAAAGAAGAACCGGGGGCGACCTGACGCCAGATTTTCCAGACCAGCGTGTCCAGCAGCACGACCTGCTCGGCAAGCAACGCCCCCGCTTCCAGAAGCCGGCCCGTGTCCGCGTCGGCCTCCGCGGGGACACGCATCGCCTCCTTCGCCCGGGCTACGGACTCGGCCGGAACCTCCCCGACGCCCGCCGGCGCGATCCCCGCCGCCGCGAGCCGCTCGCCCGCCTCCCGACGCTGCGCCTCGGTCATCGAATCCGCCACTTTCGCCAGCTGCCGGACGAGGAACGCCGGGTCGTTGAACTCGGCCATATCCGTCGGCGACAACAGCGTGCCATCACCCGCTCCGCTCACCACACGCCCCCCTTCCCACGCCGGGAACCGCTCCTCGACCGCGTCGAGAAAAGCGTTCCGATCCGCCAGCGGCACCTTCTCGAGCGCCGCCTCGACCTCGTCGCGCATGTGCGCACGCCGCTGGTCCGCGGGCTCGTCGGCAAGATCCGCCTGGATCAGCCGCAGCCTGTTGGCCGTCAGTTCCGCCAGCGAACGCCAAGACTCTCCACCGCTCATGGATGCAACTCCCCGGCCCGGGCCGCTCGCGTGCCCCGGGACGACCGAAAACACGGTTCCCGCATGATACAGCCTGTCGCGGAGGTCCGAAACCCGGACCGTGCGGGCTGTTCATACGCCCTGTGCTGTTCGCGACGTCCGATTTGCTCCGCCGCCGGGGCGCATTTCTCGCGCCTCCTGCTCAACACACGCCGAGACGTCGATACACAGCCCGAGCACGCGTCCCGCAAGGAGGAGTCGATATGTTCCGTGACCACAACACCCGCCGAAACGCCGCCCGCTTTGTCGTTGTCCTCGCCGCGGCGGCAGCCCTGGGCGGCTGCGCCTCGTCCTCGAAGACAACGCTGGGCAACGCGGCCCGGGTCTCCGACATGCCCTCGATGGGGGTCGGCGATGCACTCGGATCGGCCATGTTCAGCGAGCACGTCCGACTGGCGGCGCTCGAGGCCCGCCAACGCCGCGCCTTGATCCGTGACTACGCCACGGTGCAGGTGCCCACGGACTGAACGCATCAGCCACCCCCAAACACATACGCCGACGCCGACGACCGCTCGAGCAGCCGTTCAAAGGTGCGGGCGAGGCTACCGAAATCGTCCGCGTCGATCGCCAACCGGAAGCCGGTGTCGGCGTACCCCTGCACGCTCCTGAGTTTCTCCACGACCCGATCGGGCCGGACACTCGGGTGTGACAATGCCGAGCACCCCATCGCCGCGGGCTTGCCCCCGCTGGACACGAACTCGGCGACATTCCCGATCAGGTGCCGGAACCGGACCCCCTGCTGCCGTTCGAGCGGACCCGTCGGATCGAACCACAGCCTCGTCTCGGGCGGGCGACCCGCGATCGGGCGGTACGCCCACACCGACGCGTCGTCGCTCGCCCGGGCCCGCTTGTCGTAGCACCCGTCGCCGGGCTTGTAGTGGTTCCGCACCTCGTTCTGGAACGCACGCTGGTAGTGTGCCCACTGCTTCGGGAAAGTCGAGCCGTCTCGCAGATTCCACACCCCGCTCTCGGGCGGGTACGGCACCATCCCCAACGCCGCCCGGAATTCCTCCACCGTCGGAAGCCGGCAACCCAATGCCTCCGCGATCACCCCCGCGGCCTTGAACGTCACATACGTCACCGGATGTTTCCCGCTCGGCCTCCCCTGCGAAGGGCCGATCGCGACCGGGTCGGACGGGTCGACCAACCCATCCGGGTACGCCGGGAATGATTCACTCGGCACCGGCGGCCCATACTGCGTGTTCTCATCGTCGAGCCAATGAGCCCAAAGCCCGAACTCGAATCGCCCGCGGCGCCTGCCCTGCTCGATCCGCTCGGCCATGGGCCCCTTGGGCCGGGAATGCCCGGGCCCGCGTGCAACTTCCGTAAACCACGCCCCGAGCGCGTCCCGCACCGTGTCACGCCGGAGCACCTCCAGCAACAGCTCCACCGAGAACTCGTCCTCGGCGAGGAACACCTTCTCTCCGTTCGGCAACTCGATCAGATCGAACACGATCGAGAGCGCCCCGTTCGAGTATTCCAGCCGCGCCGAGCCGTCCGCATTTTCCCCCAGGGTCACCCCCCATCCGGGCAAGTTGACCCCGACCGGGCCGTGCTGATTCTCGTTCCACCCCGCGCTGCCGCCCTTCGCCTCGGCGATCGCTTTGCTCGCTTCATCGATCCACCGCAAGGCCGCGGACCGCGCCGAGGAATCAAGCGCCTCGCCCGCGAGCAACCGCAGCATTTCGATCTGCTGTTTCGCCCGCGCCTTGAATGCCTCCTGATACGCCGCGGCCTGCGTTTTCGTCGCGCCTTTGCTCTCGCGCATCGTCTCGACGGCATCGGAGAGCAACGCGCGACGCGCCCTGTACGCCCCCGCGTTATACAACGCCGCGCCCTGCAGCACCCCGGTATCCCCGAACGATCCCCACCCATCGCCAATCGCTCGGAGCCGACCGGGCACGTCATCGATCAACACGGCAAGATCGCTCTCGCTCCGGGCTACATCGAACCCGCGCTGCCACCATCCGTCGAGCACCCCGCGGACAACCGAAATCACACGCGCCTTCGCCTCGGCATCGTTGCCCAACTCATCAAGCAACCGACGGAACCCCTCACGCAGCCGATCCGCTTCCGCACGCATCGACGCCACGTCGTCCGGCCAATCCCGCCCCGATCTCGCCAGTGCATCGGCCCGACGCAACGCCGCGTACCGCACAGCCCTGTGCGGCCCGTCCGGCCCGACATCCTCCGCCCTCGCCACAAGCTCCCCGAGATCATCCCCCGCCGAGATCGTCTCCACCTCCTCGGCGACCGACATCACCGCATGGACATCGTCGCTCGCCGAAACGAATGGCGCATACACCCCCTCAAGTGATCCCAACAACGCTGACACCGCTGCCGGCTCGCTCCCCCCCTCGTCGCCCGGCAGCAGGCACCGGTCGAGCTGATCGCGGAGTTCCGCCAGCCTCTCCAACGCCCGGTTCAGATCCTCCAGAACCGATTCGCTCTCGGCCAATGCCGCCCCCACCGCCCGGTCGATTGCGCCCCCCTCGACACCCGCGGAACGGTCCGCCCACAACGAATCATCGATCCCGGAAAGCGCCGCGGCGACCGCCTCGGCACGCGCCCGGACCGCAGCCGGCTCGAACGCTTCCCAGTCGAACCCGCCGACACCCCGCAGCGATTCCGGGACTTCCATAACGCGTCCCACTGCACGGCTCAACACGTCTTCAAAGACCTTCAAGCCAGTCCGCAACGCCCGCGTCTCCGCGGCCCGCTTGATCTCGTCACCGCCGAGGTTCGACCCCGACCGCCAGGCCTCCCATCGACGCACCATCCCCCCGGCGATCTCGTCACGCGCCGAACGCAGCGAGGGCAAACGCGCCAAAGCCCCGGCCACCCCCGCACCGAGTGTCTTGCCCGCTCGCCAATCCGCGATCAACTCCTCCGGGTCCTTGAGGACGACCGCGTACACCTCCTCGACCACATCGCCGAGCATCGCATCCAGCCGGGATGCTTCGTCGAGATCCGCCTCTATCTGATCTTCCAGCGAGGGCCAGGCGGGCCAGACCCCGATCCGACGGATCAATCCATCCAACCGATCCAACAGTTCCTCGACATCGCCGCCTTCGCCCTGCGCGTCGAGCAACACCCGGGCCTGATTCCGCGATGCCTCCGCGTCCGCGTCGACGGCCTCCGCCCATCGCCCACGGAGCAATTCGAGGGGGGCCGCCAGATGCAGCCGCGCCGAAGGGGCTTCCTCGGGAGGCTTGGCCGGGCTTCTTGACGCCGCCCCGGCCCAATCCTCACACAGCCCGATCCGCCGATCGACCCACGACGAAACCTCGCCCGCCCCGGCCGCCGAGCCGACCCCGACGGCCATCTCGCCGAGCCGATCCCCGAGCGCCCTGTGCATCGAGATGACGTCCACCCACAGATCATCCCATCCACCATCGATCACACGCTGAATATGCCCGAACGCACGCCCGATCGCGTCGAGCCGATCGCGGATCACGTCCAGCCCCTGCCCGGAATCGAGCACTCCGAGATTCGCCACCAGATCGGGCAGCGACGAGAGCAGCGGGTCTTTCTCCAGCGCCGACGCCAACGCGCCGTCAACCCCGCCCAGCACGGCCGACACCTCGCCCCCCCGCGACGGCGCGGCGTGGGCCGCCAGCCGCTCGGCTTGATCCGTGAGCTCCGCCAATCGCCCGTCGATCCCGGGGAGCCACACCGCCGCGTCCTCGAGTCGGCCGACCGCCTCGACCAGTGCGTGCACCGCATCGAACGCCCGCTGCTGGACCGGGTTCTGCCCCACCCGCGCGGTTTCATCGCCGTCCGGGGAAAAAGGCACACCGAGCCGGAGTGTTTCAACCGACGCATCGATCGTCTGCAGGTCGGCCTCGACGAGCGACGCCGCACGCGCCCAGCCCGGCCGAGCACGCCACGATTCGGCGATGGTTTCAACCGTCTCGCGCGCCGGCCAGTGCTCCCGTCCGAACATCGCGGCGAATCCCGGCGCGTCATCCGTGCCGTCGAGCCTCTCGAAAGCAAGGGTGTACACACCGGCGACCTTGTTCAATTTTTCGAGCTGCCCCTCGGCCCCCTCGATCTGCTCTCCACCCAGCACCCGCTGCTCGAACTGTTCGATGCCGGAGACGAGCGACCCGAGCCCACGCATCCCCCCGGCCGTCCGCGTGTATTTCACTTTCTCGATCGCCGCGTTGGGGTCGAAGAAATCGTCGAGACCGTGGAAATCGCGCGCGAGTTTGTCCGCCCCCTCATCCAGAGTACCGACCGCATTCAACAGCACCGCCGGCGCGTCCTCCCCGAGCGCCGAAACCGCCTCGCGCAGAGCCAACACCCCGGGTGAAACCTCGCACCAGCGGCGGAATTGATCCACCTCGAACTCGACATCGGGCAGCGTGCTCGCCCGGGGCATCGACAACAACACCACGACCCCCGCCACCAGCACGACCGCCGCCGCCGCCACACCACCGATCAACACCGGGCCCGGGCCGGGCTTTCGATGCTTCACCTTTGCCAGCCGCGAGGCAACATCCGCCAACGAAAGCGAACGGTCCTTCGGGTTCAGCAATGCATTCACGAGCCCGAGCCAGAACCCCGAATCCGCCCCCAAGGCCCGCCACGCCTCGCTGTCGCGGACGGGATACCCCCCCAGCTCCCGGAACGGACGCCCGACGACAAGCTCGTAGATCAACAACCCCAACCGGCGGAGATCCTCACGCCGGGCCGCATCCAGATCATCCCCCAACTCATCAGGAAGCGCCGGATACGCGAGCCCTACACGCAACCGCCCGGGCCGGAGGTCGTCGAGCATGATCGAATCCGGCCGCAGATCTCCGTGCGGTCGCCCCGCGGCCGTTTCGATCGCGTCCAACGCCGAGACGATCCCCCGAACAAGCTCCAGCAGCACGTCCGACCGCGGCCGGACCCCGCCCCGCAATAGATCACCGAGCGTCAGGTCGTACCGGGGCCGGACGGCGTACCCGCCCCACGACGTCACGCCGAGTTCGAGCACGGGCACGACATGCCCGTGGCCCAACCCCCCGTGCTGACCGCCGATCGCATCCGCCCAGCGCCGCTGCAGCGCCCGCCGGGCGAGAAATCGCCCCAGAACGTCCGGACCGTCCCGCGTGCAGAGCTCGGCCGCGGGACGGCAGGTTTCGACAACCACCGCCCGATGATCGGCCGCCTCGGCGAACCACTGACCACCGAAACCGCCGGCGCGCACAACCGAAACAAGCCTGTACCCGGCGATCTCAGTCATCACACCCCCGACAGGTCAACAACGCACGCCGGCATGCACAACGCGCTCACTGGCCCGAAACTTTCTCGGTCGGGGTGTACGGCATCCCGTGGCTCGTAATCAGGACGTCGAGCTTTTTCGTATCCCACAACTGCGAATCCCGCGGCAGCGCCACCCGCCTCGGGTCCCGGCCGTCCGGGCCGGGGCCCACGCCCACGATATCCGCGAGGATGTAAAGCTTCGCCCCCGTCTTCCACTTCGAATTCCAGATCCTGTCGCGCGAGGGCAGCGTCGCGCTCGGTGAACCGGGCGTCAGCTCGACGCTCCAGAGCATGCCCTCGTTGAGCAGCTCCTGCCGGAACGGATCGTTCTCCGTCCAGTACCGCGACATCGAGTACGCGTCCAGCGGCGCCGCCCGCTGCCCCCCCAGGGCCACCACATCGACCGCAGTCGTCGCGCCGCCGGATTCCCGGATGTACGTATCCGACAGCGAAACGGTCAGATCGAACTTCTTGTACGACGTGCCGCCGCAACCCACCATGGAGAGGGTCACCGCGAGCAGCCCGAGCAGCCAACCACATTTCATCGTGCGCATCTTCGCCCCCATAACTGTTCTCACCCCCACGCGCGGAGGGCTCCCGAATGATCCTAATCAATCCCGACGCTCTCTGCACCCCCCGACATCCCCTCCCGGAACGAACGAACCACCGAGTGCACTTCCCGGTTGTGCCGCCAGTCCACCACGATCAGACTCCGCGTCCGCACCAGAAGATCCGTAAGCCCACGCAGCGCCCCGTCGAAAACCAGATGCGGCGCGAGCCCCCGCGTGTCACCCGCGTCCCGGCAGAAGCCCGCGTCGCTCACCCCCAGAAGCATCCGCGATAGAAGCGCCAACACCCGAACCCACACCTCCGATGGAACCAGATCCAACGCCTGCGCCGCGGGAACCACCTCGGCGATCAGCCGCCCCGGCCCGATCGATCCCGCCCACCCGGCGTCCGCAAAGAACGCACGCTCGAACGAGTCTTCCAGCGAGATCGAACCGTCCGACTCACGTTCCTGCTGCGCACAACGCGCCAGGCTCGCCAGATCGTCGAGCGCCGCCGCGAGCGTGTTCTCACCGTCCACCAGCAGCGTGCGCACACCCAGCACACCCAGCGCGTGAAGGTCACAGGGCGTCGACGCCGAAACGATCACCTCGAGCGAGGCATCCCTGATCGGCACCCCCTCGGCGGAACGCATCACGCCCGCATCCTCAACCCCCACCGGGACCGAGCGGAACCGGGCCTCCCCCGGGCCGAGCCGATCGTCCGCGAGCAGCCGACCGTGCAGCAGCACCCGCCGATCGTCGGCGGAAAACTGAATCTCGATCAGATCACTCCCCCCGATCGGCACCCGCTCATCCGTGCGGATTGTGGCCTCGACGACCGCGCCGTCTCCGGTGTCCTCCACGCCGCGGATGCGGACGTCACACCGCCCCCGCACCATCCCCCCCCCGATTTCGGGCCGGTACACGCCGTGCCCGAGACCATCGGGTGAGATGAACAACCGTTGCCCCCCCACCGTGATCCCATGAGCCGTCCCGGGATCGACAAGCCGCACCCGGGAGGTCCAAAGCCTGGGCAGCCCCAAGCCGCCCTCCCAGATCTCGACGCGGAAACTCTCGTCCGTGATGTTCAGCAGCGGACGACCCATCCGCTCGACCGCGATACGGGTGGTGTTGACCGCCTCGGCCAGCAGCTTCAGTTTCAAATGCAGCGACTCCACGAGGCGACCCCACCGCCCGTGCCGACCGAGAAACAGCCGATCCGGGTCGATCGGCTCCGGATCGCCCACGAACCCCCCGCCCCGAACAGAAACCCCGTCGCCTTCACGCAGATCGATTGAAGCCACGCCGTGCGGGACCCCGGACCACGACCGACCCGCGATGATCTCGACCTGATCGGCGTAGGCGATCGGTGCCAGCGGACACACCATCATCAACCCGCCACCGAGATTGAACGGCACCATGTGCCGATTCACCCCCGTCAGCACGCCCTCCCGCACCGCATCCCGATCCGACAACGGGAGAAACGGCGATTCGCCCCCCAATTCCGGCACCCAGAGATACCGCTCCAGCGATGACCGATACGAAGCCAACCCTTGGGCAGCCAGAATGTCCTCATCCCGACAAACATCCCAATACGTCCCCGTCGGCTCGTGCATGGGCCGGGCCGACACACCTTTTTCGGTGTCGATCCCCACAGCCGGGGGGTTGGTTTCTTCGAAACCGGTGTGAATCATCCCGCCGATCTGCGACAGGGCCGACGCCGTCCGTTTCCAGCGTGCCTCGAGTGAGGCGTTGTCGAGAGCCCGGCTCGCCCGTCCCGCCGAATCGCGCAGCCCTTCGACACGCTGCACCCAGACCTCGATCCACTGGGTAATGTCCCCCGCCGCGTCCTGCACACACCCGAGAAACACCGACGCGTCGAGCACATCACGCACCACCACGAACCGACCCCCGACCGGGTCCGGCTCGTTCCTGCAAAGCACACACACCCGCAGCGCGGAACGCCCTTCGGTCGGTAGCAATTCAACGGCGGTGTAGCCATCCGGCACTCGGCGTGTCAGACCATCCAAATCCCGGCTCCTCTCCAGACAGCAGCGCTCGGATCAGTCTACCACCGATTCGGACAGGACACCCCCCATGCGTTGCTCTCCCCGACCTCCGCGATACCCACCGCGGTGAAGGAGAACGCCGAAAGGTCGTTTCAGAGCGCAGAATATAAAAGGAAAAGAACCAACGATCGTGGCTTGCACAACCCCATTCAGGGGGAGCCGTGGATCATTCGGGAATCTTTGAATGCCGCTCGGAACCGTTGGATTCCGGGCGGCACCGAGGAGAGGAAGATACAGGAGTCGGGTGTTCGGATCAGGAATCGACCGTCCCACCCTGTGGCACATCCCGCCGGCCCAGCGGTCCCGCCATCCTTGGCTCGCGTGCCACCTCCCGACAGACAATCCACAAGGCATGAACATCTTTCATGGGTAGTCAAAATTCTTAGACACACTCAAAAAACAACCTGTTCAGGTGGCGTCATGAACCGCTGACCACCCCAGCGATCTGTTCTCCCCAAGGGGAAGGCATCCGCAATCCCCGCGGCCCGCGCGGTCATCTCCCCGGCCACGTCCGTACACTGCCGACCACATGGCCAGACGCATCCCCAATCTCCGCCGGACCATCCGCAACATCAAACGAGGCCAGGAGATCGTCGCGGTGATGGTGAACTACGGGTTCACCGACATCGTGCAGGAACTGGCGCTGGACCGTCTCATTCTGCACGGCAAGCGGCTCGTCGGGCTCGACAAACCGGGCGAGGAGATCATCCGCCAGCCCCAGGCCGTCCGGCTCCGCCAAGCCATGGAGAACCTCGGGCCCACGTTCATCAAGATGGCCCAGATCCTGTCGACCCGGCCCGACCTGATCCCCGAATCGTGGGCTCATGAATTCGCCAAGCTCCAGTCGGGCGTCCCGCCCGTCCCCGCCGAGACGATCCGCCCGTACATCGAGTCGATCTATGACGGCAGGCTCGACGATCATTTCGAATCGGTGGACTTCGAGTCGTTCGCCGCGGCTTCGATCGCGCAGGCGCACAACGCGGTACTCAAAGACGGCACGCGGGTGATCCTGAAGGTGCTCCGTCCGGGCGTCCGCCGGACGCTGGAGGCGGATATCGAGATCCTTCGAGCGCTCGCGGAGATCGCCGAGGCCCGATTCGCGGACATGGGCTACAGCCCGGTGCAGATTGTCGAACAGTTCGAGCGTCAGGTGTTGCGTGAGCTTGATCTCGCGCTCGAGCAGCGATCGATCCGCCGCATGTCGGATCTTTTCTCCGACAACAAAAAGATGTGCTTCCCGCGGACCTACCCAGAGCACTCGGGCAAACAGATTCTCTGCCTCGAAAAGATCGACGGGGTTCTGCTCTCCGATGCCGGCGACGACACGTTCACGCACGAGGAACGGCGCGAGATCGTCGCGATCGGGTCTGACGCGGTTTTCCGTCAATGCTTCGATTTCGGGTTCTTCCACGCCGACCCGCACCCGGGCAATATCTTCGTGATCCGGGATACACCCACCGACGAGAACGACCCCGGCATCCGGCTGTGTTTCATCGATTACGGGATGACCGGGCACATCGACCCGCACACGGCCGAGCTGCTCGCCGACCTCGTGCACGGGACGATCAACGGCGATCTCGCCCGGGTGATCGCCGCGGTGGTCGAGTTGACGGACATGCCCCCGATCGCGTCGGCCGACCGTGGGTTCCGCGCCGACGTCTGGGAGTTCATCTCCCGATTCCAGACGGAGAGCCTCGCGCAGCTGGAGATGGGCTCGCTGCTGAACGAGTTCTTCGCCAAGCTGCGGCGACACAAGCTGCGTTGCCCGTCGGACATCGTGTACCTCATCAAGGCGGTCACGACCATCGAGGGGGTGGGCGAACAGGTCTGCCCCGATTTCGACCTCGTTTCTCACGTCAGGCCGCACATCGAGAAACTCGTCAAGAGCCGGTACGGTTTCCGCGCGATCCGCCGCCGTCTGCAGACCACGTCGCTCGGGTACGCCGAGCTGCTCGAAAGCCTGCCGGGTGAGTTGCAGACGATCTCGAAGATGGTCCGTCACGAGCAGCTGATCGTGCAGCTGAAGCATCAGGGGCTCGACGACGTGACCAGCGAGATCGAGCGGGCGAGCCGGAATATCTCGCTGGCGCTGATCTCGAGCGCGCTGCTGGTGTGCGGATCGATCTTCTTCTTGGCGGATGCGGCCGCGGGGGGCTCGCCCGGGGTGCTGTTCGCGGGCGGGGTGATCGCGATGGCGATCGCGGTGTGTATCGCGTTCTATTGGCTTGTGACCCGGTCGTGGAATTAGCCGGGTTGGGGCTTGGCGATCTCCGAGGTGACTTCTGGTTGATTCTGAAATGGCTGCACGCACGAAGATGCAACGGGATTCGTAGAACTCCCCGATCCCGTATCGACCGGGTTGTGCAGATCAGCCGGTTCTGTCGCCGGCGTTCAGAAGCCGCTCGCCTTCTTCCGGTGTCATCGAACCCTCCGCGACATACGCCGCGATCTCACGACGCGACTGCTCCCGTTCACGCACAGCGTGCTTCTTCGTCGATTCCCGGGACACTGTCTTGATGATCGACATCAGAATCCCGCCGACGATGGCAACGATCGGGATCAGAAAGAGCAACTCACCCGCACTCAAACCGCACCACTGTGACATGACTTCGACTCCTTCTCACCGCCGGCCCGGATCAACCGTTCGCCTTCTTCCGGCGTGATCGATCCCTCGGCGACATACGCAGCGATCTCGCGTTTCGTTTTCTCACGTGCGTTTGTCACGGCGATCCGGCGAGAGACGCTCATCACGATCCCCACGATTGCGACCAGCCCACCGATCACCGCACCGACGATCGGGATCAGATTGCCGTCGATCCCGGAAGCCGCGAGAGTGTTCATGCATTCCATTCATGTTCCCCTTCGTCGGCCTTCGAGGCCGATCAAGCCGATGTATCCCGCCCGCGTTTGCCCGCCTTGATCAGCCGCTCGCCCTGCTCGGGCGTCATCGACCCCTCGGCGATGTAGGCCGCGATCTCGCGTTTGGTCCGTTCGCGAGCCATCGTCGTGAGCACCCCGGAAAAGACCCGCAGCAGCAGCCACAACGCGATGACCCCCGCGCCCAGTACGAGCAACAGCTTGTCCTCGTCCTGCAAGATCTCTGCGACGATCGACTGCATCTCGAGCCTCCGCATCGCGGGAACAGCCCGCACTCTTCTGTTGGGAATCGGCCCGCCCCGCTTTCACCCCGCCCCGAACAACTTTGCGAGAAAAGCCGTCACACGATCATACCACCAATACCGGACAACCCCGGAACGCGGGTCACGCCCCGGCCCGGGCCGCGTCCGGCCGCAGATCCGCCGGCGTGAGCCCCAGATCACGCAAAACCCACAGCCGGCCGCACTCCGGGCACCGGGCGCTCGGCCCTTGCCCGTCTTCTTCCTTGAGGATCGGCAGCCCGATCAGGCTCTGCCGGCACCCCGGGCAGCGTGCCCCCTGAATGTGCCGCCCCAGCGCCCGGTGCAGAAACCAGTCCCTCGTCAGTATCGCGAGCATGGTCGGCGCGCCGACGTTCAGGAAGACAACCGAGCATGTATCCAACAAATCCCCCCAGTAAAGATCCCCGACGCCCGGGATATTGATCATCACCACATCCAGGAGACGATGGACCCCGATGGAGTTGAAAAACGGATCAACGATCCTTGCATAAACGATGAACGCGGCGATGAACGCGAGTATCCACACCACGATCGAGGCAAAGAGAATCCAGAAACGCCGCACCCGGATCACACGGAGAAAACAGACGCACTGCTCATCCGTAAACTGATCCATCTCGGGGAACGCCCTGTAGATCTTTCTGCGGGGAATCCTCATCGAGTTATCCTCCAGCCCGTGCCGCACTCAGGACACCGCGCCGCGTCTCGGCTCGTGTTCATGTCATACCCGCACACCCCGCGACGGTTTCCCCCTGATTCACGCGAGACACTCGCGGAGCATGAGCATCGTCCACGCGCTGTAGAACTCGAACCGCGGGGCGTCGTCTTTTGTGCGCACCACCTTCGCCCCCGTGACGCGAGACGCCGACTGCACCACGTCCGCCGGGCAGTGGAACCGCCGAAACGCGGTATCGACATAGGCATCGGGGCACATCTCGCCCAGTTTCAACGCGAGCTCGTCCAGACGTTCCTTGCCGGACCGCAGCCGGTCGGCGTGGGCCTCGGGTGCCGTCCTCGAGTTCAGCCGATATCGGCGCCCCCCGGTGAGCTGGATCTCGAGATGCTCGAGTGTCGAGATCCGGCTCGTCCGCTTCGTCCCGCCCCCGCTCATCGACGACGCGATCACCGCCCCGGGCAACCCGCCCGTCACGATCAACCCCATCTTCAGCCCGGCATTGCCCGGCTTCGATTCAACCGTCGATCTCGACGCCACGAGGGTTGCACGCAGCACAGCCCGCACCTCCCCGGGCGAGAACGAAACCGAACCGCCCCCGCGCAGCGTCAACGCCAGCCGATCCGGAGCACCCCTCGGCCGACCGATCCGCCGGGCATGATCCACGGCCGGCAGGGCTTCCATTTCGCTGCGGGCCGGGGCGAAGGCATCGACACCGTTTGTGCGCAGAGCCGCGACCACCTCGCCCGCGATGTCGGCGTCGATCATCGACACCACCGCGGGTGTTCCACGCCGGACCGCGAGCCGACTGTTATACGGGTCCATCCCAGACGCCGAGACCAGCAACTCGACGCGGCGGTCTTCGGGAGCATCCTCGGGCCACGAGAGGATCGAGAGATACGCGCGGTCTTCGGGTGCACCGATCGGCATGGCCCGAGTTTATACGATCAACACCCGTCCATACAGAGAAACTTTTCTCGCGGCGGATCAAGTGTTTTCATGGTCGCCCGCTGCGGGCGCGTGTTTCGCAGGGCCGACAAGCCACCGGGCAACGCGGACATTCGCCCAGATCACAAGCAGCACGACCACGAAACCCGCGACCAACGGAAGCCCCCGGAGGGGATCGTCGAGCGTGCGGCGGATTTCACCGCAGACCTGCTCCCATGCCTTCTGCCCGTCGACGATCGTCGCGATGATGGATTCGACCTGGAACAGAAGGCACCTCCCTACAGGTGAAGGATCGGTTCCACGGGCCGTGCTTGCCAGAGATGATGCCGATGCCGGGCGGTGTCACCCGCGTATCAGGAACAGCCGTAACCCCGACTCCGCGGTTTCAGGACGTTGGCGGGAATCGGGAACCCCCTCGATCACGGAGCGATGCGGGTTTTCCCTTGTGCAGAACTGCTCATTTCGGGGATGATGTTGGTGTGGAGAGGGGGCCTGATCGGAGCGGGCGGTCGAGACGCGATCAAGGGAAGAAAGAGTTGAGGAGAGAGAGCGCGTCTCCCGCCCGTTTCCTGTCGGGTTGTCGGTTTCCTATTCCTGCTCGTGTGATCCGGTCTCCCCTTCGAATCGCGGGCCGTATACGTCCTCCATCACCTCCGCCGTCTTCTCGTTCGGGATCAGGAACGTCAGGCTGTACTGGGCGATCCGCCACTTGCCGTCGTCGCCGCGCAGGGCCACGCCCGTGCCCCGGCACCGTCCGTACTTCTTGTTGTCGAGCGATTCATCGAACCACGCGACGGCCGGGTCGTCGCCCGGCTCCAGGACCACATTGCGGTCGACCATCGTGTAGGTCCAAGCTTCTTTGCCGTCGAAATAGGGGCGGGCGAACGCCTCGAACTCCCGCCGCGTCCACCGCTCGCCGGGGTCTGTCCCGAGGAATACCGCGTCGTCGGTCATCCTCGAAAAGTAAATGTCGAAGTCGCCATGAGCCGCCGCGATGTGCCATATCGAGAGCATCATCCAGACGTCGCCGTACGCCGTGAGTTTTTCTTCCGATTGAAGATACGAAGCCACGCCGGTCGACTTGGATGCCACGGGAGTGCTGCCGCAACCCCCGAGCGCCGCCACTGCTCCGGCACCGGCGGCGCACAGGAAACGTCTTTTCACGATGTCCACCGGATCACCACCTTTCCGAACTGCTCGCCCGATTCGAGCTTCGCGTACGCCTCGCGCCCGTTCACCGCGTCGAACGTCGAATCGATCACGGGCGAGAGCATCCCCGACCGCAGGAGGCTTGTCACCTCGCGGAACTCGTCCGGCGAGCCCATGGTCGAGCCGAGGATTCTCAGTTGATTCCAGAAGATGCGCGCGAGATCGGTTGTCGCGTCGGGCCCGCTGGTGCAGCCGGGTGTCACATACGCCCCGCCGGGCGCCAGGCTTTTGATGCACCACAGGTGCGTCGCCTTGCCGGCCGAATCGACCGCGAGATCGACGCCGCGCTTGCCGCTCCATGTGCGCACGTTACGCGACCAGTCCTTGCCTTCATCGAGCACCCCGTGATCGGCCCCCAGCTCCATCGCACGGTCGATCTTCCACCGATGCCGGCTGGTGACGCACACGCGGCAGCCGAGGTGTTTGGCGATCGCGAGCGCCGCCAATGCGACGCCCCCGCCGATGCCGGTGATGAGCACCGACTGGCCGGGCAGCAGGTCCGCCTTTGTGCGCATCATGCTGTATGCGGTGAGGAACGTGAGCCCGAACGCCGCGGCTTGCTCGGGGTCGGTGTCTCCGACGTCGGCGATTTGTTCGACGGGGCACACAAAGTGTTCGGCGTGGGCGCCGGGTGAATGATGTTCCCCGATCAGTTCATAGTCCGGCGCGAGCATCGTCGCCGGCGGGTCGTCCGGGTGCTCACGGGGGGGGACCTCGATCGCCGCATCAACGATCACCCGCCGGCCGATCCATGCTTCATCGACACCTTCGCCGACCCGCTCGACGACGCCGCACACATCGCTGCCTCCGACGCGTGGGTAATCCAGATCCAGCCCGGGCACACCCCGCCCTACCCACAGATCCAGGTGGTTGAGCGCGCTGGCCAGGACGCGGATCTTCACCTCCCCCTCGCCGGGGCCTTCGGGATCGGGAAATGACGAAGAAAACTCGATGTTCGGCGCGACCGGGGCGCCCTGCTTCGTGATCACGAGTGCTTTCATGGGCCAAGCGTATCAGCCCCGACCGGAAGGAGATCCGAACGGAAGCGAAAGCATCAACAAGGAGGCCCGAGCGGAAGCAAGGGCTTCGGGCTCGCGGAGATCTCGAATAGAAGCCCTCGCTTCCGTTCGGGCCTCTGTTGGAAGCATGATGGAGAGAAGAGAAAGAGACAGGCTGGAAGCCCGTCCCACGAGAGGAAGGAGGGAGAGGAGAATCAGGAGCCCCTCACCCCGGCCCTCTCCCCGCGAGGCGGGGAGAGGGAGGGAGGTTTCGGCATGCTTGGGTGGGCGGAGCATCCGACGCAAGCACAGCATCGGCGTCTGGTTGGTTGAGAAGCCCTGCCCAGCGGGGCTGGATCGGGGCATCGGGCTTCAGGGAGAGCTCTCGGCTCGGAGAGCCGAGGTACCCGAGGAAGCGGGGCTGGATCGAGAAAGCCCTCGCTTCCGCTCGGGCTTTTTTTGATGGAAGTTGAAGATGATGGAGAGACGGGCTGGAAGCCCATCCCACGAGGGGAAGTAGAGAAGAGAGAAAGCCCCTCACCCCGGCCCTCTCCCCGCGAAGCGGGGAGAGGGAGGCCGGTTTTGGCACGTTTGGGGCGGGCGGAGAATCCGACGCTTCGCAGGCTCAGCGTCGGCGTCTGAGCGATTCAAGAGCACGCCCCAACAAATTGGATCGTGGCGCCGCGATGGGGTGCTTGCTTTGGTTGGGAGCGGAGAATGCCCTCGCTTCCGCTCGGGCCTCTTTTCCGATGACTTCCCCTTTCGGACGATCCACCCATATCCCGCACCAACCCTTCTACCCTTGACCCCATGCCCGTCCTCGCCGCAACCAATATCGAACTCGCCTACGGCGACCGCCGCATCCTCGACGGGGTGTCGCTCACGCTCGAACCGGGCGAGCGGGCGGGTCTGGTGGGCCGGAACGGGAGCGGGAAGTCGAGCCTGCTGAAGGTGATCGCCGGGTCGCTGCGCCCCGACGCGGGGACGGTGACGCTCACGGGCGGAGCACGGGCGGGCTATCTCGCTCAGGAACCCGAGCTGGACGGCACGCGCACGCTCCGCGAGGAAGCCGCCGCCGCGTTCAGCCACATCGAACAACTCGAGGCGGAGCTGCACGAGGTGTTCCACGCGATGGCCGACGCGGAAGGCGAGACGCTCGACAAGCTGCTTCGGCGGCAGGAGTCGCTCGAGAAGCGGATCGACGCCGCGGGGGGGCTTGCGACCGACCACAAAGTGGACGCCGTTCTGCACGGTCTGGGTTTCAGCAACGCGCATTTCGGCGTGCCGGTGCCCGGTCTTTCAGGCGGCCAGCGTGCCCGTCTCGCGCTGGCGAAGCTGCTGCTGGGCGAGCCCGAGGTGCTGTTGCTCGACGAGCCGACGAATCACCTGGATATCGCCGGTCGGCTGTGGCTCGAAGACTTTATCGAGAACGAGTATCGCGGCGCGGTGCTGATGATCTCGCACGACCGTTACCTGCTCGATAACGTCGTGACACGGATCATCGAGGTCGACCCGGTGCCGAATCTCGGCGGGCGGTTGATCGAGTATCCGGGGAATTATGCCGCCTTCCGTCGGCTCCGCGCCGAGCGAATCGAGGCGCAACGCCGGGCGTGGGAGAACCAGCAGACGAAGTTCCGCCAGGAAGAGGCGTATATCCGCAAATACAAGACCGGGCAACGCGCCAAGCAGGCCCGCGGGCGTGAAACCCGGCTCGCGAGAGAAAAGGCCGAATCGACGATTGAACGCCCGCTCGAGCTCGACGCGATGCGGCTGTCGCTCCCCCGGGCGCCGCGTTCGGGCGACATCGTGGCGAGCGTCCGCGGGCTCTCGGTTCGTTTTACAAATGACGACGGGGCCGAGCGTGTGTTGTTCCACGATCTCGATCTTGCCATCGAGCGGGGTCAGCGATGGGGCGTGATCGGCCCGAACGGCGCCGGCAAGACGACACTCGTCCGGTGCATCCTCGGGGAGATCGCACCCGCTGCCGGCACGGTGACGCTCGGCACGCGGCTCTCGATCGGGTATTTCCGGCAGAGTCACGAGTCGATCGATCCCGAGAAGACCGTCGTGCGTTATCTCCAGGACATCGTGCGGCGGGAATGCCCCGATCAGCCGCTCAGCGAGCAGGCCGCGCGGAACCTCGCCGGCGCGTTCCTGTTCAGCGGTGCGGATCAGGAAAAAGAGCTCGGCCTTCTGAGCGGGGGTGAACGCGCCCGGGCGGCGCTCGCGGGTTTGATGGCCAGCGCGAAGAACGTGCTCGTGCTCGACGAGCCGACCAACCATCTGGATATCCCTTCGGCGGAGCGTCTCGAAGAGGCCCTCCGCATGCCGGTCGAGGGGAAACAATGCGGTTCGTTGTTCGACGGTACGCTGATCCTGATCAGCCATGACCGGGCGTTGCTCGACGCCTGTTGCGACCGCCTGCTCGTGTTCGACGGGGCGGGAAACGTCGAGGTGTTCATCGGGACGTACACCGAATGGCACAGAAAAAATACCGCGGAGCAGCGGAAGAGCGGGGCGACCAAAGGGCCGGGGCGTCCGCGTCGGACCGATGCGACTCAAAGACCGAACCCGCGGAAGGCCCCCGCCGCATCGCCGGCGAAGAAGAAAAGCAAGTGGTCCTGGATGCGGCTCGAACAGCTCGAGGAGAAGATCGCGCAGCTCGAGGCCCGCCTCGCGGAGATCGACGCGGCACTCGGCGACCCCGATGTCTGGCGCGACATCGAACGGGCGGATTCGCTGACAACCGAGCGTGATGAGTTGAAGGTCGAGCTCGAGGGCGTTGAGGCTGAGTGGCTCCGCAAGGCGGAGTGACGGGCTGTTAGGATCGTCCCGTGCGAGCACGAACCCTCAAGGCCGATTTGATGCTCTTTGCCGTCGCGGCGATGTGGGGCGCGGGTTTCACCGCCCAGCGTTCGGCGATGGAGTCGATGGGTCCGTTCACGTTCAACGCCGCCCGTTACGCGATCGGCGCCGCCATCATCCTGCCGCTGGTCCTCTTCAGAAAAGACAAATCCAGACCGGGGCGAGGTGCCCTGGCCGGCGGGGCGCTGCTCGGCGTCGTCATGTGGGCGGCGTCGGGGTTCCAGCAGATGGGGCTCGTCACAACAACCGCCTCTCGGGCGGGGTTCATCACGGGCCTGTACGTCCTCGGGGTGCCGCTCCTCGGGCTGCCCCTGGGGCACCGGCTCAGCAAAGGGCACCTGCTGGGTGCCGTTCTCGCCGTTGCCGGGCTCGCGATGCTCAGCGGCGATCTCTCGGGCGGGATCGTCCGGGGAGATCTGCTCGTGCTCTTCTGCGCCGTGCTCTGGGCCGTGCATGTCGTGCTGGTCGCCCGAGTTGCGGGCGATGGGGACGCGCTCGTTCTTGCGGGCACGCAGTTCGTCGTCGTCGCGGTTCTTTCGCTGCTTGCGGCGTATGCGGTCGAGGCGCCTTCCCTCGCCGGTTTGCGAGCCGGGGCCGTCCCGTTGCTCTATAACGGCCTGTTCGCCATCGCGATCGCGTTCACATTGCAGATCATCGCCCAGCGCGACGCCCCGCCGACCCACGCCGCGGTGTTGATGAGCCTTGAGGCCGTATTCGGTGCCCTTTTCGGGGTGCTGCTGCTTTCCGAGCGTCTTTCTGCGGTCGAATGGGCCGGGTGCGGGTTGATGTTCGGTGGGATGCTCGCGTGCCAGTTGTGGCCTCATCCTCGGACACCCGCGGAACAGGCCGAGCTGACGGCCCCTGTTCGTTGATGCTCGCGTCTGTGGTAGGCTGTGTGCATGACATATATCGACCGCCGATCGTTCCTCGCCGCCGCCGGCGCGACCGCCGCGTACTCGATGCTCAAGAACGCCGACGCGGAGCCCGTCGTGGGTGGGAACCGGCACGGCCCGGTCGTCATCGCGTCGGCGAACGGGCTACGGGCCGTCGAGCGTGCGTTCGACCTCATCGAGCAGAACACGGATCCCGCCGCGGCCGTGGTCGAGGGTGTCGGCATCGTCGAGGCGGACCCGGACGACATGTCCGTCGGGCTGGGCGGGCTGCCGAACGAGCGGGGCGTCGTTCAGCTCGATTCGTCCGTGATGCACGGCCCCACCCACCGCGCCGGCTCTGTCGCCGCTCTTGAGAACATCGTCCATCCCGCACAGGTCGCGCTCAAGGTCCTCCAGACCACCGACCACTGCATGCTTGTCGGGCGTGGGGCGCTCGAGTTCGCCCGCGCCAACGGGTTCCCCGAGCAGAACCTCCTGACAGACCGCGCCCGCAAAGTCTGGCTCAAGTGGAAACGGAATCTCTCCCCCGCCGACGACTGGCTCGACGACGATCAAGTCGACCTCGACCCCGCCGACCCGGGCCACCCCGACGAACAACACACCATGCTCGACACCCCCCCGCCCGGCTGGCCCGCCGGTGTCCCGTATACCACCGGCACAATCCACTGCTCTGCCCTCACCGCCGACGGCGATATCGGTTCGTGCACCACGACCAGCGGGCTGAGTTTCAAGATCCCCGGCCGAGTCGGCGATTCCCCCATCATCGGCGCGGGCATGTATTGCGACAACGCCATCGGCGCCGCCGGCGCGACCGGCCGGGGCGAGGCCGTCATCGAATCCTGCGGCTCCTTCGCCGTCGTCGACGAGATGGGCCGCGGGCTGGACCCGGCGGAGGCCTGCATCGCCGTGCTGAAGAAAATCGTGGACCGTTCGAGGCGTCAGAAACGGTTGTTCGAGAACGGCAAGCCGGTGTTCAATGTCAGGATGTATGCCCTGCGGAAGGACGGGGCGTTCGGGTCGGCCTCGATTTTCGGTGGGAAAAATGGGACGGCGTTCGCGGTGTGCACAAGCGAGGGCGCCCGCGTCGAGTACGGGCCGTCGCTCTACACCAGATGATCGGATCGCCGATAGCATCTGAGCATGCCCACCACCAGCGAGCCGAACAACCCGCGCCCCGGTCCTCTGGGTGTCTCGATCATCTCGGGGGAACCCGTCGAACCCGAGGCGGACCCGTTCGGTGTCGTTTGCCCGAGCAGCGGCGACCCGATCCCTGACCGCTTCCATTCCGCGTCCGCCGGGCAGGTCAATGATGCCGCGAACTCGGCGTGGCGTGCGTTCCATCAGGCCCGCGACCGCACCGAAGACGACCGGGCCACGATGCTGGAACTCATCGCCCGTCGCATCTCGGGGATGGGTGAAGCCATCACCGATCGTGCCCACCTCGAAACCGGGCTGCCCGAGAACCGTCTCGAAGCGGAGCTCAACCGCACGACATCCACCCTTGAATTGTTCGCGAAAGTTGTCCGCGAAGGCTCCTGGAAGCGCATCGCCATCGATCCGCCCGAGCCCAAACGGAGGCCCTCGCCGCGCCCCGGCATCCGCCGGGCCCTTGTCCCGCTCGGCCCGGTTGCGGTTTTTGGTTCGAGCAATTTCCCGCTGGCATATTCGACGGCGGGCACCGACGCCGCGTCCGCGCTGGCCGCGGGGTGCCCCGTGATCATCAAGGGGCACCCGCTCCACCCCGGGACGGGTGAGCTTGTTGCTCAGGCCGTCAGCGGCGCGGTCCGCGACGCGGGATTCCCTCCGGGCTGGTTCTCGTTTCTGCACGCCGGCGGGGGTCGCGAGCACGCCGTCGGGGTCGAGTTGATCCGTCACCCCTGCGTGCGTGCGGCGGGGTTCACCGGCTCGTTCGAGGGCGGTACGGCCCTTGCCCGGCTGGCCGCCGATCGGCCCGATCCCATCCCCCTGTTCGCCGAGATGGGGTCGGTGAACCCGGTGTTCCTGCTGCCTGGGAGCGTCGAGACCGAGCCGAGGGGGATCGCCCAGCATCTGGCCAGATCCATCTCGATCTTCGCGGGTCAGCAGTGCACGAAGCCGGGCCTGATATTTCTTGTTCAGGGCCCCACCTGCGAGGGCTGTGTCGAGCGATTGGTGCAGGAACTCGACGCCACCCCCCCGACGCCGATGCTGTCGGCCGGGATCCGCCAGCGTTACCTTCGCTCGCTCCTGCGAGTGATCGATACGCCCGGGGTTCGGGTGCTGCTGGGCGATCCCGCATCGATCCGGAAAACGTCGCAGCGTGTGCCCGACAACCAGCCGACCCATGAAAAGCCGGTCCTGCTCCGCACAACTGAGGCTGTTTTCGTCGAGCAGCAGGTACTCCATGAAGAGATCTTCGGCCCGGCCGCGGTGATCGTGGAGTGCAAGGACCCGGAGGGCATGCTCCGGTGCGCCGGGATCATCCAGGGGAGCCTGACCGGTTCGCTCTTCCTCGCCAACACGGACCTCGACCTCGCGCAGGCCCTTTCGGGAGTTCTCACCATGCGCGTCGGCCGGATTATCTGCAACGGCGTGCCCACGGGCGTGGAGGTCGGCTACGGCACCGTGCACGGCGGTCCGTTCCCCGCCACCAACCGCCCCGACACCACCGCGGTGGGCCCGTTCGCGCTCGAGCGGTGGTGCCGGCCGGTCGCGTTTCAGAATACCCCGCCGGCGCTGCTGCCCCCCGAGCTACGCGACGAGAACCCGACCGGGCGTTACCGCATCGTCCACGGCAAGCTCACACGGGAAGCCGTTTCTCACCGCCGGCACGGCTCCGCCGGTCCGGGTTGATCGTGGTCACTCCGCGTCGCGGACGGTCCGCTCGATCCATTCCCCGGACGAGTGCCGCACGATCAGGCCGGTGGTTTCGTAGATCACCTGCTCGGCGATATTCGTCGTATGGTCTGCGATGAGCAGGCACTGGCTCGCCAGTTCGTGCAGATCGAACGCCAGATCGACCGTCATCCGGCCCTGCGAAACCTCACACTCTGCATCCCGGAGGATTTCGGATTTGAACATGGTGACCGTGCCCTCGCTCTGGAGCACGAGCCTTGCCAGCGTCGCGTCGCGGTTGTCGTAGGCCCGCGTCACGTCGCGCAATATCCCGAGGACGCTGTTGGTCATCACCCGCGTGGTCGCGGGCAGCCGCACCGGGTTGTCCGAGAGCACCATCGCCCGTTCCGCGATGGATACCCCCGCGTCGGCGATCCGCTCGTACTCGTTGTTGACCTTGACCAGATTGAGAGAGGCGCGGATGTGTGTATCGTCGAGCGGGGAGGCGTCCCGGGCGACGCGGGTCAGCAGCGTCACCGTGGCCCGCTCGATCGCGACATCGCTTGTATCGATCTCGTCGTCCTGCTCGATCGCCGATCGGGCCTTCTCCTTGTCGGCGGTAAAGAACGAATCGAACGCGCTCTCGACGATACGGCGGACCCGTTTGCCCTGCTCGGCGAGCTGGCCCCGGAGCGTATCGAGCCGGGCTGAAAAATCCTGAGACGAGGGTGACATGCCGGGCCTCCGTTGTGAACCGACAACAGGATACACGACCCGCGCGGAGATGACCGCCCGGATTGTGTATCCTTCCGACATGACCCAGCCATCGCTGCGAGATTCGATTGTCGATGAACGGATCCTCGCCGAACACCCCGCCTACAACGCCGTCGAGCTCACGATCAGATCCCCGGACGGCGCGGAACGCACGAAACCCGCCATCCGGCACCGCGGGGCCGTCATCATCGTCCCCCTGCTGGAACAGCCCGGCAGAACGCCGCGGGTCGTGCTCGTCCGCAACGATCGGGTCGTGCTCGGCACTGCACTGCTCGAATGCCCCGCCGGCGGCATCGACGAGGGGGAAGGCCCGGCCGAGGCCGCCGAGCGCGAACTCCGCGAAGAATCCGGCTACCAGGCGGCGAGCCTCTATCCCATCGGCCGTTTTTACACGTCCCCCGGCATGAGCGACGAGGTCATGCACGCGTTCGTCGCCAGCGGGCTGATCCACGTCGGCCAATCTCTGCAACCGAACGAGTCGATGACAGTCCACAAGCACACCGCCGGCGAGTTGCTCGAAATGATCGATTCGGGGAAAATGACCGACGGTAAAACCATGCTCGCGATCCTCCTGGCGATGCGTAAAGGCTATCTCGAACCCGCTTGACGCCCCCCGGCTCATCCTGCGAGGCTGGGGGCATCTTCCGGCCGGACGCCCGGTACACTCGGGTATGAACCCCACGATGCCCAAGGAGCCCTGGAAAGAAAGCCTCGACGACAACCAAAGCGGGTGGCGGGGCGTCCTGCGGCGCGTCTTCGGGGACGGCGAGAACCCGCTGGCCTGGGGGGTCACGCTCTATTCAGCATGGGGTATCCGCGTCCGAATCCACCTGCTGTTTGTTTTCTATATCCTTGCCGAACTCATCAGGTCGCTTCTGCCCGATCAGCCGGGGCTTATCTACATCGCGCCCTTGCTCATCGCCCTGTTCGGGCTCGTCCTGCTGCATGAGTACGGGCACTGTCTCGTCTGTCGCGCCGTCGGGGGCGAGGCCGACGAGATCCTCATGTGGCCCCTCGGCGGGCTGGCGAGCTGCATCCCCCCCCACCGCTGGCGTGCGCATTTCTGGACCGCGGCGGGCGGGCCGCTGGTCAACGCGGTGTTGCTCGTCCCGCTCGCGCTGGCGGCGTACGCGGTGACGGGTTCCGTCGCGGCCGTCGTGTTCAATCCGTTCAACCCGATGCTCACGGCGGGGCTGATCTCCGCGACGAGCAACACGGTTCTGGTGCTCAAGCTTTTCGTCTGGTCGCTGCATTACGCGAACCTGCTGCTGCTCGCGTTCAACCTGATCGTCCCGATGTATCCGATGGACGCGGGCAGGCTTCTCCAAGCCGGGCTGTGGGCGAAGGTCGGCTACCGCGAGTCGATGCAGATCTCGGCGATCGTCGGGCTCGCCGTCGCTGGGCTGCTGGCCGTCATTGCGATCACGTTCGACGGCATGCAGCGGCTTCTGGCCGTCGCGCTGCTCGGCGGGCTGGTGTGCTATATGGAGCTGCGCCGGCTGAAGTTCGAGATGGGTGAAGATGCGTTCACGATTTCATACGACGATGACGCGGAAGACGAAGCCCCGAGCCGGGCCGAGCAACGCCGCCGGGAGAGGTTGGAGGCCGAGAAGGCGGAGATCGACCGGATCTTGGCAAAGATCAGCGCGACGGGGATGAAAAGCCTGACACGGAAAGAGAAACGGACGCTCGAACGCGCATCGAAACACTGACCCGTGCGTGCCCGAACCGGCCCGTGTGCTCATGCCACGCCTACGCTTTGTTCCCACGCCGGAGTGGCGGAATTGGCAGACGCGGTGGATTCAAAATCCACTTCGTCATTTCATAAACCCCAGCAAACACAAGCACTTACAAGCGGCCCCGCGCAGCGCGCAGCAACCGGCGCAGCAACGGGACGCGAAACCGGCCCCACGCGCGGCGGTGCGAGCCGGTGCGATGACCCCGACCTCTCGCGGGTCGTGGCGGCGTGGGCGAACCTCCCACCGGCGATCCGCGCGGGCGTGCTGGCGATGATCGAAGCGGCCGACCGGGGCCGATGAATGAACGGGGGGCGTTGATGAGCAACGACGGATCAACCAGCAACGGCAAGCGTCTGGGCGGGTGCACCGGCAAGGGCTGGAAGCCGGGACAAAGCGGAAACCCGAAGGGGCGACCGAAGGGCCGAGGGCTGACCGATCGGCTCCGGGCCGCACTCGACGCCGACGACGGTTCGGCGGCCGAGCGGATCGTGCAAACGGTCGTCGAAGCGGCCGAGCGGGGGGACGCCTCGCTCATTCGGTTGATCTGGGACCGCCTGGAAGGGCGGACACCGACGCGGCGCGAAATGGAGGGCGAGAGAATCACCGCGATGCTGGACACGATATTCGATCGGGAATGAGCCGCGATCGGTAGACTGTGAACAACGGGCATCGGGCTTGATCCCCCGATGAACGGACGGGCGCGGGTGACGGGTACCACCGTCCCCGGCACCCCGCCCGCCGGCCCGGGATTGGACGGTGGAATATGGGCAATCAGCAAGATGACGCAATCGCCGAGGCCGGCCGGGTGCTGGGGGTTTTCTGCCTCGAATGCGAGGCGGTGATCCGCGTAGTGCAAGACCGCAAGAGCATCGCGGCGACCGAGGGGACGCTGCAAAACCGGTTCTACCCGGAATGGGCCGAGCAACGGGACGCGCTGATCGAGCGGTTCGGCGTCACGATCGAGGGCGAGCTGGGCGTGTGGGTCCGGTGTCCGGTGAGGCCGTTCCAGTGGCCGAACGAATGGTGCGAACTGATCGAGCGGGCACGGTCCGTTCTCCCGGCGTGGGACGAATCGCTCTGGGCCTGCCGGCGGGCCGTAGACGTGTTGACCCCGCTGCTGGACCCCGTGGCGTCGAGTGGCGGCGTCGCATGGTCGCACGGGCTGCGGCTGGACATCCAAGCGTTCGCGGTACTGGTGCCACGTCACGACCCGACGCGGGGCGGCGAAATGCACCCGCCGTTCGCACGCGGCGATGAACTGCTGATGCCGTTCCCGACGCGGGAGGCCCTGCTCCGCGAGGGCTGGGGCATTGTGGAAAGCATCCGAGGGCGTTTGCGGGACATCGCCGCCGTTGCCGAGGCCGGGGCGGGCGTGGAGGATGGGGCAGCGATGAGCGGCACTATCTGGATGGCTCCCGGTGAAATAGCAACCCTGCTGAACAAGTCTCGCAGCACGATCACAAATGAAGCACGCTTGGGGAAGATCAACGCACGACAACCCGGAGGGGCGGGGACCGAATGGCAGATCGACGCCGAGTCTGCGGCGGAGCGTTGGGCAACCGACGCTGGGGCGCTGCGCGACCGGATCGCCAATGAACGCGTGCGCAATCGGCCGTGATCGTGCGCGATCGTCTATTAGCGCGTGCGCAATCGTCCATGATCGTGCGCGATCGTCTATCTACTGAGTTTCCCGTCTGATTCTGCGGCTTTGTCGCCGAATATGCCGGCATGAAGCACACCGAAAAACCGTTCGTCGGCATCGAACACTTCGCACGAGCACACGGGTTGCCAGAGGCGTGGGTCCGGCGTGAAATCGCCGCGGGCCGCATCCCCGCGGTCCGTGCCGGTCGGCGTTGGCTGGTTCACCTCGAACGCGCCCGCGAATCGCTCGCCGAGCGGGCCGCACGGGGCGAGGCGGAAGGGGGTGCACGATGAGCACCCACCCCACCGACGGCGCGGCACCCGCGCCCGAGCCGCTGGCGTTGCGTCCGCGTGAGGCGGCCCAAGCGCTGGGCCTCTCGGCCCGGAAACTCTGGGAACTCACGAACCGCAACGAAATCCCGCACGTTCACGTCGGCCGGGCGGTGCTCTACCCGGTTGATTCGCTCCGGGCCTGGCTCGCCGAGCAAGCGGCCAAGGGGGTGCGCCGATGACGCTCTACCCCAGAAAAGACGCGGGCACGCTGTGGGGCGTGCCGGGCGTCGGTGAATCGAATACACGCCCCAAGTCTACCGCGGTGCCGACGACGCCGAAGCCGCCGGCCCACCACAACGCACCCGCCGGCACGTCCGACGTGGCGGCCGACCGGATCGCGCCGCACGCCCCGAATCTTCGCTCACAAATCCTCGCGTTCATCCGGTCCCGCGGCCCGGCCGGGGCGACCGACGACGAGGGCGAGCGGGCGCTGGACATCCGGTGCCAGACCTACACGCCCCGGCGTGGTGAACTCCGGGAACTCGGGCTTGTGATCGACTCGGGCCGACGCCGCCCGACCGAGACCGGCCGCCCGGCGGCCGTGTGGATCGCGGTGGAGCACGCCCAGCGGACGGAGGGGGCCGAGACGGGCGGCGTTGTATGACGACGACCACGCCCCATCCTGTGCCCTCTCACGCGGTCGAGGCGGCGGCCCTGGGCTGGCGGGTGATCCCGCTCCGCACGGACTCGAAAAAACCCGCGACGAAGAACTGGCCATCGGCCGCATCATCCGATCCCGACACGCTGGCGACGTGGTGGAACAAGTGGCCCGACGCCAACTACGGCATCGTGACCGGCGGCTCCGGGCTGCTGGTTGTGGACATCGACGGGGACGCCGGGCACACTTCTTTCGACGTGGCCGAGGCTGAACTCGGGACGCTGCCGGACGGGCTGCGCGTGGCCACACCTCACGGCGAGCACCGGTATTTCATCGACCCCGGCGGCGTCTCGCGGGGGCTGGGCTGGCGTCCGGGTCTGGACATCCTCGCGGGAAAGCACTACGTCGTCGGCCCCGGCTCGGTCGTCGATGGAAAGACCTACACCCTGATCGACGATGAATCGTTCTTGATTGAGCGTGTCCCGGCGCTGCCGCGAGCATGGATTGAGGCGCTGCGCGGCTGCGCAGATGGAATGGATGACGGCGACGATGACGTGCTGCACACCAGAGACACCAGCCCCCCCACACCCAATGGGGAGTATGGCGTCTCTGTGGTCTCTGACCTCTCTGTGGTCTCTGGTGTGCAGGAAGTCTTTTCACGTTTCCCGTTGAAAGAACGCGGCACGTCTCACAGGTTGATATTCACGCTCGCACGTCACCTGCTCGCGTTGTTCGATTCACCGCCAGCCCAGCCACCCGCGTACATCCTCGACGAACTCCGGCGCTGGTGGGATCGCGGTCAAGACAGCACCGAACGGACCTGGGGCGACACGCTCGCCGGGTTTACCGATGCGTGGTCTCGGGTCAAACCCGGCCGTGGCGCTCTGGCCGAGGCTTTACGGGCGGGGGATGCTCGTGGCTGTCCGCGCGTGGTCGCCAAGATGTTCCCCGATCCCGATGACGAGCCTGTGCGTCGGCTGGCGGCTCTGGCCGACGAACTGCAACGCCGGGCGGGCGACAACCCGTTCTATCTGGCCCAAGCCGAGGCGGGCCTTGTGCTCGGCGTATCGCGTGATCGTGTCGGACGCTGGCTACGGATGTTCAAATCGATGGGCTGGCTCGAACTGATCGAACCCGGCTCGTTTGCCGAGCATCGGGCAAGCACTTACCGCTGGCGGCGCCCCCCCGAAGAACAACACTCTGACGCAAGGGCTGGCGCTGAGACGCACGGTGTGGCATAATCAACACGGAAGGCGGGCAGCATGAGCAAGAGACGAACCTCGAAACGCGGCAACGGCTCCGGCTCCCTGTTCAAACGCACAGAACGCGGGGCGTGGATCGCGGCGTGGTATGACCACACCGGCCGACGCAAGACAAAATCGACCGGCACGACCGACCGGGCCGCCGCCGATCGAATCCTCCGCCAGTGGGTCGCCGATGCGGCCCTCCGCCGGGAGGGCGTGATCGACGCGAAGACCGACGCCTACGCCGAGGCCGACCGGCGACCCATCGCCGAGCACTTGGATGACTACAAGGCCGACCTGCTGGCACGGGGCCGCACCCCGAAGCACGCCCACGACACGCACGCGATCGCCGCACGACTGATCGAACTGGCCCGCGTGGATCGGCTTTCGGCGGTCACGTCCGACCGCATAGCCCGAGCGATCGCCGCGCTGCGAGACGACGGGGCATCCCACCGCACGCAAGAGAAAGCCCTCCGGGCGATCAAGGCGTGGAGTAAATGGCTCGTGCACACGCACCGGGTCGCGTCCGACCCGCTGGCGTCCCTGCGGGGCTCCACGATCACCGAGCGGCAGATCGTCCGACGGGCGCTCTCCGGCGACGAATCGGCCCGGCTGATCGACGCGGCCGAGCGCGGCCCCGACTGGCACGGGCTGAGCGGACCCGACCGGGCGGCCCTCTACCGCCTCGCCCTCGGCACCGGGTTCCGCCGCGGCGAACTGGCGAGCCTGACACCGGCCGACTTCGACCTCGACCCCGACGCCCCGACGGTCCGCGTCCGGGCCGCGTACTCCAAACGCCGACGCGACGACGTGCAACCGATCCACCACGACCTCGCCCGCTGGCTCTCACCCTGGCTCGCTGAGAAGCCCGCACGCGCCCCACTGTGGACGTTGCCCCGTGGCACCGCCGCGATGCTCCGGGCCGATCTGGCGGCCGCGAGGGCGGCGTGGGAAGCCGAGGCGGTGACACCGGCCGAACGCGACGACCGCGCCCGCGATCCGAGTTTTCTTCGCACCCCGGACGCCGCGGGTCGGCGGGTCGATCTACACGCCCTCCGGCACACGTTCATTTCGCGCGTGGTCGCGTCCGGCGCGTCGGTCAAAGTCTGCCAAGACCTCGCCCGGCACAGCACCCCGACGCTGACCGTCGGCGTTTACGCGCACACCCGGCTCGCCGACCTCCGCGGGGCGCTGCCGACGGTGCCGACACACACACCGGCCCGGCGTGAACAAGCCGCGGCAATCGCAACCGGAACCGACCACGCGACCCCCGAAAGCGCGCAGCAACCATGTAAGCAACCGGCGCAGCAACGCGCACGCGAAACGGCACATTTCGACGCGAGCCGGTGCGATGCACACCCGGCCGGTGACACCCGGGCCGATCCGGTGCGCGATGACGCAAAAACCCTTGTTTTCTCGGAGTTTTGCGGCTCTACGCGGCCCGAGACGACGCCGCACGACGCACGGGGTACTATGTTTCCCACCCACGCCGGAGTGGCGGAATTGGCAGACGCGGTGGATTCAAAATCCACTTCTGGAGACAGAGTGGGGGTTCGAGTCCCCCCTCCGGCATTCGGTTTTCTTTCAGTGGGCCGTTTTTCAACGAGTCGTCAGGAGCATCCCCTCGCAGGCCAGCCCCGGGCCGAACGCCATCGCCGCCATCGGAAGCCCCCCGCCGCCGCGCAGCAGGCGGTCGATGATCCAGAGCACCGTCGGCGAGGACATGTTCCCGTGGCCGGCGAGCACGTCACGTGATACACGCCCGGCCTCCTCATTGATCTCAAGCGATTCCAGCACGCTCGACAACACCCGCGGCCCGCCGGGGTGGATCGCCCACGACGGGACATCCCCCGGGGTCAGCCCCGCGTCCCCGAGCCAGCCTCGAACCCACCCGGGCACATGACGGGCCAACACAATGGGTACCTTCGGTGAAAGCCGCATCGAGAATCCCTCATCCCCGATGGCCCACGTCATCAGATCGTCGGTCCGCGGGATGATCCGCGACGCGAACCGCCCGATCTTCGCGGGCGCGTGATCGGAGCGGGCCAGGACGGCCGCCGCGGCCCCGTCGGCGAAGAGCGCGTTGGCGACCTGCCGCTCGGCGTCGCCGTCGCTCGCGAAGTGGAGCGAGCACAGCTCGACACAGCAGACGAGCACCCGCGCCGCCGGATCACTCGAAACCAGCGCCGACGCGACCGACAGGGCGTTGATCGCCGCGTGGCAGCCCATGAACCCGACGTTGACCCGTCCGACATCGAGCGGCAACCCCAAGCCGTGCACCAACCACTGATCCACGCCGGGGGCGTGGAACCCGGTGCAGGAAGCGGTCACGACGTGCGTGATCGAACCCGGTGCCACCGCCGCGTGTTCGAGCGCCCCGGCGGCGGCGTGGCGGGCCAGCACGCCGGCGTGTTCGGCATAGCGTGCCATCCGCTCAGCCGTTGTCGGCTGCCCGCCCGCGTAGAAATCGATCTCCCCCCGTTCGTCGCAGAGCACACTGCCGCGGCGGCGGACCCCCGCGCGCCGATACAGCGCCCTGATCCCCCGGTGCCGGCCGGCGTCGGTTTCGAGAGAACAGGCGATTTCCCGGGCCTGGTCTTGCGTGATGCTCCGGGGTGGGGCGGACGTCCCGATGGCGAGGATCGCGGGCTTGTTCATGCCGATCCGATCATGGAAGAACCCGGGAACTGAAGCCGACGCACGATCCCCCCGAGCCCCGCCGCCAAACCGGCC
>JALWOY010000141.1 GCA_027083355.1 Phycisphaerales bacterium | reverse complement strand
GGAGATCCTGTCATATCCTGCCCAACTCCAAACACAGTAAAAGTTCAGGAAAGTGGTCATACCTTTGAATACGTAGTGCTTATTGCTGGCGGCACATATAGCAGTGCAAATAACACATACTATGGAACAGGTACAATACATGTTAATATGACAGGATTTGAAATAAATGGAAACAATGCAGGAACGTCCTCATCATACTACTTCTCTGGAATATTGGCAAGAAATGTTGCTGGAAACATCTCCAACAATTATATTCATAACCTGTATGGACCATCTGGAGATGGGAGCGGAGAACAGACCTTTGGGGTGCTTATATATGGAAACTCCAATTTAACTGTATACGACAACACAGTTGAAAACTTTTCAAGAGGAGGAATAGCAGCAAACGGTGAGGCAGGACCATTACCGGATCCTGTTGTTACAATCCAAAATAACATTATCTATGGAAATGGAATGGAAAGTGCTACTAACTGGAATGCAGAGAATGGTATTCAGATCGGATATGGAGCAACTGGAACTATAAGGAGTAATAAAATCTATGCATGTAGATGTAACAACGATGGATGGGCATCAACTGGAATAATAGTAGTAGATACATACAATATAACAATAGATGATAATTACTTAGAAGGAAATGAACAGGCAATAGGCGTAACAGATTACCCAGGTTCACTATATGGTTATCCATGGAATGTTTACAATGTTTCAAATATTAACCTTACAAATAACATTCTGATCAACAATGAATGGGGGATATCAATATGCAATAATGTGAGTAACATTAAAGTCATAGGAAATACAATAACCACCACTTTATATGATGCAATAGATGTGTTTAACTATAAAATATGGTATCCTTCCTATTCAATTGCATCTCCAACAAATGTTGAAATTCATTATAATAACATTTACAATAATGGATGGGGTATTTGGACAGATAGTTATCAGATAGATACAATAAATGCAACCCTAAATTACTGGGGAGATAAAACTGGTCCGTACAATGCAACCTTAAATCCAGCTGCCAGTGGAGATGGAGTGGAAGGTAATGTTAGTTTCACCCCATGGCTTGATGCTCCATATCCAAGTGGGC
>JALWOY010000140.1 GCA_027083355.1 Phycisphaerales bacterium | reverse complement strand
CCGAGACGATCGACCACGAGGTCGAAGTGCCGCTGCCGGGGTGTCCGCATTGCGAAGGGCAACTCACCGACGTTCAAAAGCGGGAACAGTTCATCGAGGAGATTCCTCCGGTGCGGCCCGTGTGCGTCAAGGTGACCACGTGGACCGGCGTGTGCGCCCGGTGCGGCGAGGTCCAGAGCACACACCCCTTGCAGACATCGACGGCGGTGGGGGCGGCGGGAAACCATCTGGGGCCGCGGGCCCAGGCGTTGGCGCTGCTGTTGGCACATCGTTCGGGGCTGTCGATGCGGCGAAGTTGCCGGGCGCTGTGGGATCTGTGCGGGCTGAAACTCTCGCCCGGCGGATTGGCGCACCTGCTGCAGCGGGCGGCCGCTCGGCTGGAGTCGCTGTACGCCCGGATCAGGCAGCAAATTCGAGACAGCGCGGCGGTCTTCGCCGACGAGACCAGTTGGTACGTCGGCGGGCCCAAGTGGTGGCTGTGGGTGTTCACCACGCCTGCCGCGACGCTGTACCGCGTGGAGCCGGGGCGCGGCTCCGACGTCGTGCACGACACGCTGGGAGAGGAGTTCGGCGGGATGCTCGTGAGCGATTGCCTGGCGAGTTACAACGCCATCGACTGCCGCAAACATAAGTGCATCGCCCATCATCTGCGGGTGCTCAAGGAACATGAGGAGTCGTTGAAGAAACGGGGGCTCGTCTCGCAGGACCTGTTGTTGTGGAAGGTTCTGCTCAAGGATGTGATCGCCACCTGGAAAAACCGAGACGCCCTGAAACCGGCCGCTTATGTGTCGAAGGTTCTGCAATTGGCTCGTGGGGTGGAGACTCTTCTGGGCCGCTCGCCGCCCGAGCCGGAAGCGGTCAAGTTTCGCAACCGTCTGGCCCGACAGCGCGAACATCTGCTGGGCTGCCTGTGGGAACCGGCTGCGGAACCGACCAACAACCGCGCCGAGCGCGACCTGCGACCGGCGGTGATCGACCGCAAGCTCTCTTGCGGCAATAAAACGGTCGCTGGGAAAGCGGCCTGGGAGATCCTCCGTTCGGTGATCGTCACCTCTGAAAAACAGGGAGCCGATCTCTTCGACACCCTCACCCCCCACCTCCGCCT
>JALWOY010000139.1 GCA_027083355.1 Phycisphaerales bacterium | reverse complement strand
TCCCCGTCGGGAAAAACCCGCAGCCCCACGATCTTCCGCGCCATCCACGCCGACGCCTCGGCCCCATCACCCGACTCGATCCCCACCAGCACCACCAGCCCGCGACCGATCCGCGCGTGCGCTCTCCCCACACCGTCCTCACCCACGACCTCGAGCGTCGCCCCGTTCACACGCTGCACCACCGCACGCATCGGCACACCCTCCGCCCCACAGCGTACCCTGCAAGCGAAAGGAACGACATGAACCGCTTCGCATACGAATCAGGGCTCGTCGGCGGCGTCGTCGAAGATTGCCGCGCCGTCTTCACACGGCAACGCGCCTTCGCCGAGCACGCCTTCGAGCAGCTCGACGACGAGGGCTTCTTCTGGACCCCCGCCCCGGGCCTCAACGCCGTCGCCGTTATCGCGCAGCATCTCGCCGGCAACCTGAAAAGCCGATGGACCGACTTCCTCACCGCCGACGGCGAAAAAGACTGGCGTGACCGCGAGGCCGAGTTCGCGCCGCCGCAACACTCGCCCGCGTCACGCCGACGGATCATGGCCGACTGGGACGAGGGCTGGGCTGTTCTGGATACCGCTCTCGCCGACCTCACCGACGCCGACCTCGGCAGACAGATCACCATCCGCGGCGCGCCGCACACCGTCCACGCCGCCATCGCCCGACAGCTCGACCACTACGCCTTCCACGTCGGCCAGATCAACGTCATCGCCCGCCTCCGCGTCGGCACCGACAACTGGAAGTGGTTCACACTCCCCCCCGGCGGCACAAAGGCCTTCAACGAATCCATGCGCACACGCCACCAAACCCCCGCCTGAAAACCCGCACCGATTTGCCCGGATGCTAGAGCGTTGTGCATCATCATGTTCCGGCGTGTGCCACGGCTCTGTGAGCCGTGTCTTGGGACACACTTGCGACGCACAGCCAGTTCACACGGCCAAGATGGCCGTGCCACACAGAAACAGGATTTCGCATGATGCCCTAGCCCGGTGTTTCCTCCCCCAAAAAGAGGCCCGAGCGGGAGCGAGGGCTCGACCGCTTCACCCGCGCACACCAGAGATCGCACTGCCAACGAGCCCCAGGCGCAAGCCCGGGGATTGCATGTGGATATCGCAGGATTGATTGTCAACGGTCTTTGTTGGTCGTGAGAAGACCGCGCCCTTCCGGTCGCGGCCCCTCGTCGCGGTAAAAAAGTTTCCCCGCAATAAGCCCGGGTCATCCGCAATCCACTAAGCCCCGCGCCGTCAGGACGCGGATTTCTCCGCCGCGGGTTCCGACTTCTTCTCCGCCTTCTCCCCCGCCGGATACTGCACCCGGCCGTGGTAGATGCTCGCCACCGATTTCGAGATCGACTCGCAGACCTTGTGCAGCTCCTTCAACGTCAGGTCGCACTCGTCGAACTGCCCGTCCATCAGGCGCTTGTTCGCCAGCTGCTCGACGAGCGACTCGATCCGGCTCGGCGTCGGCTCACGCAGCGTCCGCGTCGCGCTCTCCACCGCGTCGGCCAGCATCAGGATCGCCGCCTCCTTCGTCCGCGGCTTCGGGCCCGGATACCGATAGTCGAACTCCGTCGGCGGGTGGTCCTGCTCGTCGTCCTCGGCCTGTTGTTTCGCCCGGTGATAGAAATACTCGACCAGTGTCGTCCCGTGGTGCGCCTCGATGAAGTGGTGCAGCGGGCGCGGCAAGCCGTATTCGCGTGCCAGCTCCAGCCCGTCCTTGACGTGCCCGATGATCACCAGCACGCTCATCGCCGGGCTGAGCCGATCGTGCTTGTTCGTCCCGGCGGACTGGTTCTCGACGAAATACTCGGGCTTGGTCATCTTCCCGATGTCGTGATACAGCGCCCCCGCGTACGTCAGCAGCGCGTCCGCGTCGATGGCGGACGCCGCTGATTCCGCGATCGTCGCCACGTTGAGCGAGTGGTTGTACGTCCCCGGCGCCCGCTGCTGGAGTTCGCGAAGCAGCGCCTGTTTCGGGTCGCGCAGCTCGACGAGCGTCATCCCCGTCGTGATGTTGAACGCCCGCTCGACCCACGGCAGGATGAACATCGTGATCCCGCCGATCAGGAGCCCGCCGAACCCCGCCGCCGCCGCGTCGGTGAGAATCTCGATGAGCCTCGCCCGGTCCAGGGGGAGCATCGCCACGCCGTCGATCCACGTCGCCACGCCGAGCGACACCATCGCCCAGATCGACATCCCCACGATGCTCCCACGGTCGCGGATCTCGGGCAGGCTCCACAGAACCGCCGCGATCCCGAGCATGTTGATCACCACGTAGTGATACGCGGGCGTGAGCGCGAGCGAGACCAGCACCGCCGTCACCATCCCGACCACCGCCGACGCGAGCCGATCGAACACCGTCACCATCAGTACGGCGATCAACGCGACGGGCGCCGTCGAGGTCATCGCGATGAACGCCGGGTCGAAGATCGTCCCGACCACCGCCGCCGTCACCGCCAGCGCGATCAACCCCGCCGTCCACGCCACGCGCCCCGGACGAGAGATATGCCGGGGGCACAGCGTCACAAGGCCGATCCCGAGAGCCGCGACGCACAGGGCGACGATCCCCACCACACCGAGCCGATGCCCCCACAACACCGCCCGGCTCGCCTGCCGGCGATACTCCGACAGCTCCTGCTCGTACATCATCAGCTGCGATGGTGTGATCACATCCCCGGCCGTGAAGATCGTCTGGCCCACCGCGCGCTTGTCGACAACCGGCTGCACCTCCTCCGCACGGGCACGCTGCCTCTCCGCCGTCGTCGCCGGGTCATACGCGAACGTCGGCTCGGGACGCGAACGCATCACCGCGAGAACCGCGTCCGCCAGCGGGGGCTCGAACCCCGCGCTGCGGATCAGCAGCGAAACCTGCTCCGTGTACGACGAGGGGTCCTCGATGTTGATCGCCTGCTCACGCGGGACGAACTCGCTCCCGTCGTCCGTGATCAACTCGAGCCGACGGCTCAGCCCCTCCGTCCTCGCACGCTCCCAATCCGAACGACCGAGCAGCGGGTTCCGGAGCAGGATCACCCGCAACGCGGCCGTCTTGCTCGTCCAGTCCGCCTGCTTCGCGGCGTCCGCGGCGATCGACTTCAACGCCTCGACGATCTCATCGCTCAGGTTCAAAGATCGGAAGTGAGCCCGAGCATCTGAATCACCGGAAGAATCCGCGGCGAGACCGGCCGTGCTCGGCAAACGACCGATCTCCCCGACGATCGAATCGACCGTCGAATCGATCGCCCGGTACACCCGGGGCGTCGTCTGCCGCGCGTTCTCCTTCATCTGCGCCGTCTGCTGCGCGTTGAACGCGTCGAACTCGACCCGCACCGTCCGCGTGCTCCGCGCCGTCCGACCGCTCACGAGCTGCGGCTGCTCCCGCGCCCACGCCACGAGAGAACCAACAAAGACGATCAACAACAACGAGATCACCAGCCCCCAACCCGCGGACGGATGCTCCGCAAGCCGGGAGAGCCGCTTCAAAAATGGCTCCTGCGATCGACGCACGCCACGACGCACCCGGCCCTTCCCGGGCCGCGCCGCCTTGCCGCTCTGGGAAGGGAGAGAACCCATCGTCAACCGCCGGTGCCCCCGAGGGCATCGCGCAACACATCCCCGTGCGCGCCGCCCGTCTCATCATCTCCGTACGCCTCGATCACCCGCTGCACGAGACGATGACGGACAACGTCCGCGCCGCTCAACTGCGCAAACCCAACGCCCCGGACACGGCGAAGACGGCGGACCGCGTCGATCAATCCGCTCCGACCCGGATCGGGCAGATCGATCTGCGTCGTGTCCCCCGTCACAATCATCCGGCTCCCGTGCCCCATCCTCGTCAGGAACATCTTCATCTGCCCCCGCGTCGTATTCTGTGCTTCATCGAGCAGGATCACCGCGTTGTTGAGCGTTCTGCCCCGCATGAACGCCAACGGGCAGATCTCGAGAATGTCGCTCTCCATGAACCGCCGGATCGACCGGTAGTCGAGCATATCGTGCAACGCGTCCAGCAGTGGACGCAAATACGGATTCACTTTCTCCTGAAGATCACCCGGCAGAAACCCTAATCTCTCCCCCGCCTCCACCGCCGGACGGGCCAGCACCACACGCTGGACCGCGTGCATCTTCAGCAACTGCACGGCCGCCGCAACAGCCAGATACGTCTTGCCCGTCCCCGCGGGGCCGATCCCGAACACCAGATCGTGATCCCGGATCGCCTCGATATACCGCCTCTGGCCCGCCGTCATCGGACGGATCGGACGACCGCCCGAACTGAGATCCAGCCGCCCATCCCAGACGCTCGCCTCAACCAGAGGCTCTTTGTTATCCCCCAAACTGGGTCCCAATCCCTCCCCCTCCACCGAATCGCCTCTCCCTCGACCGAATCGGCTCGTCTCCTCGGCGATGAGCCCCAGCACCGCCCGCCGAGACCGCGGTGTTCCCGCTTCTCGCACGAGACGGTCCAGCACCGCACGCGCCACACCGATCTGCTCGCGGTCCCCGCCCACGCGAACGACCCCGTCCCGCGCCGAGATGCGGATCCCCAGCGCCTCCCGCAGCAATTTCAGGTTACGCTCCGCCGGGCCGAACACGGCAATCTGATCAACACCCGCAGGAACTCGAACAGCGATGAGCAAACCCAAAGTCTCCGCTTACACAGCCCGGAACACACGACGCGTCAAGTGTAGAACCCTGGCGCTCCTGCTGTTCATCCCCGCCGGCTGCACCGCGCCGCCCCCCGCCACCATCGCCGCCGGGCCGCCCGCCCCGGCCCCGACCCCGTCACTTATACACAT
>JALWOY010000138.1 GCA_027083355.1 Phycisphaerales bacterium | reverse complement strand
GGGAATCGGATTTCAGTGGATCATGCCCGCCGCCCGATCCATTGGGTATGACCAGCATGAGTGATCGTGTGCCCACATCGGGAGTCCGCCGGATCGGTGTCCTGACCGGGGGGGGCGACTGCCCGGGGCTCAACGCCGTCATCCGGGCCGTCACGAAGGACGCCCTGAGCCACGGCATCGAGGTGATGGGGATCGAGGACGGTTTCGCGGGTCTGATCGAGGACCGGGTCAACCCGCTGACGCGCAAGTCGGTGGGCAACATTTTGACGCGGGGCGGGACGATCCTGGGTTCGTCGAACAAGGCGAACCCGCAGAAGTACGCCGTCGGGATCGGTGACGACGGCAAGCCGATCTACCGCGACATGACCGACGTGTGCATGACCACGATGGAGCTTCACCGAATCGAGGCGTTGGTCGTGATCGGGGGCGACGGCACGATGTCCGCCGCCAAACCCTTCGCCGACCGGGGCATCAACTGCATCGGCGTGCCCAAGACGATCGACAACGATCTGTGGGGCACAGATATCACGTTCGGGTTCATGACCGCGGTGGCCAACGCGACCGACGCGCTGGACAAGGTGCACACCACCGCGGCGAGCCACCACCGGACGATCGTCGTCGAGGTGATGGGCCGCAACGCGGGCTGGCTGGCGCTGCACGCGGGCGTGGCCTCGGGGGCGGACGTGATCCTGCTGCCCGAGATCCCGTTCGACCTCGACGACGTGTGCCACACCGTCGAGACGCGGTCGCAGCGCAAGTTCGGGTTCACCATCGTCTGCTGCTCGGAGGGGGCCCGGGCGCAGGGGGGCAAGCAGATCGTCGACCGCGTGATCGAGACCAGCCCCGACCCGGTCCGCCTCGGGGGTGTCGGCAAGTGGGTCGCCAACGAGATCGAGGACCGCACCGGCATCGAATCGCGGAGCGTCGTGCTGGGCCACGTCCAGCGCGGGGGTGTCCCCGTCGCGGCCGACCGCGTGCTGGCGACCCGGTTCGGCCACGCGGCGATGGAGCTGCTGCGGATGGGCGTGAAAAACCGGCTGGTGGTGATGAAGGAAGGGCACCTCGGTCATATCGAGATCACGGAAGCGGCGGACAGGCAGCGGCTCGTGAAGCCGGACACCGACCCGCTCGTGGAGGCGGCCCGGAGCGTCTACACCTGCTTCGGCGACGGGTTGACGAAGATTGTGTGATCCCGTCTCGGGTCGGAACCGGTTGGTTCGGGGGTCGGGTTCCATGATCGCCCGATCCGGGTGAGCCCGGTGCCCTCGCTCCCGCTCGGACCTCTGTTTGGAAGCATGATGGAGAGAAGAGGGAGAGACGGGCTGGAAGCCCGTCCCACCGAGAGGGAGGAGGGGGAGAGAAAAGTGAGCCCTCGCTTCCGCTCGGGCCTCTTTGCGCACTGCACAAGGGTTCATGGTCTCCCTCCAGATCCCGCGTTCGCCGGGTCGAACCCGCTCCACGATACCCTGCAACAAGATAAGGAATATGTTTGCAGGAAATATGCCGGACTGGTTCTCTTTTTGTGTAAATGTCGAAATATTTTGATATCTGAACATTGAAACATCTGGATAGTTCGATATAATTGGGGCATGCGACGCCCGCATACACCGCTTGTGCTTGTGGAGTTGGAGGCACTCGCCGACGCGTCGGAGTGTCTGCGGACCATCGCGCACCCCTGCCGATTGCGGATGATCCAGATGATGCTCTCCGATCGCTACACCGTCGGCGAGCTCGCCGAGGCGTGCGGAATCTCCAGCGCGGCGGCGAGCGGGCACCTCCGGCTGATGAAGGACCGGGGGTTTCTGGATCTGGAGAAGGAGGGGCGGACGGTGTATTACCGCATCGTCGAGCCCCAGATCCGTTCGATTTTCGCGTGCATCGAGAGCCGGTTCGGCTGTGCCGCGCCGGGTGATGACACAAGAAAGGGGGACAGAAGATGACGATTGAACGAGCCTTGCGTCTGATGGCCGGCGTTGTCGTCCTGGTCAGCGTGCTGCTGGCGGTGTTCGTTTCGTCGTGGTGGCTGGTGCTGACGGGGTTTGTCGGGCTGAATCTGGTACAGTCGGCGTTCACGAACTGGTGCCCGGCGATGTGGGCGTTCCAGAAGCTCGGTCTGCCGCGGTGCGGTGGGATGACGCCCAAGACAGCCTGAGCGGGGAGGATGCTCATGCATCATGCGCACAAGCCGGGCCGGGTTGTCTCGGCCTGCTCGAACCATCCACGCTTTGTGACCTGGGTGATGATCGCCGTGACCGTCGTGCTGGCGGTGCTGGCGGGGGTTCCCACGCTCTTCCCGGACGCGGCCCCGATGCTCAACGGGCTGAAGGTGGACACCGACCCGGAGAACATGCTCGCCGAGGACGAGCCGGTGCGGGTGTTCCATGAGCAGGCCAAGAAACGGTTCGGGCTGCACGACATCATCGTGCTCGGGGTGGTCAACGAGAAGAACCCCGACGGGGTGTTCAACGTGGACACGCTCGGCGATGTCTACGAGTTGACCAAGTACGCCGAGACGCTCAGGGACAAGGCGATCGGCGTGGACGACCCCGAGGCGGGCGTGGTGCGTGTGGACGTGATCTCGCCCTCGACGGTGGATTTCATCGAGAGCGCGGGGGTGGGGACGGTCCGGTTTGACTGGCTGATGCCCGAGCCGCCCAAGTCGCGCAAGGAGGCCCTGGCGGTCCGCGACCGGGCGAGACGGATCCCGTTCCTCAACGGGACGATGATCGCCGACCAGACGGACGAGGCGTTGTGCCTGTATATCCCGCTGACGGACAAGCACCTGGCGCACCGCGTCGCGGTCCGGCTTCAGGAGGAGATCGCCAAGCTCAAGCGGACGGGTTCGGGCGAGGAATATCACATCACCGGGCTGCCCGTGGCCGAGGACACGTTCGGCGTGGAGATGTTCCGGCAGATGGCGATCAGCGCGCCGCTGGCGATGCTGGTGATCTTCCTTTTGATGTGGTATTTCTTCAAGAAGATCACGCTGATCCTGCCACCCATGATCGTGGCGGTCGTGACCGCGGTGATCACGATGTCGCTGCTGGTGATCTCGGGGCAGACCGTGCACATCATGAGCAGCATGATCCCGATCTTCCTGATGCCCATCGCGGTGCTCGACGCGATCCACATCATCTCCGACTTCTTCGACCGCTACGGCGAGACCCGCGACCGGCGATCGACCATCATCGCGGTGATGCACGAGCTGTTCGGCCCGATGCTCTACACCTCGCTGACGACGACGGCGGGGTTCGCCTCGCTCGCGCTGACACCCATCCCGCCGGTGCAGGTGTTCGGCATCTTCGTCGCCATCGGGGTGATGATCGCCTGGGTGCTGACGATCACGTTCATCCCCGCGGCGATCATGTTCATCCCGGAATCGCGCCTGGCCGACATCGCCGGTGCGCACGGCAAGGTCGAGGCCGAGGCGGGCTCGCCCATGGCGCGGGTCCTGACGCTCGCGGGTCGGCTGACCTACGCGCGGGCCGGGGTCATCCTGCTGCTGACGGTGATCGCGATGGGGGTGTCGGCGTACGGGATCGGGCTGATCCGCATCAACGACAACCCGACGAAGTGGTTCGAGCCCAACCACCCGATCCGTGTCGCCGACCGCGTGCTCAACAAGCATTTCGGCGGGACGTACATGGCGTACCTCGAGCTCGACGCGCCCGAGATCGACACGGATGTCCACGCCTTCGCCGAGAAGGTCAAGCAGGATCTGAAGTCCGGCATGGGCGACGTTGACGCGGCGGGGGTCGCCGATCGGCTGGACGCCGAGATCGATCGGCTGGCGTCGACCGCGGGCTCGCCCTGGGACCTGCTCGCCTCGGCGCAGTCGTTCGTGGGCGATCGCCTCGACACCTGCCCGGACGAAGAATACGACGCGTGGGACGCCGCCGCGACCGCCCTGGGCGAGGCGCGTTCCCGCTTCGAGGTGTTCAAGCAGCCCGAGGTGTTGCGGTGGATGCGCCGGATGCAGGACCACCTGGAGACGGTCCGTGGTGACCGGGGCGAGCAGATCGTCGGCAAGTCGAACTCGCTGGCGGATATCGTGATGACCGTTCACCGCGACCTGCTCGGCGGCACCGACGACCAGTACCGCATCCCGGACACCCCCGCGGCGGTGGCGCAGTGCCTGATCCAGTTCCAGTCCTCGCACCGGTACACGGATCTGGACCACTTCGTGCTGCGGGATCAGTCGGACCCGAAGGTGCACTTTCGGCGTTCGTGCCTGTGGGTGCAGCTGACGAGCGGGGACAACCGCGACATGGAGGCGGTGACGCGGTCTCTGGATCGGTATGTCGCCGAGGACCCGCCGCCCGGGGGGCTGACATACCGCTGGTTCGGTCTGACGTACATCAACGTGGTGTGGCAGGACAAGATGGTCAGCGGGATGCTGCAGGCGTTCCTCGGCAGTTTCCTGGTGGTGCTGCTGATGATGATCGTGCTGTATCGCTCGGTGCTGTGGGGCATCCTGAGCATGATCCCGCTGACGGTGACGGTGGCGTGGATCTATGGGTTGATCGGGATCATCGGCAAGGACTACGACATGCCGGTGGCGGTGCTCAGCTCGTTGAGCCTGGGGCTGAGCGTCGATTACGCCATCCATTTCCTGTCGCGGAGCCGGGTGATGCGGACTCGGTTCGGGTCGTGGCGTGACACGGTGGGCCCGGTGTTCGGCGAGCCGGCGCGGGCGATCACGCGCAACGCGATCGTGGTCGGGCTGGGGTTCCTGCCGCTGCTGGCGGCGCCACTGGTGCCGTACCAGACGGTGGGCGTGCTGATCGCGGCGATCCTGCTGACGGCGGGCGCCTCGACGCTGGTGCTGCTGCCGGCGTTGATGCGGTATCTCGAACGCTGGCTGTTCTCGCAGAAGATCGAGGGGGCGATCTCGTGCCGGTGGGCCACTTGCGCCTCGGCCGCGGTGGTGCTGCTGGGGGTGATCGCGGTGAACGTGCACCAGTTCCTCGGCGAGCCGATGATCGTGTGGGTCAGCCTCGGGCTGATGCCCGTGGCGGTGGTGGTCTGTTATGTTGTCTCCCGGCGGCGGTCGTGCGCCGACGCCGGCAACGCCCAAGGAGGTGTGTCGTGAAGTTCAGGATCTTGCTCGCGGCCCTCTCGCTGTTCGCGCTCGCGACGCGGGCCGTGTCCGCCGACGACTTGGCCATCGACGAGATCGTGCAACGGGCGAACCATGTCTCCTACTACGAGGGCAAGGACGGCCGGGCGCGCGTGAACATGGTCATCACGGATGCGCAGGGCCGGACGCGGACGCGTCGGTTCACGATTCTGCGGTGGGACGAGCCGGGCCCGGACGGGCAGCAGGTCGACGGCGACCAGCGGTTCTATGTCTATTTCGACCGCCCGGCGGACGTGTCGAAGATGGTGTTCATGGTGCACAAGCACCTCGACCGCGACGACGACCGCTGGCTGTACATGCCCTCGCTGGATCTCGTCAAGCGGATCGCCGCGACGGACAAGCGGACGAGCTTCGTCGGGTCGGACTTCTTCTATGAGGACGTCTCGGGCCGGCGTCTGAGCGACGACAAGCACGAGCTGGTCGAGACGACGGACAACTACTACGTCGTGCGGAACACGCCGGTGGACAAGTCGCTCGTCGAGTTCGCGTGGTACAAGGTGTGGATCCACAAGACCACGTTCCTGCCGATCAAGGTCGAGTATTACAAGGCCGACGGGACGAAGTACCGCGAGTATTCGGCCGAGAAGGTCGACCAGATCGACGGCCACTGGACGGTGACCAAGTCGAAGATGTCGAACCTGGAGACGGGCTCGTCGACCGAGATGTCGTACTCGGAGGTCCGCTACGACGTAGGGCTGAACGGGGACATCTTCACGGAGCGGTACCTGCGCAAACCCCCGAGGAAGTTCCTGCGGTGAACGGCGCGACACGGACCAGCACGGCGTGCGCGGCGATCGTCGCGGGGTTGCTCGCCTCGGCCCGGCCTTCGGTCGCCGTCGACGAGCCGCCCCTGCCGCCGGGGTTGAAGAAGGCGAAGCCGTCCGAGCCATCCGAGCCGGCGTTGCCCGCGGGGTTGCCGGGGTCGGACGAGCCGGATCTGCCCGCGGGCCTGCCCGGCAGCGGCGATGAGCCCACGCTGCCCGAGGGGCTGGGTGACGAAGCCGACGGCGCTTCGGACAGCGAGCCGCTCGATGTGCAGAGTGGATTGACCTTTGATTTCGACGGGTTCGTCGAGGGCCGGTTCGGCCTGCGCACACAACAAGACACCCACGAGAAGGACGTCTCCATCGGCGAGGCACGGCTGCACCTGCGGACGGACATCCTCGCCGATGCCTGGTCGGCCCGGGTTGCCGCCGACGTGCTCTACGACCCTGTCGTGGACCGCCACCGGCCGGACTTCGAGACCGGGGCCGGGGCGCTCGATTTGCGTGAGGCGTGGGTGACGTTCTCAATCTCGGACAACGCGGACATCAAGGCGGGCCGGCAGATCCTGACGTGGGGCACGGGCGATCTGATCTTCATCAACGACCTGTTCCCGAAGGACTGGAACTCGTTTTTCATCGGGCGCGACGAGGACTATCTCAAGGCCCCCAACGACGCCGTCCGGCTGAATGTCTACACCGATCTGGTGAACCTCGACGTGGCATATGTGCCCGGCTTCGACGCCGACCGTTTCATCGACGGCCGGCGGGTCTCGTACTACAACGCGACGCTCGGGCGGCGGGCGGGTCGCGACGCGGTGGTGCAGGCCGACCGCCCGAACCGCTGGTTCCGCGACGACGAGTTCCACTATCGGCTGCACAAGACGGTCGGGGCCGTCGAGCTCGCCGCATACGGCTACCACGGCTTCTGGAAAAGCCCCGGCGGGCAGACCCCCGCGGGCCGGGCGGCGTTCCCCGCGCTCAATGTCTACGGCGCCAGCGTCCGCGCCCCGCTGGCGGGGGGGATCGCCAACGCCGAGTTCGGCTTTTACGACTCGGCGGACGACCGCGGCGGGGCCGACCCGTTGGTGAACAACTCCGAGCTGCGTTTTCTTGCGGGCTACGAGCACGAGATCGCCCCGGACGTCACGCTCGCGGGGCAGTACTACGTCGAGCACATGCTCCACCACGACGCGTACCTCGCCTCGCTGCCGGCGGGGGTGCCCGCGCGCGACGTGTTCCGCCACGTCCTCACCGCCCGGCTGACGTGGCTGATGATGAACCAGAACCTGATCGTGTCCGTGTTCGCGTACTACTCACCTTCGGACCGCGATGCCTACCTGCGCCCGAGCGTGACGTACAAGATCGACGATCACTGGACGGCGTCCGTCGGCGGCAACATTTTCATTGGTGCCAATGAGAGCACCTTCTTCGGCCAGTTCGCCCGCGACACGAACGTCTACGCCTCGCTCCGCTACGGGTTCTGAAACGGTTCCCACGAATTTCTCGTGCGGCCGATGTCACCGGTCAACCTCTGGGTGCTACTGGCTGCCTGTCAGCCAGTGTGCATTTGCTGAAACATGAGCACTGGAAACAAGTTGCCAGTGACACACGACCCATGAACAGTGCCACCCGCCCGCCTCTTGGGCTCGTGGTGGGGGCAGAGGGAGGCCTATCCCACCTCTCCCCGGTCGCCGGGGAGAGGTCGACGACGCGCAAGCGTCGGCGGGTGAGGGGCTACGACTTCTTCAACTTCTTCATGCCTCGTCGATCTGTGCGTGCAAAAGAGAGAGGAGAGAATGAAGCCCCTCACCCCGGCCCTCTCCCCGCCAGCGGGGAGAGGGAGGAAAGAACACCCGGTTCTTGTTCCAGACAGCACAAGAATCAGCTGGAATCCGTATGACGCCGCCCGCGGCGAGGTTGCCCGTGTGTTCAGGGGGTCGAAGTCCGGGCCTTGTCGAGCTTCTTCTTCAGTTCGTCGCTCAGGTCGATCACGAACGCCTCGTCGGGGATGCCGATCTCGTCGGCCTTCGCTTTCGCGTTTGCGATCGTCTGGCGGATCATGTCGTCGTTGACGCTCGTCTTGGGGTTCAGATGGAACGAGCCGTCCGGTTCTTCGTAGCCGATCGGCTTGGCCATCGCCTTGTAGTCGTCCATGTTCAGCGTGGATTCGTACAAGCCGCGGGCGAAGCGTTGCAGTGCCCGCGTCCCCGCCGCCTTGTCTTCGTCGCTCAGCCCGCTGGGTTTGACGTACCCCTCGTCCACCGCGTAGACCATCCCCACGGGGAACAGCGGGCCCTCGCTCAGCCCCTTGATCGCGGCGAAAAACTGCTTGGTCGAGACTTTGCCCGACTCGAAATCCGCGGCGAACGCCTCGACCTCCGCGATCATCTCGGGCTTCTCCGCCGCCGGCAGGTCGGATTGATTGATCCCCTCCTCGGCGACCTTCTTGATGCCCGTGGCGGTCCAGCCCTTCCAGTGCGTCGAGACGAACCACGCCGAGACACCCACGATCAGCCCCACGATCACGAGGGCGATCAGGCATCCCTTGAGCGCCCCGCCCTTGGGGTTGGTCCGCGCGCGTTCGACGATCTTCTTCGATGTCATGGCTCTGCCCTTCTGTTCGATCAAGCGATATCCCCGTGCCCGTATGAGTGTACGGGATTCGCCCCGGCTTCTTTCACGCCGATCAGCCCCGCCCCAGCATCACCCGGATCCGGTCGGTGAACGAATACTCCGTCAGCTCGCCCAGTTCGCCCGAATCGAAGAAGCACCCGCCGCAATCGGGGCAGACGTCGAACTCGACGGCTTCGTCGTCCGGGTCGCGCACGATCAGCATCGTTGCCCCGTCGCGTGGGCACGCGATCGGCCCGCGCGTCTCCCGCGGTACGTCGTCCGGCCTGCGGCGGTCGATCGCCTTGATGACGCCCTTGTACCGCGCGTCGAGCAGCGCCAGCTGGCCCAGCTCGCCCCGGTCGAGCCAGATCGCGCCCGTCGTCTCGCAGCGGTCGATCTTGACGCCGCCGATGTCGAGCTTGCGCATCGCCTCGCCGTTGAGCGGGTTGACGACGACCGGGTCGCCGTCGGTCGGCTCGACTTCCTTGATGAGATCCCACGCGCCGGGCATGGCCGCAGTGTATCGCACCGGCTCAGCGGAAGATCGACTTGAGCTTCTCGACGAACGTGTATTCGAGCAGGTCGCTCAGCTCGCCCGCGTCGAAATAGTACCCGCCCGTCTCGGGGCAGACCTCGAACTCGATGTGCGGCTGCTGATCGTGGCGCACGACCATCAGGGGCTTGTCGCTCTTCGGGCTGGAGAGCATCCCCCTTGCGGGCCTGTCCGTGCGCGTGCCCTCCTCGGGCTGGGTGTCCATCTGCTTGAGCAGGGCCTTGTCTTCTTTGGACAGCGCCTGGAGCCGGCCCAGCTCGCCCCGGTCGAGCCAGATCGCGCCGGTGAACGCGCATCGGTCGATCCGCACGCCCCCGATCTCGATCTTCTCCATCTCGATGTTGTTGACCGGGTTGCGGATCGCGGGATCGTCCGCCGTCGGCTTCATGAACCTGACCTTTGTTCTCCATTCGCTCATGGCGGTGAGTCTACCACAGAATTAGAAAACCACGCGCGTGCGCACAACGGGCCGATACCATGCCCCATGACAGACTGGTTCGACGCCCACCTCGACCTCGCGTTCCTCGCCGAGACCGGCCGGGACATGCACGTGGATCCCGCCGAATGCCGGGGCCGATACCTGCCTGCGGCCGTCACGCTGCCCTCGCTCGCTGAGGGTCGCGTGCGGCGGGTGCTGGCGACGGTCTTCACGGAGGCGGTGCCGGACCCGTCCGCCCCCGACGCCGAGACTGGGCCGTTCGCGTATCCCTCGGGCAACGCCGACGCGGCGTATGTCGCGGGGATGCGTCAACTGAAGCTTTATCACGCCTGGCACGACGCGGGCGTGATCGATCTGCCGACGCGCGCCCGAGCCGGGATGAGCCCGGAGCGTGCGCGACGGGCCGAGTGTCCGGATTGTCCTCCCCCCGCCTTCGGCATCCTCATCGAGAACGCCGACCCGATCACCGACCCGGACGATCTCGAAACATGGGTCGCCGGCGGTGTCGTCGCCATCGGGCTGACGTGGGCGAGGCGGGGGCGGTACGCCTCGGGCAACGGCGTGCCCTCGGATGAAAAGGATCCGGGCCTGACCGATGCGGGGCGGGCGCTCGTGGCGCGCATGGACGAGTTGGGTGTCGTCCACGACGCGAGCCACCTCAATGACCGCTCGCTGGCGGACCTGTTCGACGCGACCGACCACCGGGTGATCGCGTCGCACTCGAACTGCCGGGCGCTCATGGACGACGAAAACCAGCGGCACCTGACCGACGACGCGATCCGAGAGATCGTCCGCCGCGACGGCGTGATCGGGCTGAACCTGTGCAGCGCATTTATCGACCGGGCCTGCCGGGATCAGGGGCGGGCGACGATCGAAGACGCGGTGCGGCACGTCGAGCACGTCTGCGAGATCGCGGGCGATCGTGCGCACGTCGGGCTGGGGTCCGACATGGACGGCGGGTTTACTGTCGATCAGCTGCCCGAGGGGATCGACCGCCCGCGCGATCTGGACAGGATCGCCGAGGCGCTGCGCGACCGGGGCTGGAACGACGACGACGTGGCGGGTTTCATGCACGGGAACTGGTTGCGGATCTTCCCGATGCTCGGGTCAACCGGCAACAACCGATGACACGCGATTCTTGGTAAATCCGACAAAAGCAATCCCTCCTGCACATGGAGGCCCGAGCGGAAGCGAGGGCTCCCTGCCCGGTGGGGCAGGCGTCCCGCCTGTCTCATCTTTCTACTGTCCCCCGCTCGCCTTCGGCTCGGGGATCTTCGAGATCGGGAGCAGGAACCGCTTCCGGTACCGCTCGGGGTACAGCTTGTATTTCGGGTTGCCCGTGATATCCGCGTATTTCGTCGCCAGCAGTTCGTCGATCTGCGCGATCCGGTTCTCGGGGTACGGGTGTGTCGACATGATCTCCGGCGGGCGGGCGCCGCCGGTTTCTTTTTCGAGGATCACCATCACCTGCCGCTGCGCCACCGGGTCATACCCCGCCCGGCTCATGTACCGCATCCCCAGTTTGTCCGCTTCGAGTTCCTGCCCCCGGCTGAAGCTCAGCAGATAGCCCTGCCCGCCGTAGCCCACGATCAGGTCGGTCATCTGCTGGAGCGCGGCCGAATCGCTCGACCCCGCCGCGGCGCTGAGCACCTGCGCCAGCAGTTGCGTGCCCATTTGCGCCTGCACCCGCTCGGCGATGTGCTCGGCGGTGACGTGCCCGATTTCGTGTCCCAGCACGCCGGCCAGCTGGGCCTCGTTGGTCAGTTTCTCGGCCAAACCCCGGCTGACGAACACCTTGCCCCCCGGCAGCGCGAACGCGTTGATCACGGGTGAGTTGAGCAGTGTGAACTTCCACGGCAGCGAGGGGTTGTCCGCCTCGGTCGTCGCGGCGAGTTTCTCCCCGATCTGCGTGATGTACGCCTGGATGTCCGACGATGGCACCTCGCCGCCGTACTCCTGCGTGAGCTCGGGCAACGCCTGTTCGCCGAGCGCGATCTGTTGCTGCGGGCTCATGTAGCCGAGCAGGAAGCGTTGTTCACCGGTGGCGGCGTTGGTGGTGCATCCCGTGGCGGCCAAGCCGATCGAGAGCAGGATCACCGGGGCGAGCAGGAATCGACGCATACGCTGTGCGAGCATGTTCGACATGGACCGTCCTTTCTCGGGCCGATCGGCCGGCGGGAGACACAGGGTTTGAACGCGGCAACAGACAACCGGTCACACGACACCGTGTGGCAAGACGACGAGCTTGTCAACCCCCACGCCGACGCGCACAAGGCCGGCAAGGTGCGGTCGATGTTCGCCGCCATCGCACGATCCTATGACCTGAACAACCACCTGCACTCGCTCTGGCGCGATCAGGCCTGGCGCCGCTACGCCGTCCGCGCCGCCGGTGTCCGCGAGGACGACACCGTCCTCGACGTCGCCTGCGGCACGGGAGATCTCACCGAGGCGTTCGCGGGGCGCTCCGCGGCGGGGCGGGTGATCGGTGTCGATTTCACGCCGGAGATGCTGGATGTCGCGCGCACGAAACAGGCGGCCCTGCCCGAGGCAGTCGCCTCGCGCATCGACTATCGGCAGGGCGACGCGATGGACCTGCACCTGCCCGACGCGAGCGCGGACGTCGTCTCGATCGCGTTCGGCATCCGTAACGTCGCCGACCCCCGTCGGGCGATCGGCGAGTTCTTCCGCGTGCTCCGCCCCGGCGGCCGGCTGGTGATTCTCGAATTCGATACACCCCGGCTGGCACCCGTGCGGTGGTTCAACCGTTTTTACAGCGGGTGGCTGATGCCTCGCACGGCGACGCTCATCAGCGGCGACCGATCAGGGGCCTACCGCTACCTGCCGAGGTCGGTCGAGTCGTTCATGTCGCGGGAGGAGATGGTCGCGGCGATGCGGGGCGCGGGATTCGCCGAAGTCTCGGCGCGTCCGCTCTCGCTGGGCATCTGCACGTGTTACCGGGCCGAGCGTGGCGGGTGAGGCCGCCGCGCTGATGATGCGCGTCGCGTCCGAGAACGGTGCGGGAATCACATCTTATCGGAGACTGTGACGCTATCGGTCCCGGTTTGTGCGCACGCGCCGGCAACTTTGGCGGTCGGGTGTTCAATGGCTCGATACCGCACACACGCCGGGACGAGGCGGCGTCGCACAGGGCGGCGTCCCCGGGTCCGGCGTGCTCGGCCGGGGAGGGTCGGGCTGTGTGATCCAAGGAAAGATCGTCCGCGGGGACCGTGGCGATCGGGGATGGCATATGAACGCCGAAACACTCACGCTCCGCCTCTTCGAGGCGCTCATCGACGGCGACCGCCGGTCCGCCCGCTCGATCATCCAGAGCCAGGCAGACGCCGGGGTCTCCGCCGAGACGGTCTTTGTCGATCTGCTCTGGCCCACCTACGAGATGATCGATCGGCTGTACCGGTCCGATCAGCTGTCGGTGCTGAACCATCACATGGCGACGCGTCTGCTGCGCGTGCTCGTCGATCAGACCTCGATGCGGCTTCTCGAAGAGGGGCCGGGCCAGATCGAGCACGAAACCCGCGGCAAGGGCCGCCGTGTTCTGGCGGTCTGCGGACCAACCGAAGAAAGCGAGCTCGGCGCCCAGATGGCGGTCGATCTGCTGGAAGCGCACGATTTCGAGGTTTGCTTCGCGGGCGGGGGCGTCGCCGGCGACGAGATCATGGGGTGCGTGCACGAGACGCAGCCCGACGTGCTGCTCTGGTTCAGTTCGGTGCCGGGCGACCTGCCGGCGATCCGCGAGATGATCGACCGTCTGCACGAGATCGGGGCGTGCCCGGATCTCCAGATCGCCGTGGGCGGGGGTGTGTTCGCGCGGGCCGAGGGGTTGGCGGAGGAAATCGGCGCGGACCTCTGGGCGGACCACCCCCTCGATCTGGCGGATACGTTGATCTACGACGCGGACCACCGTGCTCCGGCCGATCAGCGGACCGTGGGGCGTTCGAAGCGGTATCGTTCGGCTGCTTGATGGGTTATGATCGTGTTGTGAACCGGCCCGGGCCTCGGTGGGATTGATCCGCCGGGGCCCGGTTTTTTCGATCCTGAATAATCGGAGCAACCCGCGTGATCGTCTCTATGTATAGTGAACGAAGAGGCAGGTCAGGGGCAGATCATGGACCGCGGGACCGAACGGGATCTTATCGAACGAGCGCTGGCCGGGGATCGTGCCGCTGCGGGTGATCTGATCCGTGGTCATCAGGCTTCTGTGTATGCGTATCTTCTGCGGATGAGCGGCAGGCCTTATCTCGCGGAGGATCTCGCTCAGGAAGCCTTTGTCCGGGTTTTGAGCAATCTGCACCGGTTCGATTTTCGGTACCGGTTTAGCACCTGGCTCTTTACGATCGCCCGCCGGCTGTATCTGAACGCCGCGCAGAAGTGTCGGCCCGTGTACGACAGCGAGATTGTTTCGAGTGCATCGGCGGGGGCGTGGTACGACGGGGAACGCTGCGAGGCGGAATCCCGCCGGGCGCGTCGGGATGTTCTTCAAGATGGGTTGATGGGGTTGTCGGAGGTTCAGCGCGAGATCATCGTGCTGTTCCACCAGCTGGACTGGTCGATCGCGTTGATCGCGCAACATCTGGATATGCCGGAGGGGACGGTCAAGAGCCATCTGCACCGTGGTCGGCGGAAGCTCCGTCGGCTGTTGATGGAGCAACCGGGCGCCGCCGATCGGCTGGACCTGGTCTCGCTGGGTGTGGACGATGAGCGCGTTTCTCGGGGTGGGGGGGGCAGGCCGTGACCCGACCACGTGGGGCCAGCGATGCGCATGCCGGTGTGACGCGCGATGAGATCGATCGTCTGTACGACCGCGCGTTGACGCCCGAGCAGCGGCGTGCGCTCGTGAGCCGGCTTCGTCGTGATCCCGCGGCGATGAAGGAAGTGATCGAGACGGACCGGATGGTGCGGATGCTGAAGCAGCCGGTCCCGTCGCCTGATCTGACGGCGCGTGTGCTGCATCGCGTCGAGCGTCGGCGTGGCTTCCTGCCGCGGCGTCTGCGCCGCCGGGTCCGTCAGGGGCGGACGGCGGTGGTGGTGGGGGCGTTGCTGGCGTTGCTGGTGCTGGCGTTCGCCCGGCGTGTCTCTCCCGATTCATTCAGGCTGGTGCCTGAGCCGACACCGGTTGCCGATCTCGGCCGGGCGGTGATGGAGGATTCGGCGGAGGGTCGCCGGGTGCTCGACGGGTTTGTCGAGCGGATCGAGCCGGTGCGTCTGGTCGCGGGCGATGGACCGCCGGCGGGCACGCTCGGCCTTGCCGAGTTTCATGTCGAGCCCACGGATGACACCGCACCGCGGCGGATCGTGCTGATGCCGACCGCCGACGCCGACCTGATGACGGAAGGTGTTTCGTGGCATGTCGCCGATGCGCCCACGGCTTCGCTCGCGTTCGACGCGATCACGCCGGAGATGTTGCAGGACAACCCCTCGTTGCGTGCGTTCGGTTCCGTGGCGTTGCTGGCCGTCGGGTTTGACGGTTCGGCGGGGCAGCCGGGTGCTGTACCGGGGGTTGTTCCGGGGGTTGTTCCGCTTTCGGCGCGGCACGGGGTGTCCGCGTATGTGGGGCGTCGAGATCCATTCCGCGACGGCGATTTGAAGGCGTCGCAGCCCGATCATTGATCCCGGGTATCTTTTCACTGTGAAGTGCGCTGTCATCGAGTTCTGCCGCGAGACGTGCCGCGGGATGTGCCGGGCTGATTGTCGGCCCGGGTTGGCTTCGGCTTCGGGCAGGTCCGGGCTGATCGCGAGTGCCCGGGGGGCGAGCCGATCGGGTTGGCTTCGGTTGGCGGTCGCGTTGCTGAATCTGCTGGTGGTGCCCGCGGTCGGGGCTCCGCGGGTCGCGCCCGATGCCGGGTTCGGCGGCGTGGACGCCGAGTTGATGGTCCGTTTCGACGATCTCGCGTCCTTGCTGGACACGCCGCAGGGCCGTTCGCTCGCTCGGCTCGCCGAGGGTCTTGGGGTGTTCGGTCATACGCGCGGGGCGTGGGATGATCTGAGCGCGGCGTTGAAACTCGGCCCGGACGAAGCGCGGCGTCGTTTGCTGGGTGGCCGGGCGGTGCTGATCGCCGACGGTCTGGGGGATGCCGCGAGCCGGTGGGCGTGGGTGATGGAGGTAAGCCCGGCGGATGCGGCGTTGCTCCCGCGTCGGCTCAAGGCCGCGCCGCGCGGGGGGCTGGACGGGCACGCCGTCTACGCGGTGGAGGACGGGCGTTTTCGTGTCGTGGTGACGCAACGGCCCGTCGCGTCGGTCGCGATCGCGCCGGCGGGTTCGGATGACATGCTCGGGGCGGCGGCCTCGCTGGGTTCGGCATGGACCCGGCGGGCGCGGGAGCGGGGCGCGGGCGACGCCGTGCTGTTGTATCGGCCCGGTCTGGGCTCGTGGTTGTTCGGTACGCTCCGGCCCGGGGCGGGTGGCTGGACGATGTCGTTCAGCGCCACGCCCGAGCTGCTCGGCACGGCGGGCTGGTCCTCGCCGACGATCTCGCGGCGCTGGTTCGATTCGGTCGGGGACGACACGGCGCTGTCGTTCATCGGGCCCGTGCACGGCGCCGCGGGCGGGATGGTCTGGCGTCTCGTGCCGCTGGACCCGCCGAGCGATGAAGTCTTCGCCTCGGCCCGGGTGGAGACGGGCTCAGTTTCGATCAACGCGTTGGGCGGCGGGCGGCTGGACTGCACGGTGGGCTTTCTCGCGTCCGACCGCGAGGCGGCGTTGCGCGAGGGGGATGCCTACGCGTGCGGGCTTCTCGAATCGTTCACCGGGACGAAGGGGTATCGCGACAGCACGCCGTTGTGCAGCGGGTCGTACCCCGTCGCGGCGAGGCTCCAGTCGGTCGAACTCGCCGAGGGGAACCCGAGGCGTTCGCTCTACGGCTCCCGGCTCTCGTTCGTGTGGGGGATCAGGCCGCACGCGGGCGGCGGGGTGTGGTGGTCGCTTCGTGTGTTGAGCGACGACGTGCCGGACGCGACGGCGGCGTTGCTGCGGCTCCGCACGCCGATCGGGGGCGACGGCGCGGGCCGGGCTTCGATGATGGGGCTGATCCGTCCGGCGCGCCTGCTGGGGCTGCTCGCCGAGGCCGACGCGCCCGGCGGTGGTGATACGTTCTCGGCGTTCCGGTCGATCGACGAAATCCGCTGGTGGGTCGGGCCGGGCGCTTCGGGCGTTTCCCGTGGGGAGGTGCGGGTCAGGATGCGCGGGGCGGTCGCCGAAGATCCGTGAGCGGGCCGGCCTGCTCGCCGGGGTTCGCGGGCGGGAAAGCCCGGGGGCCTACGATCGGCCCGAAAGGCAGGCGAGCATGGCTTCCCCGGGCACCGTCAATCTCCGAAACGTCGCGATCATCGCGCACGTGGACCACGGCAAGACGAGCCTGGTCGATCAGCTGCTCAAGCAGTCCGGCAACTTCCGCAAGGGGGAACTCGAGAAACTCGCGGGGGGCCAGCACGATCTGATCATGGACTCGAACCCGCTCGAGCGCGAGCGGGGGATCACGATTTTGTCGAAGAACTGCGCGGTGAACTACCACGCCGCGGACGGGCACGACTACCGCATCAACATCGTCGACACGCCGGGGCACGCGGATTTCGGGGGCGAGGTCGAGCGGGTGCTGCGGCTGGCGGACGGGTGCCTGCTGGTGGTGGACGCGTTCGAAGGCCCGATGCCGCAGACTCGGTTCGTGCTGGGCAAGGCGCTCGAAGCGGGGTTGCGGCCGGTGGTGGTGGTGAACAAGTGCGACCGGCCCGACGCCGAGCCGGACCGGGTGGTGAGCGAGGTGCTCGATCTGCTGATCTCGCTGGGGGTTGAGGACGACGACGTGCTGGATTTCCCGGTGGTGTACGCGAGCGCGAAGGGCGGGTGGGCGATCGATCAGTGGCCCGACAGCGGCGTCGCGCCCGAGTCGGGCGACATGCGGGCGGTGTTCGAGGTGATCGTGGAGCACGTGCCGCACCCGGAGGCGTACCCGGAGCGTCCGCTGCAGATGCTGGTGACATCCGTGGATTTTTCCGAGTATGTGGGGCGGATCGCGATCGGGCGGGTGTTCAGCGGAACGATCCGGTCCGGTCAGCAGGTGGTGCTGGTGCACGAGCACACGCCGGACGCGAAGCCGAAGCGTGGGAAGATCGGGCAGCTGCTCGGCTTCGAGGGGCTGGGCCGGCGAGAGGTGGACCGTGTCGAGGCGGGCGACCTGTGCGCGGTGACGGGGGTCGAGGGGTTCGAGATCGGCGACACGATCTGCGACCCGGACCACCCGGATGCGCTGCCGGCGGTGAGCGTGGACGAGCCGACGATCTCGATGACGTTCCGGATCAACGATTCGCCGTTCGCGGGGGTCGAGGGGGAGTTCGTCACGAGCCGACAGATCCGCGCCCGGCTGGAGAAAGAGCTGGAGCACAACGTCGCGTTGCGGGTCGAGCCGGGGGCGGGGGCCGACGAGTTTCTCGTTTCGGGGC
>JALWOY010000137.1 GCA_027083355.1 Phycisphaerales bacterium | reverse complement strand
GTCGTGGGGGTGGTCGTGGGGGTGGTCGTGGGGGTGTGCGGCGTGGGCCGTACAGCGGTCCGGTGCGCGGCGGTGACGGCGGCCCGCTGCCCCGCGTGGTGAGCGGGTGGGAGCGCAACGGGTGGGTGGTGCTGTGCGGCCGGTCGCTCCGCGGCACGCCGGCGTGGCGGGCGTACCTGCAGACGCTCGAGGAGACGGACGACCCGGACGACACGGCCCACACCGTGCACGAGCCGCAGGCCGACGAGGCGGGGCGCGTGCTGACGAGCGGGCGCGAGATGCTCGTGCCGGCGCGGGCGCTGCCCCGCGGGCGGGGGCGGCGGCGTCGGTACCCGCCGAGCCAGATGGTGGGGACGCGCGTGCGCGTGTCGATCGATTCGATGTTCGACGCTCCGGCCGCGATCGCCGAGCGGCTGCGCGACGCGGGCGTGGAGCTGGGGTGGCACCGGCGTGTGACCGGCGACGACCTGCGGACGGAGCTCGGGCTGCGGGGTGTCGCCGGCCGCGACGAGGCCCGGGCGGTGCTCGAGCCGCGGACGCACCAGGCGATGACGCCGGGCGAGCTGGCGCTGGAACGGGCGGCGAGCGCGCTGCTGCAGCGGGCGGGGTGAGCAGAGGGAGCAAATGGTCAAAGAGCAAATGGCCAGAGGTCCAGAGAAGAGAGCAGCAAAGCGGCAGAGAGGAAGTGGTCGGGGAACCACGGGAGCGAAACATGAAGCGGAACACCATCGCCGCCGCCATCGCCGCTGTCGCGCTCGTCGGGTGCGGCAGGACGGTCGAGGTCCGCGGGAGGGCGATCAGATGATCGAGGGTGTGCGTCAAACGGAGCGCATCAGTGTGCTGGACTCAGCGATCCGTCGCCGCACGGCGAGCGTGCGGGATGCCGTCGAATGGCTGCGACTGACGAGCACGGGCTGCGAGACACAGCAGATCGCTCTCAGCATGATCGAGGAGGAACTCGACGAACTCGCCAAACAGATCGACGATCTCAGGTGGGAGCGGGGCGACAGATGAGTCATCCACTGCGCATCAAAAGAAAATCATATTTCAGCCGCCTGCCGGAGGGGGCTGTGCTCGTCGCGCGACCGAGCAGATACGGAAACCCAATCTCGATTATCCCCGAAAAGAAAGGGTACCGCGTGTCATGCGCGGCGATCGGCGGTCCGACTTGCGCTGTATCCGGGCTCGATCGAGATGAGTGCAAACGGCTGTGCGTCGAGTTGTACCGCGAATGGTTGACGACAACAAAGCATGGACGGGCTGTGCTTGACTTTGCCCGCGCCGAGCTGCGAGGAAAAAAACTGGCGTGCTATTGCAATCTCGACGAGCCGTGTCACGCGGACGTACTGGCCGAACTTGTAAACGAAGAAGAGCGGGGGTAAGTGATGAGCACCAAGATTCAATGGTGCGATGAGGTCTGGAACCCCGTCGTCGGCTGCCGCCCGGTGTCGCCGGGCTGCGCGAACTGCTACGCGGCGCGGATGGCGCTGCGGCTCGAAGGCATGGGCACGCGCGGCTACATGCCCCTCGACGGCGTGCGGATCGCGGTCGCGATTGAAGGGGGCCCGGCTCGGTTCACGGGCTCGGTGCGGTGCGTGGAGGATGAACTCGACAAACCCCGGCACTGGCGCAAGCCGAGACGGGTGTTCCTGTGCTCGATGGGCGATTTGTTCTATGGTGGTGAGGACGACAAAGCCGCGGCCAGGAAGGCGGGCATCCCGTTCATGCCTGTGCCGCTCGCGTTCATCGATCGCGTATTTGAGACGATGCGGGCCTGCCCGCAGCACACATTCATGCTGCTGACGAAGAGGCCTGAGGAAATGGTACGTTATTTTTATGCCTGCGAGTTGTCGGACAAATGGGTGATGCCCGGCAACGTCATCCTCGGCGTGAGCGTGGAATCTGGCGATTGCGAGCACCGCATCGACGCGCTCGCGCGGTGCCCCGCCGCCGGTTACTTCGTCAGCTACGAACCGCTGCTGTGGCCGCCCGAGGCCGATCTGCATAGTCGGCTCGGAAGGCTCGCCAGGGCCGCCGGATCGCCCGACCGAGTCCAGGTCATCATCGGCGGCGAGTCCGGTCCGGGCTCGCGGCCGTGCTACCTCGAAAACATCCGCGACGTGATCGGACACGCCGACGCCGCGGGCGTGCGGGTGTTTGTCAAACAACTCGGATCGAAGCCGCGGGCGGTCGGCCCGGAGCAGCCGTCGATGCGGATGGCCGTGGAGAAAAACAACGGGGTGTACGAGCGGTGGTACAAGCCGGCGGACGGAAAGGGGGGCGACCCGAGCGAGTGGCCGTCCGAACTGCGGCGCTTCGAGCAGGTGGAGCTGGTGGAAATGGCCAGATGAGCAGAGGGCCAAAGATCCAAAGGTCCAGATGGCCAAAGGTCCAGAGGGTCGGATCAGCAAATCGGGCGCGAGGCAGAAGAGAGGCAATAGGCCTTGTGCCCAGTGCCCAGTGCCTCTCTGCCACTCTGGTGCTCTGTTGATTTGGCCCTCTGGCCCTCTGGCCCTCTGTTCCACTTGCGTTACGGCGACGTTCGTGTGGCCGGCCAACGAGCTCCCGGAACGCGGGAGCATGATCATCCCGCCGCAGGACTACGCGGTCCATCTCGGCCTCGACGACGAGATGAGTGAAGACACCCTCGAAGAGGTCAGGAAAACCGACGAAGTGATACACGCCGCGGTCGAAAAAGCAATCGCCCGAGTTCGCCGCCCATAGACGCCGGTCAAAAAATCAGACTCGCCGAAAAAAATTTTGAACGCGTTCACTGGCCGGAAACGGCGATTTTCGGCCCGGGTCGGCCGAAATCAAGGCCCAGGCGGCCGAAAAGTGCGCCGGAATCCGGCGCAAAGCGGGTCTCTGGATAGAGGGGGATCATGGACGGGCACCCCGCCGACGAACAGATCCGGATCGACGCCGTGCTCTTCGGCCTCACCAGGGGCCGCCGCCCCCTGGCCGCCGCCGTGCGGGCCGTGGTCCTCGACGGCCGGTCCCCACGGGACGCCGGGCGCGAGCACCGCATCCCCGAAAACACCGTCAGACGGTGGGCGGAAAAATTCCGCAACATCTACGGCGAGTACCTGCGGGCGACCGGGCAGATGGCCGGATGAGCAAATGGCCAGAGGGCCAGAAGTGGCAAAGTGGCGAAGTGGCAGAGAGACACTGGGCCTCCGATTTGTTGCTCTGCTGCTTTGCCGATCTGGCGTCGCCACCGCACGACCCAGCGGAGCTGGATCGTGGCACCGGGCAAAGGCACGTCCGGGCTGAAGTGGCACGGCGATTGCGGTAGGAACACCATGCCCAAAGTTTTTCAGATCCACGAAGAGGACCTCGAAACCCTGGAGCGGACGCTCCCGAAGCTCGCCGAGAAGCTGTACGGCAGGATGGACAATCAGACCCGCACCCAGCTGCGCCGGGTGCAGGCCATCATGTCAAAGGTGCGGTGGGACTACGGCCCACCCACCCATGTCGAGACGATCCGGGCGGATCACTGAGTCAGGTCGTCAACCGGCGTGTAGGCGGTCGTCTTCTTGACCAGATTGATCGCGTGCAGGCAGTCGGACTTGTTGTAGTACGACTCGCCCGAGGCGATAATCTGGTAGTTGGCTGCTCTGAGCCGCCATCGCCAGAGACCATCGGAATCCTTGTAAATCTCGAACGTCATCGTTGAAACCTCCGCCGGGCCCGGTCGGCATGCCCGCCCGCGATGCCGCCGTGCCCGGCCGTTTGTGCCAAAAAACCAGTGGGCGGGCGTTCGGGAACTATACGGCGCCCGAAAAACCCTGTCAAACGGCAAAACACACAATATATGGTGAAAAAGTGAAAAAAATGACCGGGTCTTGTATATAGATCGCAGGATGCCCGGTTTTGGCCTGTCCAGTTGCGAAAGCATCGGAGCGGCGAAGGTGCCGTCCGGGCCTCACATCCGAGAACCCGCTCTGTTGCTCTGCTGATTTGTTGATTTGCTGATCTGGCCCACTGGCCATTTCTCTCCGCGGCCCTCCGCGGCCCTCCGTGGTGAACACCCGTGATCCCGCTCGCCATCCAGCCCGATTTTCTCGCCGCCGTGCATCCCCCGGCGGGCCCGGCCGAGTCCGCCGATGCGGCGGACCGGCTCGGGCCGCTCGGCTTCGTCGCGCCCGGGTCGCGTCTGGGCGTCGTCGCCGTCGAGGGCGTGCTGACACGCGAGCCGCACCCCGGCACGATCGGCTACGCCGAGATCATCGAAAGCCTCGCAGCCGCGGCCGACGATGACCGCGTCGATGCGGTGCTGCTGCACCTGCACTCGCCGGGCGGGGAGGTCTGGGGGTGTGAGGAGGCCGTCCGGGCCGTCGCCGAACTCCACGAGACCAAGCCCGTCACCGCGCTCGCCGCCGACATGGCGTGCAGCGCGGCGTACTGGCTCGCCTGCGCCGCAGGCGAGGTCGTCATTACGCCCGCGGGCTGCGTCGGCTCGATCGGCGTGGCCAACGTGATGTTCGACGAGTCGGAGTGGTACCGCCAGATGGGACTGCGGGTCATCGCCGTGACCAGCGGCACGCTCAAGCACGGGTTCCCCGGCGAGCCGATCGGCGACGAGCTCGTCGAACACCAGATGGAGCAGGTCGACGAGCTGTTCGCCCGCTTCGCCGCCGACGTCGCCGCGCGGCGACGCCTGCCGGCGCGGCGGATCGCCGACGATCAGGCCAGGGTCTTCACCGGCCGCCTGGCCGTCGGGGCCGGGCTCGCCGACCGCACCGCGCACGCCTCGGCGGTCTACGCCGAGCTCATGGAAGGAATTCAACGATGAACGCACGCATACTCGCCGCCGCGGCCGGCCGCGGCGGCGAGTATGCGTGCGTTCTTCTCCCCATCTGCCGCTGCCGACGATACGCCGCGTGGAGCGCTCG
>JALWOY010000136.1 GCA_027083355.1 Phycisphaerales bacterium | reverse complement strand
ACCCGTGGCCTGAGCGAGCGCGCCCGCCGCGGGCTACCCCGCCTCATGCGCACATTCCCGGCCCACCCCGCACTGACCGCCGCCGTCCACTTCGAAACACTCACCGACCCCGACGACCACGCCCGGCTCATGCACGCGACTTTCACGCCCGGCCCGGAACTCGCCGACTTCTGTTTCGACCTCTCGCCCGCGGTCTCGGCCCACGCGACGATCCGCTGGTCGTCCGTCGGCACAGCCCCGGCGCGCGCCGCGTCGGTCTCCGATCACCGCGCCCGCATCGCCCGCAACCTCGCCCGGCATCCGCACGCAGCCGTGCGCACGCTGGCACGCGGCGAGCCCACCGGCGACCTGCTCGACGCGAGCCCCGCGGGCCGGGTCCGGCTGATCTCGATGCTGTCGAACGACCGGGCCGCGCTGTCGGCGAGGCTCAGAGAACACGCCGAATCGGGCGAAGCCGAACGCCGCGTACTCGCGATCCGCACCGCCCGCCGACTCGGCGTGCTGGACGGGTGGCTCGACTCGCTGCGGGCGCTTGTCGACCCCGCGACACCCGGGATCGATCCGCGGGTCGCCGCCACCGCGGCCGCCGCGCTCGGCGGCATGCACAAGGAGCCGGGCGCCCAGGCCGCACTCGAACCGGCCCTCGACCACCCGGATCCGCGCGTGCGGGCCAACGCAGTCGAATCGCTCGGCCGGCTCGCCCGGAGCAAGAACAAAGCCCGTTTCATCGAGATCAAGACCTCGCCGGAACACCGCACGCGGGCCAATGCGCTGCGTGCGCTCGCGCGGGATGAGAGCGGCCGGACAGACCTCGACACCGCCGGTGATGACGTCGCGTCGATGCTGGGCGACGACCGCCCGCCGCACCGCCTCTCGGGGGTCTGGCTGGCCGAGCGGTTGCTGTGCGTTGCGCCCACCCGGCACGAACGCTGGCAGACCCTCGCCCGCCGCGTCGCCTCGCTGGCGCGTGAGGAGAAGGACGCCCACACGAAAGCCCGAGCCGTGCGCTGCTCGCGTCGTCTGCTCGCGAGAATCTCGACGCCCGACCAGCCGATCCGCGACACCGCCGCCGAGCGTACCCGTGATCGGCTCGCGCACTACGCCGCCGCGTATTCGGAGGCGACCCGATGACCCCCGTGCAGCTCGTCCGCTCGCCGACACCCCCGCCGCCCGCGCCGACGCCGTGGCCGACGACGAACTGGCTCGTCGTCGCCCCGCTCGTCGTCATCGGGCTGGGCATCCTGATCACCGCCCATATCCGGTGGTGGCGCTCGCGCCGATACTCCGATTCGGAACGGGCCTTCCGCCGGCTCGCCTCGGCGATGCGGCTCCACACGGGCTTCCGCGTGCTCGCCCGCGAACTCGCCGCCGCCCACGGCCGCGCCACACCCGCAGCCGTGCTCCTCAGCGACACGGCTTTCCGTGAAGCCGCCTCGAAACTCGATCCCGAACCCGGATCGGCCCGGGCCCGTACCCTTCAACGCTGGGCCGCCGAGCGCGGCGTGTGATCCGGACGACACCGCCCCGCACACAAACCGCGATCCACACCGGGAGCGAAATCCATGCTTCGACGTTCATTGTGCGTGCTGGGCCTGCTGCTGGCGATGCCGGCGCACGCCGCGGCAACCGCCGAACCCCGCACCGCCGAGACCACGGGCGAACCGTTCATGCGTGTGCTCGACGACGACGACTCGGGCCGGGTGTCGCTCCAGATCGCCGCCCGCACGTTCCGCCGGGGTCCTTCCGAGCCATCCATCACGCTCGTCGGGGCCGCCCACGTCGGCGAGCCGGCTTATTACAACGCCCTGCAGGCGCTGCTCGATGCGCACGATCTGGTCCTCTTCGAGGGCGTCGGGCCGATCTGGGCCCGGCTCGGGCAGGACGCCACCCCCACAGATCGGATCAACGCCACCCGCGAACGCCTCCGCACGCTCGCCATCGCGGTCGAATCCCGCCGGCGTCGCGGTGAAACACCCGACACACTCGACGCGCTGTTCACCGGCAAGGGATACGAAGCCCGCCTGCTCCGCACCGCCTCCCGCGACGCGTGGGGCCGCCCGATCCGATACACACCGACCCCGGACGGCTTCGACTTGACAAGCCTGGGGGCCGACGGCGCCCCGGGTGGTGTCGGCGCCGACGCGGATATCTCGCTTAAAGACCTGCCCCCCCTGCAGGATGCGGAGCTCGACACGAAAAAAGGCATCCAGTCCATGCTCGCCCACGCGACCGGGCTGGTCTTCCAACTCGACGCGATCGACTACGACAAGCCGGACTGGCGGAACAGCGACACCACCGCCGAGGCGCTCGCCTACGCCATGGCCGGGCACAACCCCGCCGATGCGCACCCGGGGCGCGGTTCGCCCCGGGTCGGCGGCGCGGGCGAACCCCTGTTCGATCTGTTGCGCGGGGAGGGGCTGCTCGGGCGATTCGCCGGGGGCATGCTCAAGCTCATCGGCTCGAACCCGAGGTCGCGCGCGATGCTCCGGCTGATGCTGATCGAAACCCTCTCGCACGCGGACGAGTTGATGGGCATGGATGTCGAGGGCCTCGACAACATGATGGACGTGCTGCTCGAACAACGCAACCGGGTCGTGCTCGACGACATCCGGGGCGTGCTTGAACAACAAACCAACCGCCCCCGGTCCGTCGCGGTGTTCTACGGGGCCGGCCACCTCTCGGGCCTCGAAGCGAACCTCGAAAAAATGGGGTACCGGCCCGAATCGACGGCATGGTTCGATGCCGTCACCGTTGACCCGATCGACACGGGCCTCTCGCCGCAGCAGATCAGGGCGGTGCGGAACATGGTCCGCGGCATGTTCGAAGCCCAACTCCGCGCGGCGACAGACGCCCACGATCAACAAGGCTCGGAGGAGCCGAACGACTGACACGAGCACAGGGCAGCCCCACCGGCGAGATCCCCCTTTACCCCAAGAAGGGGACAGAAAAGGAACCACCGCTCGGGTTTCGGATGATCCCGCCGCGACCGGGTGTCGTACAAGGCACGGATGCTCCCGGCTGATATTCGGATGATCTAGTCTTGATTTATTGCGGATCGCTCGTGCGAGGGTCAAAGCCGGGTGATTCTGAGAATCGAGCGGGATGTGCGGCCTGCGAGTGACTGGAAATGACGGGTTCCGTTGACGAACTGCTCGCCGACGAGCATGATGCCATCGACCCTGTGAAAAGCGAGAGAGAAGCCGATGACCGCCACGACAACGGACGCCCCCCCGGCGGCGTCCGTAACAAAGCAAGACACCGCGGTGCTGCTCCTCTGCGGCGGGCTGTCGCATCCACCGTTGGCAACCGCACTGAACGCCCCGCTGCTCACGCTACCGCAGACCCCGAACCGCAACGTGTTGGGCTGCTGGATCGAAGCGTTCACGCACGCCGGCCTGGACATCGGCCGGTGCCGGCTTCTCACGAATACAGATGGTTCCCCGGGCACGATGCTCAGTCCCGATATCGAGACGCTCCGTGATACGGGGCCTTACCGAGGCCCGGCCGGGGTGGTCCGGGATGCCGTGGATCATCTCGGCGCACAGGGGTGCTGCCTGATTATCGAGAGCAGCCGGATGCTGTCGGAACCGACGGCGCTCGCGGGTTTCGTCGACGCCTGCCGGAAGCGAAAAGGTGTGATCACCGTGGCGACGAACCCGGACGGCTCGTTTTCGGGCATGATCGCGGCCGACACCGAGGCGATCCGTTTGATCCCCGGAATAGGGTTTATCGATATCAAGGAACAATGGCTCCCCGCGGCGAGCCGGGAGGGATTCGAGGTTCGGCCTCACGCGCTCGACGCGCCGAGTTACTCGATCCGGACCTCCAAGTCTTATCTCGAGGCGTTGCGGCGGCTGGGTTGGTTCGATCAATCATCGGGCACACTCGTCATCGGCCGCGGGCCCCAATCCATCTTCGGCGAGCCTTACGGGGGCTCGTTGATCGCAGAGTCGGCAGAAATTGCGCCGGATGCCGTGGTGTCGTGTTCGGCGGTCGCGGATGGCGCGGTGGTTGAAAGCGGCGCGATTGTGGTCCGTTCGATCGTTGGACCGCGTGCGCGAATCAAGAAGAACGAACTGATTATCGATACCGTGGTCCAGACGTCCGATGATCTCCCCAAGCATCAGTCGTGATCGGCATCTATGGGAACGACGACGAACTCCAGATGGTTTTTAGCCGCGGTTGCCACCCCACTTCTGGTGGCCTTGGCGATCGCCAGCAGTTGGACGATCTGGTCCGAGATCGCGTCTCGTGCGCTGCACAATCCTGAGGATTCACACATCCTCCTGGCGTTGCCCGTGGCGTTCTGGCTGGCGTGGCTCCGGCGGAGCCGGTTCCGCAAGTGGAAGCCGACGCCCTCGATGGCCGGCCCTGTGCTTGTCGGCATCGGGTGGGTGCTTGTCTGGGTGGGGTACCGGGCTGCGATTGATGTGGCGCAGCATCTCGGGGTGCTGCTGATCGTACTGGGCGCGGTCGCGTCGGTCCTCGGGCACCGTTTGCTGCTGCTGTTCAAGCCGAGCCTGATCGCGTTGCTGTTCCTGTTCCCCGTGCCCGGGCGGGTGCGGCAGCACATCGCGATCCCCCTTGAACGGATCTCGGCGATGGTGACGGAGAACCTGCTCAGCGTGTTCGGCGTCGCCGTCGAGCGATCAGGGAACCTGCTCGAGATCAACGGGCATCAGGTCGCCGTGGCCGAGGCGTGCAACGGGATGCGGATGGTCAGCGCGCTGGGGCTGATCACGTTCGCGTTCGTGTTCTCGGTACCGATGAGGCCGAGGGTTCGCCTGCTGCTGCTCGCGCTCAGCCCGCTGGTGGCGTTGCTGGTGAACATCATCCGGCTGATCCCGACGACCCTGGCATACGGGTACGCGGCACCGGACACGGCCGAGTTCGTGCAC
>JALWOY010000135.1 GCA_027083355.1 Phycisphaerales bacterium | reverse complement strand
TCGAACGCTGGGTGATCGGAAAACTCCTCATCGACGCGGCACACCGACGAAAAAGAAAGCTCCCAATCGCCGCATGATGCAAAAGGCCCGTCAGCGACGGGACGGGTTTCAAACAGCTCCTTGCGGGACCAACTTCCAGCTCCACCGGACCGTGCTTCTCAACCAACCAGACGCCGACGCCGAGCTTGCGTCGGATTCCCAGCCCACACAACCCGCCGACACTTCCCCCCCTCTCCCCGCTCTGCGGGGAGAGGGCCGGGGTGAGGGGCTTTCTCCTTTCTCCTCCCCCTCCTCCACCTCGTGGGACGGGCTTCCAGCCCGTCACTTCCCCATCTCCTTCTCTCATTCCCCAGAAAGGCCCGAGCAGAAGCGAGGGCTTCCTCGATCCAGCCCCGCGTGACAACCCGCGTTTACGGGAAATGGAAATCGAGCTCACCACCCCAGTTGCCCCAAAGGTGCCGGTTCCGGCGGAGTGTCTGCTCGTCCATCTCGCTCGTCAGCGAGAGCGCGTCCTCACTCTTGAGCCCCGCCGCCCCGTCCAGCGTCGCCACGACCGCCTTGCCCGACCAACGCAGATGAATCCGGCCGAGCGAATTCGGGTCCGCGGCGTCATACGGCAGATTGCTGGGCGTCACAGCGTAGTACCCGTCCGGGTAGATGAACCCCGACGCCGACGACGCCGCATCGGCCGCTTCAAACAAACCGTTGCGCGCCGAGCAGAACACCATGAAATCCGACGCCCCCACCACGTCGTCCTCTCGCTCGATCTTGACGACCCCGAAACCCGCGGGGATCAACCCGCCGTACGGATCACCCGGCACACCGAAATCGAACCCGGGGACACCCCCGATGCACGCGTTCATCCCGAGGCTGGGCACGAGATTCGTGTTGTACGTATAGACCAGCTCGTCCATGCTCTGCCGGTCGAAATCATGCAGGATCCGCGCCTGCTCATTGACCAGCAACGCCCCCTCGACCTGATAATCAAAGTAAGGCGCAAGACGCCAGGGGTACCCCGACGCCGCGGGCGAGTTGCCCCAACCCGCCGGGTGGCTGTGCGTCCGAGCGTCCCAGATTTTCGTCCCCCGGTCGTTGTAGATGTCTTCCGACCAATACGGAAACAACGCCGCCTGCGACGCCGTCGTCGCCGAATACGCCGGCAACAACGCGCCGTCGTGGTCCATCGCATACGACGAATAGCCCATCATCAGCTGCCTCGCCGCCGCGAGCTCACGCGACATCCGCGCCACCTCCCGCGCCTTCCCGAGCGCCGGCAGCAGGATCCCGATCAGCAACGCGATGATCGCGATCACAACAAGCAACTCGATGAGCGTGAAACCGAAGCCGCCCGCATCCACAAACGCCCGCTCTCCCCGGCCCCGAAGTGTTCGCATGGCCGCCCCCTTCGCTCTACCGAGCCGAAAGCATCCGAACGATCCGCTCGACATCGACCAGATCGGTATCCCCGTCACCGTCCATATCGGTCAGAGCCGAAGCATCCAGAAGCGGATACCTCGCCTCGAACCCCGCAGGGTCCGTCAACGCCTCAAGCGCCGGACCCAGATCCTCCGGCCCGATCAGCCCGTCGCCGTTGAAATCGCCCGGCGGCATCTCGATGTAATCAAACTCCAGCGTGCTCGGGTTCAGGTCGAACAACGGCGGAAGCGTCGCCGACCCCTCCTTCGTCAGCCAGTACGAGTACGACCCGTTCAGCCCGATGTCCGCGATCGCCAGCTGCGAAGCGATCAGCGAAATCCAACCCGCCTCAAGTCCCGAACGCAGATACCGCTGGACCCACGGATCATCAACACGCACATCCACACGCAGCCGATACGCCGGCGGCAACTCATCCCCAAGCCCGATCAAACCCTGCCCGACACCACCGACGCTGTGCCCCGGCGTGCCGTCCGGGATCACATACGAACGACCATACCCGAACGCGTGCGCATCAAAACCGTCGGCCACGTCCGTCAAAAAATTGCCCGTCGGGTAATACGTGTCATACGTCTGCCCGTCGTCGCCAACATACAACCCGAAGACAAACTCAACCGCGGACTCGCCCATCGAAAACAGCACACTCCGCTCGTTGCCCGCGTCATCGAAATCGATCGGCTCCGCGTTGTACAGATCATTCTGCACCGCCGGCGTCCCCACACCGCTCTCGATCCACGTCGCCGCCGTCCATCCGTTGTTGAACCGCACGCCGAACAACTCCACCGGCTTGTTCCCGTCCTCCGCCGGCCCCAGGCTCACATAACGAGGCTCCGCAGGGACAAACTCGCTCCCCACCGGCGTCGTCCCGCCCCACGAGTTGTACACCACAATCTCACCACCCGGCCACAACGAATTCTGCCACGCGTCAGGCGTCGGGTCGTACTTCGCACGAGGACCCGCCGGGTACGTGCACGCCGTGAACACCATCCGCGTGATCCGCAACCGGCCCGCGGCAACACCGGTCGGCACCCCCATCGAACCCGTGTCGAACATCGTCACGAGATTGCTCTGCCGCCCCTCACCGGGGAACGTGCTCATCCAGACGTAAGGCCTCGTGTTCCCCGTCGCGCCGATGTTCGAGTACGTCGAAGTGTCCTTCGTCGGCTGGTCGAACACCACCGTGTGCAACACGGGCCGCGGCTTCAACGCCACTCCCTGATCCGACAACGAACCGACCCCCGTCGGCCCGGCCCCAACACCAGAACCGACAGAAACCAACACCGCCACCCAAACAGGGAACGCCCCGGACCCCTTGCCGCCCCGTATGCGTCGCATCATGCCCCCCGGCTCTTCGCCCGGTTCAAGCCCACGAGCATCCGTCTATTTGCTACATCATAGTCCAATTGTCCACAATGACAACGACGGGATCATCAAACAACCGAACCGCCCGAATCGTTCCCCCCACGCACAAGAAAGCACAAAAAAACAGCCGAGCAGTCCGCATCGACCGAACAATCCAGAAACTTACACAGTCGAGTTGTCCAACGATTTCGCGTGCTTCCCGAAGCGGGTACCTCGGCTCTCCGAGCCGAACTCCCCCCTCTCCCCGCCTTGCGGGGAGAGGGCCGGGGTGAGGGGCTCCTGATTCTCCGTTCCCTTCTCCACCTCGTGGGACAGGCTTCCAGCCCGTCACTCCATCCCCTTCATCTCCTCGTGGGACGGGCTTCCAGCCCGTCACTCCATCTCTCTCCCCGCAAAAGAGCCCGGAGCGTGAGCGACGGGCCGGTTTTCAAACAGCTCCTTGCGGGACCGACTTCCAGCTCCACCGGACCGTGCTTCTCAACCAACCAGACGCCAACGCCGAGCCTGCGAAGCGTCGGATTCCCACACGATCCACACAACCCGCCGAAACCTCTCTCCCTCTCCCCGCTTGCGGGGAGAGGGCCGGGGTGAGGGGCTCCTGATTCTCCTCTCCCTCCTCCACCTCGTGGGACGGGCTTCCAGCCCGTCTCTCTATCTCCTTCTCATTCTTCCCAAAAGAGGCCCGAGCGGAAGCGAGGGCTTTCTATCCCTCTTCCCATCGGTGGGACGGGCTTCCAGCCCGTCTCTCCATCTCCTCCTCCCCGTGGGACGACACGGGCTTCGTCACTTCACCCCGCCCTCCGCGGGCCCCAGCCGGCAAGAAATCAATCCCTGTCCGAAGATCCGTCGACCTCGGGCGCAGCATCCGCATCCTCCCGCTCCCCCGCCGCGGACGAATCGTCCACCTGCTTCTCTTTCGGCTCTGCATACGCCGACCGCGGGATATCGCTCACGAGCCGCAGCTTCGTCCAGAACAGCATCCCCGCGAACAGCACGAACATGAACAGCCCGCCAAGCCAGCGACGCCACTTCTTCGATCGATCCGTCATGTGTCCATCCCGCTCCACACCATCTCCATCGGCCCGCCGGGGCATCCCCGATCACTTCCATCGACGATCATTCGCACAAAGAAACAGGCCGACCCCATGTCAGGATCGGCCCACGCATGGCAAGTATCCCGCGAACACCCGTTCAGGGCACCACGGCCTCGATGTGACCCGTCGATGCGTTGTATTTCCAGTCGGCCGACTCATCCGCCGCGACTTCGAACCCACCCGTGTACGGGTTCACCGGCGGGCTCTTGATGTAGTTCCCGTCGATCAGCGCCCCCCAACCCGTGTACGGGTTCCCGTCCGGGTCCATCACGGTCGCAGAATCCGCATTCAACTGCGCCACAGTCGGATACGCCCCCGTCTTCGCCTTGAACAGCTCGAACTGATTCTCCAGCACCGAAACCTGCGTCTCGACATTGCCGTTGCGGGCGTCATCCGCGGCCGTCGTAAACTGCGGCACGACGATGGCCGCCAGGATCCCGAGAATCACGACAACGATCAAAATCTCGACCAGCGTGAATGCGTTCCGTTTCTTTGTACCCACCAGTTTCATGTTCTGAACCCCAATGCACCACCCTCGCGGGCTGTCTGTTTTCCTTTTCCTCTTTTGTGCCGGTCCATCCGACAACAGGCGGCCAGATCGATCGAAACCCGCCTGCGTCCCGCTCATCGGCAACTTGTGGATCAGGATTCAGTGTCAGTCAAAAAAGGGGAGGATCCCAGACAATCATCCGGACGAAGCCCGATCGGAACTTTGCTCACTCCTTTTTCTCAACCGGCCACGACACCGGTAAAAACAAACGCACGATCGCGGCTTCAACCCTCGACCTCGGTTCTAGGACGTCGCCCCATCGCCTCCCCCTCGGCGGGACAGGCGTCCAGCCTGTCTCTACTTCATCTTCATGCTCTCGTGGGACGGGCTTCCAGCCCGTCGCTCTATCTCTCTCCCCGCAAAAGAGCCCGGAGCGTGAGCGACGGGCCGGTTTTCAAACAGCTCCTTGCGGGACCGACTTCCAGCTCCACCGGACCGTGCTTCTCAACCAACCAGACGCCAACGCCGAGCCT
>JALWOY010000134.1 GCA_027083355.1 Phycisphaerales bacterium | reverse complement strand
TGGACGATTTTCGTCCGCCTGGCGTTGTATCTGGGCAATGGTATCTTGCTGCTTCGATTCTTCCGCTTTTTGAGCGCGCCCGGGCTGGCGCTGGGGGAACTCGCGGTGACGGTCGAGGCGGCGTTGATGCTTTTCCTTTTGAATCGGCAGCTGCCTGAAAGAATTTCGGTGTCCCCTTCGCTTTTGCACGGGATGCTGGGCGCGCTCGCGGGCGGCGCGGTTGCCTACGCCGCCGCGCTGTATCTGCCCGGCGGCGCAATCCTGACCGCTCTCGCGGGGATGACCCTCGGCGCGGCGGTTGCCTTGCCGTTCATCTGGAAAGAATTACGCGTATTGCTGCATCTTTAGAACTTCCCCCATAGCCACGCCGCGCCCCATCCGACCGCTTCTCCAAGCAGCGCGGTGCCCGCAATGGCGGCGATGCCGCCTCCCTGAATCCACGCCGCGCCGCCGGGGAGTCCCAGCAATAGCAGCGTATACGCGAGGAATCCGCCTGTCGTCCCGGCAAGCGCCCAGCGAAGCCCGATTCGACGGGTCTGGAACGATGCCCCCGCGAGATAGATACTCCACGCGCCGAGCAGCAGAAGCGCGAAGACGAGCATCCACGCCTGCGCCGTCGGGAATCCATCTTCGGCGACGAAGCGAATCTCGGAGGGCTCTTTCGGCGGGTTCGGCGCGGCGGGCGAGGGCGTTCCCGTTTCGGTCGGGTAGGGGGCGATGATGGTCACTGCCGCAGCCGTTTCTTTCGAGACATCCAGACGAAGCGATTCGGAGACCCGCGCGGGTTCGCTCATCGCGTCGATGCTCATCAGCCCATCCTGTTCGAGCCGAAACGACGCGCGGGCGACGCCTCCTACCGTTTCGGCATCGACCTGCTGAACCGTTCCGCCGCCGACGGTCAGGATGAAGTGGACGATGGTTCCGTCGGGGACGGGATTCCCGTTATGGTCGAGGATGACGCCTGTCCGGACGGCGATGCTGTCGCCCACGCGGAAGAGCGGTACCGGCGTCGGTTCCGGGGTGGAGGTCCCGTCCGAGGGCGTTTCGGAGGGCGGAACATCCAGCGAAAGCGTGATGAGCTGCGCGGGGTCGGGCGTGGTGGCGATCATCAAATCATATCCAATCCCCGAAACCGAAACGG
>JALWOY010000133.1 GCA_027083355.1 Phycisphaerales bacterium | reverse complement strand
GCCTGGGGCAACTGCACGGTCGTCGACAACGAAGCCTTCGAGGATCCGACCGACCTCGCCTCACCCGATGGGGAGGGAGGCGGCTTCTGGATCTCCCTGACCGGTGACTCGAAGATGTACATCTACAACACGATCGTCTGGCTCAACCAGAAGATGGCCGGAGGCATCAACGTGCCTCACAACAGCATCGAGGGCCCCAGCGCCGGGACGGTGACGGTGACCTACTCGGACATCGAGCGCGATCCCGCGAACTTCCCGCCGCCCTGGCCCGGGACGGGAAACATCCTCGCCGACCCGAAGTTCACCTCGTCGGCGACGAACGACTACACCTTGCAGGCGACCTCGCCCTGTCTGGACGGGGGACATGACCCCAACAACGTGGCCGGTGGCCTACCCGGGATTCCGCCCGACGACCTCGACCTGGACGACAACCCAGCGACGACGGCTTGGACGCCGTACGACCTGGTGAAGGGTTCGTTGCGTGAGCAGGTGGACACGACGTTCAGTCCCGAGAACGGAGTGGACGGCGGCGCCGTCCTCGGCGGCGCGATCAACGACATGGGCTGCCACGAGCTGCAGCAGTAGCGTGAATGGGGGCGGCCCGCCCGCCGGGCCGTCCCCCTCGATCACTCCAGGTGGATCAAGAAGAGGACGACATGGAACGAGAGACACGACTAGAGAAGAAGTGGAGCATGAGGCGCTGGGCGGTCGCGATCATTGGTCTGGCAGCATCGAGCGTGGTGAGCGCACAGACGTTCGAGACGGCGAAACTGGTGGTGCCGCCGGAAGTGGATGACATCGAGTTCCAGGAGCTCCTGGGGGATTCCGTTTCGGCGGTGGATGACATGGCCTGGCTCGGCGAACCCATCGACAGTCTCCATACGGCCGAGGGTTCGGTGTTTGGATTCTCAAGACAAGCCGGCGGATGGCGGTTGACAGAACATCTGACCGCTCTGGCACCCTCCTATACTCAGAGGTTCGGCGATGGACTGAGCTTTACGGACGGTTTTGCCGTAGTCGGTTCACCCTACGACGACACGATCCAGGCGAACTCCGGAGCGATCCATATCCTAATCAAGCGTGACGAAGCTTGGATCGAAAGTGCCAAACTGTACGATCCGATGCCCGATAGGAAGAACAC
>JALWOY010000132.1 GCA_027083355.1 Phycisphaerales bacterium | reverse complement strand
AAGAATAGTCGGTGGATACGACTTTGGTACAGACGGTAGTTGGATGGATGAACATGGACATGGAACCCACTGCGCAGGACTTATGGCTGCAGACGGATATCATGGCACAGGCGTTATATATGCCGGATTCGGACCATATTATGCAGGGATGGGCCTTGCAAGCAATGCCCAGATATATGCCGAACAGATATTCGAAGGCAGTTCCGGTTCATGGGTCGGACCTTCGGACTACTATCTCATTCCACAATACGCGAAGGTCAACGCAGGTGTTGAAGTACATTCAAATTCATGGGGTGCAGACACCGGTGGGGCATATGGAGACAGTGATTCTGCATACGACCATGCGGTCAGGGATGCGGATCCAAACACTGCAGGAAATCAGGAAATGGTTCTTGTTGTAGCTGCAGGAAACGCTGGCTCTGGTGCAAACACTGTTGGAAGCCCCGGTACAGCAAAGAACATCATCACAGTCGGCGCAGTTGAGAACTACATGCCTGACGCAGGCTCTTACGGAGATGCGTACGATTCCGGTAGTAATCCCGATGCGGTAACAAGTTTCAGTTCAAGAGGCCCGACGGATGATGGAAGGATAAAACCGGATATCGTCACCCCCGGTCAGGCAACCCTGTCAACCCACTCACCCATAATATCCGGTTCCAACCTATACGGCCTCTATTCACAGGACAATAGGTATGAATGGTGCACCGGAACATCACAGGCAACCCCAACAGCTTCAGGTGGTGCAGCGGTCGTCTACGGATGGTATAGAGATACACGTGGAGTCGCACCTAGTGCTGCGATGGTGAAAGGGCTTATAATAAACACCGCAGTGGACATAGGGACCGCAGACATCCCTAACAATGACGAGGGCTGGGGAAGGATGTTCCTTCCCACCATAATTGACCCGCCCGCACCCTTCACGCTCAAGGACCAGGAAAGCGAACTCACAACAGGAAACACAGATAGCTTCGACATCTCATACGCAGACCCGAACGAACCGCTCAAGATAACCCTCACATACACAGACCCCTATGCTGCCTCCGGTGCCAACCCCACACTCCAGAACAACCTGGACCTTCAGGTCATAAGCCCGAGCGGCGATGTCTATCACGGAAACGCATTCAGCGGAGGATGGTCCGTAGCCAACAC
>JALWOY010000131.1 GCA_027083355.1 Phycisphaerales bacterium | reverse complement strand
CGCGAGCCGCTCGCCATGGGGCTGTTCAACGCGTTCAACAACAGCGAGCCGAACTCGGAACGTGCGAACAAGTTGCTCGACGAGTTGCGGGAACTGGTCGAGGCCCACCCCGAAGACGGGACCGTCCGCGAGCATCTCGCCAGTGGGCTCGTCAGCTCGATCGGCCACAGCGGACCTGACTTCAGCCGAGCAGACGGACTGCTCGACGAGTTGCGGGAACTGGCCGAGACCCACCCCGAGGACGGGGAGATCCACTGGTATCTCGCCAGCGGACTGTTCAACGCGATCGCCGATAGCGGTACGGACTTTGCCCGTGCGAACGGGTTGCTCGACGAGTTACGGAAACTGGCTGAAGCACACCCCGAGGACAGGGAGATCCGCGAGCCGCTCGCCATGGCATACGGGGCGTCGATCCACATTGCCGTGGTGGCGGGTGACGCGGCCCGGGCGGCGGCCATGGCCGAGGCGTTGGTCCCGCTGGCCGATGCGGTCCACAGCCAGCCGGACATAGAAGATTTGTTTCGTGAAGCTTTCTCTGACGCGCTCGATCTGGCCGCCGAGCGGGGCGACGCCGAGGCCGAGCGGCGGCTCATGGCGGCCCGCAGAGCGATCTTCGGCGAGTGAGCGGCGGCCCCTGCTGGCCCGGTGATGCCTCAGGTCATCCGTCGTGCAGCCTCTCATTCACCCCATGCATCCCCTCCGCGGCCCTCCGTGGTCCTCCGTGGTGAAACAAAGCCCGGTGCCACGATCCAACGCGTTGGGTCGTGCTTCCGGGCATCTGGCCATCTGGTCCTTTGCCCATCTGGCCATCTGGATCTTTGGCCATCTGCTCATCTGGCCCTCTGGCCATCTGCCTCCGCGGCCCTCCGCGGCCCTCCGTGGTGAAACAAATCCGCCACGGCCCGAGCCGTCTCAGAGCGAATCGAGCCGCAGCGCGGCGTTGATCAGCCCGACGTGGCTGTACGCCTGCGGGTGGTTGCCCAGCGTGCGAGCCTCCCCCGGGTCGTACTGCTCGGGGATCAGCCCCGTCGGGCCCGCGGTGGCGGCGTAGCGGTCGAACAACGCCCGGGCCTCGTCGACGCGGCCGCACAGCGCGAGCGACTCGATCAGCCAGGACGTGCAGAGGTAGAACCCGCCCTCGCCCCCGGGCAGGCCGTCGTCGTAGTGGTAACGGTAGACGATCCCGTCGCGGAGCAGGTCGCGCTCCACCGTCCGCACGGTGCCGGCGAAGCGTTCGTCGGCGGGGTCGATCATGCCCGTCAGCCCGACGAGCAGCACCGACGCGTCCGGGTCGTGCTCGCCGTAGGCGCTGGTGAACGCGCCGAGCTCCTTGTCGTAGCCCTGCTCGAACACGTCGCCGCGGATGTCGTCGGCCAGCGCCCGCCACTCGGGGCGGGCCCGCCCCAGGAACCGCTCGGCGATCTCGGCGCCGAGCGTCGCCGTCTGCCAGCACATGACCTTGGAATGGACGTGGTGCCGCACGGGCCGGCGGATCTCCCAGATGCCGTGGTCCGGCTCGTCCCAGCGGTTCCACACCGCCGAAACCATCGCCTCGACCAGCCGCCAGTGCTCGGCAGAAAGCGGGGCACCGTTACGAAGCAGGAGATAGACCAGTTCGACGACGGGGCCGAACACGTCCAGCTGGAGCTGCTTGTTCGCCGCGTTGCCCACACGCACGGGCCTCGACGCGGCGTAGCCCGGCAGCTCGCGGATCTCGGCCTCCGCCGGCAGGTCGTCGCCCGACACGGTGTAGATCGGGTTCAGCCGGTCGGGCGACGGCAAACGGTCGAGCACGCCCAGCATCCAGTCGAGGAACCGCACGGCTTCTTCGGTGGACCCCAGCCGGACCAGCGCCGACGCCGCCAGCGACGCGTCACGCGGCCAGCAATAGCGGTAGTCCCAGTTCCGCACGCCCCCGATGCACTCGGGCAGGCTCGTCGTCGCCGCCGCCGCGATCGCGCCCGTCGGGCCGTGGCACAGCCCGCGGAGCACCAGCGCGCTGCGCTTGACGAGATCCGGCGCCACCCCCGGCAGCTCCAGATCCTCGGCCCAGTTCGACCAGATCCGCGCCGTCTGCTTCGAGCGCTTCGACTCGGACACCACCGCGGGCGAGAGATCGCCCACGCCGTAGCGGAACTCGAGCTCGAGCCGGCCCCCGATCGCGTCGAGATCGACCTCGGCCCGGGCGGTGTGGTGCGGGCCCTCGTCCTCGAGGCACCACCGCACGCCGGGGCTCCGCAGCACGATCGGGTCCGGCCAGTCCGCCACGGCCAGCCCGTCGGGCCGGACGACGAGTTTGGTCGGCCGCCGGCCATAGTCCAGCCGCGGGGCGTACTCGATCACGATCCGGCCCGTGCCCTCGACGACGCGGACGATGTCGGTCCGCCCCGGGCGCTGGATCGTCCGCCCGCCCGAGCAGTCCATGTAGTCGGTGACGCGCACGCCGGGCCACTCGGTGACGAGGTGGAACGTGTCGCCGATATAGGTCTGCGTCGGTTCGGCCCCGGCGTTCCCCGCGGGCCCGATCGCGAAGCGCCCGGCGATGGGCCCGCCGAGCAGCTCGGCGAAGATCGCGGGCGAGTCGATCCGCGGGGCGCCCATCCATGTGATCCGCGCCCCCGGCGCCACCAGCGCCACCGTCCGCAGATCGGTCAGCATCGAGTGCGACTCGATCGGCGCCGCCCCCGCCCCCGCGATCCACGCCGACCGCAGCGCGCTGAGCCGGGCCAGCACCCGGGCCACCTCGGTCGTGTCCGTGACGCGGAACCGCGCCGACGTCTCGCCCTCGCCGACCTTGATCCCCACGTCCGGCCCCGACAGCATCGCGAAGGCGTCCTCGTCGGTCTTGTCGTCGCCCATGAACAGCACGGCCGAGGCGCCGAAACGCTGCCGCAGGGTGTTGAGCGCGTCGCCCTTGTGCGTCGAAACCACGGCCAGCTCGAGCACCATCTTGCCCCGCTTGACGAACACCCCGTCGCGGCCCAGCAGCTCCTTCTCCGCCCGTTCGAGGGCGGCCCGGCCCACTTCCTCTTCCGCGTTGCGGTAGTGCAGCGCCACGCTCGCCGGCTTCACCTCCACGAAACACCCGGGGTGCTCCCGCGCGATCCGGTGCATCGTCTCGCTGATCTGTTCGTGACGGGCCTTGGCCTCCGGGCTGAGCATCTCGGCGAAGCCCAGGTCGAACTCGCTCCCGTGGCTGCCCACCAGGTGGATCCCCTCCGGGTCGCCCGAAAGCGAAGCCAGGTCCGCCAGCGACCGGCCCGAGATCAACGCCACGTTCGTGTGCGGCAGCTCCGACAACGCCCGCAGCGCCACGATCGCCTCCCGGCTCGGCTTCGCCCGCGTCGGGTCGTTGACGATCGGCGCGATCGTCCCGTCGTAGTCCGACGCCACGAGCAGCATCGGCGCCCGCGCCAGCTCGCCCAGGGCGTTGTCGAGGGCCGGATCGGCCGGTGGTGTCGCGTCGCGCGTGTCGTGCATCATCCCTCCCGCAGCCTCGAGATGAACCCGTCCGCCCAGTCGTGCACGCTCCGCGCCCGGACGGCCCGCCTCAGCGACGTCATCCGACGCTTCTGCTCGGCGCGGGGCATCTCCAGCGCCTCCTCCATCGCGCCGGCAAGCCCGTCCACGTCGAACGGGTTGACCAGCAACGCCTGCTTCAGCTCGAGCGCCGCGCCCGCGAACTCGCTCAGCACCAGCACGCCGTCGCCACGGATCCGTGTCGTGCAATACTCCTTCGCGACCAGGTTCATCCCGTCGCGGAAGGGTGTCACCAGCATCACGTCCGACGCGCAGTACCGCGACACCAGCTCCGCCGTCGGCAGACCGCCGTACACATAATGCACCGGGATGTGCTGCTTCACGGAGTGCGTCCCGTTGATCCGGCCCACCAGACGCTCCACGTTGTCGCGCAGCTCCGCGTAGTCCTCCACGCTCTCTCGCGTCGGCACCGCGATCTGGATCAGCACGCAGTCCTCGGCCGTGTAACGCCCCCGGCTCAGCAGCTCGTCGAACGCCCGCAGCCGGATGTCGATCCCCTTCGTGTAGTCCAGCCGGTCCACGCAGAGCATGATCCGCCGCCCGTTCATGCTCGCCCTGAACCGCTCGGCCTCGACGGCGACCTCCGGGTCGCGCGCCATCTGTTCGTACATATCGACGTCGATCGAGATCGGGAACGCGTCGACCACCACCCGCCGACCGCGGAACCGGAGCAGGCCGTCCGGGCCTCTCGCCTCGGTGAACCGCCGGGCCGCCCTCGAAAAGTTCCGCGCCGCCAGCCGGGTCTGGAAGCCCACCACGTCCGCGCCCAGCATCGCCTCCAGGATCTGCGTCCGCCACGGGATCTTCGCGAAAAGCTCCTCGGGCGGGAACGGGATGTGCAGGAAAAACCCGATCCGCGCGTCCGGCCGGAGCGAACGCAGCATCCCCGGCACCAGCTGCAACTGGTAATCATGCACCCACACCAGGTCGCCCTCGCCCGCGACCTCCGCGGCCGCCTCGGCGAACCGCATGTTCACGTCGTGGTAAGGCCACCACCACCGGCGGTGGAACTGCGGCTCGCGGATCGAGTCGTGGTACAGCGGCCAGAGCGTCTTGTTCGAGAAACCCGCGTAGAACGTCTCGAATTCCTTGCCCGTCAGCGACACGGGGCGGATGCGGATCGTGTCGTGCACGAACGGCACCGAGGCCCGACGCCCCGTCGAGCCGTCCCAGCCCACCCAGCCGCCGCCACGCTCGCGCAGCATCGGCGCCAGCGCCGTCACCAGACCCCCGGGGCTGGTCTCCCAGTCCCCGGCCCGGCCCTTTTTCACACGACGCACCGGCATCCGGTTCGCCACGACCACCAGCCCCCGGTTTTTTTTCTTCCCGGCCACGCCCGGTAGGGTACCACGCCGCCGCCGCGGGGGTGCCCGTCCCGCACGCACGATCGCGATTGACCCGACCTAGACTCACCCCGACGCCCCGCACGCGCGAGCCGGCGGGCGATTCGATTCACCGAACACCGGGTCATCGCCGACCGGCAGACCCGCCATCAGAAAGGCAACACCATCATGGCCGAGACCGCCCCGCAGCAGCAACAGATCCAGCTCCGCATCGACGAGTCGAAGATGACCACGACCTATTCGAACACGATCCGCACATCGACGACGCAGGACGAGATCGTGCTCGACTTCGGGATGAACATCCCCATGCAGATGCCCGGGCAGGACCCCATGGTGATCTTCAACGTCGGCAGCCGCATCGTCATGAACTGGGCCGGCGCCAAGCGCCTCGCGATCAGCCTCGGGCAGGTCGTCCGGCAATACGAAGAACGCAACGGGGAGATCCAGCTCCAGCAGCCCGCCCCGGCCGATCAGGCCCCCGCCGGCGAGGGCTGACCGCGCGATCGTGACGGGTTCACCCATCAGCAGCATCAGAACGTGGGGACGCCGGTACGCGCACCGGAACGTCCCCGTTTTTCATTGACGGATCACGGAACATGACACAACAGACCGCCTCGCCCGAGATGCTCGCCGCCTCCGAATCCATGCGAAGGCTCGTCGACGCCGTCGGGTCGGTCGTCGTCGGGCAGGCCGGCATGGTCGAACGGCTGCTGATCGGCCTGCTCACCGGGGGCCACGTCCTGCTCGAGGGCGTCCCCGGGCTGGCCAAGACGCTCACCGTCTCCGCCCTCGCCGGCGCCCTCGACGGCACCTTCAGCCGCATCCAGTTCACGCCCGACCTGCTCCCCGCCGACCTCATCGGCACGCTCATCTTCAGCCCCCAGACCGGCGAGTTCAGCACCCGCAAGGGCCCGGTGTTCGCCAACATCGTGCTCGCCGACGAGATCAACCGCGCCCCGGCCAAGGTCCAGTCCGCCCTGCTCGAAGCGATGCAGGAGCGGTCCGTCACCATCGGCGACGAGACGCACCCGCTGCCCAAACCCTTCCTCGTGCTCGCCACCCAGAACCCCATCGAGCAGGAGGGGACCTACCCCCTGCCCGAGGCCCAGGTCGACCGCTTCATGCTCAAGCTCAGCGTGGGCTACCCCAGCAAAGAAGAAGAACGCGAGATCGTCCGCCGGATGGCCTCGACGAAGCCGAACATGACGGTCGACCCGGTCGTCTCGCTGGACGACATCATGCGCGCGCGCGAGTTGGTCGACGCGGTGTTTGTCGACGAGAAGATCCACGATTACGCCGTCGAGATCGTCCACACCACGCGCGAGCCGGGCGACCTGGCCGGGCCGGGCGGGACCCCGCTGGCGAGGCTCATCGAGTTCGGCGCCTCGCCCCGCGCCACGATCGCCCTCGTGCTCGCGTCGAAGGCGCACGCCTTCCTGCAGGGCCGCGAGTTCGTGACCCCCTCGGACATCAAGTCGATCGGCCCGGACGTGCTCCGGCACCGCATCATCATCAGTTACGAGGCCGAGGCCGAGGGGATCGCCTCCGACGACATCGTCCGGGCCGTGCTGGACAACTGCCCGGTGCCGTGACGATTCCACGTGCCGTCCGCATTCCCCGCTCGAACAAAGCAATGGAGATCGTCCCGACGTGCTGACCCGAGAACTCATGGAGGAAGTCCGCAGGCTCCAGATCCGCACGCGCCGCCGCGTCGATGATCTGTTCGCGGGCGAATACCACTCGGCCTTCCTCGGCCGGGGCATCGAGTTCGCCGAGGTCCGCGAGTACGCCCCGGGCGACGACGTCCGCGCGATCGACTGGAACGTCACCGCCCGCGCCGGCAAGCCGTTCATCAAGCGTTACATCGAGGAACGCCAGCTCACCGTCATGCTCTGCGTCGACACCTCCGCCTCGGGCCTGTTCGGCACGGTGTCCAGGACCAAGGGCCGGCTCATCGCCGAGGCCGGCGCCGCCATCGCCTACACCGCACTGCGCAACAACGACCGCGTCGGCATGATGCGTTTCAGCGATGAGGTCGATCTCTATCTCCCGCCCCGCAAGGGCCCGCGCCACCTGCTCCGCCTGCTGCGCGAGCTGCTCGGGGCCGAGCCGACCGGCGCCGGCACCGCGTTCCCCGAGGCCCTCGAAACCCTCGGCTCCGTGCTGCACCAGCGCGCCATCCTCTTTCTCGCGAGCGATTTCCTCCCGCCCCCGGGCGCGTCGGCCGGGGACATCGAACGCCCCCTCGCCGTGCTGGGCCGACGCCACGACGTCATCGCCCTGCGCGTCGCCGACCCGCGGGAACGCTCGCTGCCGAACCTCGGGCTGGTCGAACTCGAAGACCCCGAAACCGGTAAGCGGGTGCTGATGGACACCTCATCGAGCCGACTCCGCAGGATGCACGAAGAAATCGCCGCCCGGCGACGCGACGAGTCCGACCGCGTCCTCCGCCGCGCCGGTGTCGACGTGATCGACCTGACCACGGCCCGCCCCTTCGGCGTCGAGCTGGAACGCTACTTCAGGCTCAGGCAGCGGAGGCGGAGCCGCGAATGACAAGCATCCCGCGTGTCATCCCGCTTCTCCTCGCCCTGCTGACGGCCGCCGTGCGCGCCGGAGACGCGATCGACGCCCATGCCGCGTGGTCGACGACCGAACCGACCACCGCCGACCGGTTGACGCTCACCGTTACGGTGCGCACGGACCCGGCCCTCACCCCCGAGCCGTGGCGGGAGACCACCGCACAGGCCCTGACTGACGCGGGCTTCACGGTGATCACCTCGACCGCCACCGCCCCGGCACTCGACGGGCTCGGCCTGATCGAGCGGGCCGCTTCGTTCGTGGTCGAGCCTTTTCTCGCCGGGCGGTACGCGCCGCCCCCGGTCACGATCTCGGCGACGGGCCCCGCCGATGAACACCGATCCGTCACGCTCACGATCCCCGAAATGACGGTTCGGTCCCTGCTGCCCGAGGACGAGCCCGTGCAGGTCCCCGGGATGCCGGCCCCCGATCTGGGCGGCGACCTCGCCCTGGGGACGTTCCGCCCCGTCCCCGAGCCGCCCTCGACCGGCCCGGGCGCCATGAAGGCGGTTCTGATCGCGGGTCTGCTCGTGATCGCTGCGGGGGTGTTGCTGGTTGGCCTCGGTCTGCGGCGGAACAACCACAGGCATGACGGATCCGACCCCGTCGAGACGCTGCGCCGGATCGCGCCGTCCGTGCGCACACCCAACGACCTCGCCCCGGTCGACCGCGTCGTTCGCCTCGCGGCGAGCCGGTTCGATGCGTGGGATCAGCTCGCCGACGTTGTCGATCGGCTCGAAGTCGCCCGCTACGCGCCGCCCTCCGACGGCGACCGCCCGGACCCCGGCGAGCTCGCGCGCGAAGCGGCGGAGACGGTCGCCCGAGTCGCCGACGCGTCGGCCCGTTCCGGAAAGGGGGCGGGGGCTTGATCGATCGCCTCGCCTATCCGTGGGTGCTCGTGCTGATCGCGGCGGTCCCCGTGCTCATCGGCGCGGCGGTCGCCCGCCGGCGGGGCGGGCGGGTGCTGTTTCCGGCGTCGATCGTTCCGCACGCCGCCACGCTGCGCACGAGACTGGTGGGTCTGCCGCTGGTGCTGCGGGCCGGGGCGTTGATCCTGTTGATCGTCGCGCTGGCCCGGCCCCAGGAAGTCCGCGGGCTTGTGCGCACGAGCACCGAGGGCATCGCGCTCCAGCTCGTGATCGACCGATCCAGCAGCATGACCGAGGCCATCCTGCTCGACGGGAAAAAGACATCCCGCCTCGAAGCCGTCAAGCATGTCGCCGAGGAGTTCATCGCCGGCAACGGGTCCGACCTGCCCGGGCGCGAGGGCGACATGATCGGGGTGATCGCGTTCGGGTCGTACGCGGATACCGTCTGCCCGCTCGTCCGCGAGCACGGGGCGCTGCTCGAGCTGATCGACGGGATCGACGTCTCCCCGTTGCGGACGGACCAGGGCACCGCCATCGGCGACGCCGTCGCCCTCGCCGCGGCCCGGCTCCGCGATGCCGAGGAGGAGATCGCCCGCGGCGTCGGGGACGACAAGCCCGATTTCAGCATCAAGAGCAAGGTCGTCGTGCTGCTGACCGACGGCCGGAACAACCGGGGCGAGATCGCGCCGCTGGAGGCCGCCGCGGTGTGCGAGCAGTGGGGCATCAAGCTGTACACCATCGGGATCGGGGGGCAGGACACCGTCGAGATCGCGGGCATGCGCGTCCCCCGCGGGCCCAATATCGACGAGCCCACGATGCGGGCGATGGCGACGCGCACCGGCGGGCGGTTCTTCCTCGCCGACTCGGCCGACGCGCTGCGGAAGATCTACGCCGAGATCGACGCCCTCGAAAAAACGAAGATCGAGACGAGCGAGAGCGTGAACTACAAGGAGCGTTTCCCCCCGTTCGCGGCGGCGGGGTTGCTGCTTCTGATGCTGGAGGTTTTCCTGTCGAACACCGTGCTGAGGAGGACGCCGTGATGCTCGCGATCGCCCCGCTCGATCTCGGCGGCGCCGCCCGGCTGGCCGACCCGGTCTGGCTGCACGCGCTCTGGCTGGCGCCGTTGACGCTGCTGCTCGCCTGGCACGCCGCCCGCGCCCGGCGCCGCGCCCTCGACCGGCTCGGTGATTCACCGCTCGTGCAACAGATCACCTCGGGCCCGGGGCCGCTGCGCCGCCGGCTCCGGGCGTGGTGCCTCGCCGCGGCGGTGGCGCTGATCGCCCTGGCCCTCGCGCGCCCCCAGTACGGCACCGAGACCAGGGACGTCGAGCACCGGGGCCGCGATCTGGTCTTCGTCCTCGACGTCTCGCGCAGCATGCTCGCCCGCGACCTCGCCCCCAGCCGACTCGAACGCGCCAAGCTCTGGATCAACGACCTCGTCGACGATCTCGGCGGGGACCGCGTCGGGCTCGTCGCCTTCGCCGGCGCGCCCGCGATCAAGTGCCCCCTCACGCAGGACCGCGCCTTCTTCCGCCTCGCCCTCGATCGGCTCGACACACAGTCCGCCCCGCGCGGCGGCACCATGATCGGCGACGCCATCCGCAAGGTCCTCGACGATATCTACGAGGTTCAAGACGAGAACGGCGACCCCGTCGACACGGGCCGATTCCGCGACATCATCCTCATCACCGACGGCGAAGATCAGGAATCGTTCCCCGTCAAGGCCGCCCAAACCGCCGGCGAGTTCGGCGTCCGGATCATCGCCATCGGTGTCGGTGACACCGGCGAGGGCACCCCCGTCCCCGTCTCCCCCGGATCGGACCGGTACATCGAGCACGACGGCAAAACCGTCCGCAGCCGGCTCGAATCCAGGACACTCCGCGAGATCCAGCAGGCCGTCCCCGGCAATGTCTTCCTCGAAGTCGGCACGGGCGAGATCGATCTGGCGCAGGTCTACCGTGACCTGATCGCCTCGGCCGAGCAGACCACGCTCGGCTCGTCCACCGTGACGGACTACAAGGAGCGCTACGCCGTCTTCCTCGCGCTGGCGTTGGTCCTTCTGGCGTTCGAGTCCCTGATCGGAGACGGGAGGACGAGATGAGAAGAGCGCTGATCGTCCTGATGCTGTCGGGTCCGTCGTGCCTCGCCGCCGAACCGCCGCTGCGCGATTCGATCGCCGGGGTGCTGGCCGGGGGCGAACTCGACAAGGCCCGGATCGAACAGGTCGAGGCATTGTTCGACGGGGCACCGGCCCGGGGCGACGCGGTCGCGCTGGCGCACCTCGACGCGGCCGCCGCGCTGGCCGAGGCGGGCCGCCCCGACCTCGCCGAGGCTCACCTCGTGCGTGCGGATCTCGCCGCCGGGCGTGACGCGGTCCGCGCCGCGGCCCGGTTCAATCTGGGCCAGCTGCGCTATTCGCGAGCGGTTTCGATGCTCAAACCGGAGGGGGAGGACGCCAGGCCCGATCCCGACGGCGCGAAGGCGATGCTGACCCGCGCCGCGGAGGCGTTCCGTTCCGTGCTGGACATCGCCCCGGCCGACGCGGAGGCGGCGCGGGATGTCGAGCGTGTCCGCCGGCTGATCGACGCGATCGACAAGATGCAGGAGGAGGCGAAGAAGCAGGCCGAGCAGATGCGCAAGCAGGCCGAGCAGCTCGACCGGCTCGCCGACCGTCAGCAGCAGGAATCGATGCAGAACCAGCAGCAGACCCAGGACGGGGAAAAGGCGAAGCAGGATCAGTCCGACATCAACAACGAAACCAAACAGCAGAGCGAACAGACGCAGCCCGACGCCGCGAAGAAGGCCCTGCAGGACGCGATGCGGCGGCAGCAGGAAGCGTCCGAACGGCTCGACAAGGGCGATCAGCAGGCCGCCGCGAACGCCCAGAAGAAGGCCGCCGATTCGCTCCGCGAGGCGGCCCGCGCCCTCCGCCAAGAAGCGGATAAAAAAGAAGGCAAACAGGGCGAGCAGAACGAACAGGACCAGCAGCAACAAGGCGAGCAGGGCGACCAGCAGAAAAGCGAGGACCAGAAAGAAGGTCAATCCCGCGACGACCGCCTGACCGAGTGGCTCCTCGACCGCGAAAAACGACAGCGGGAACAACGCGACCGGCAGCTCCGCGCCCTGCTCGGTCGGCCCGCGCCCGTTGAAAAGGACTGGTGATGCACGCAAAACGACAAACACCGATGATCCCGTGGCTCGCCCCGTGGATTGTCTCTCTGCTCGCCGTGCTGATGCTGCTGCCGGCCCCCGCCCTCGGGCAGGACGAGGTCTCGGCGCAGGCCGCGTTTTCACAACAGACGTGCTATCTGGGCGATCAGGTCCGCTTCCGCATCGTCGTCGAGGGCGCCGAGCAGGCCGACGCACCCGATTTGTCGTCCCTGCCCGGCGCGTCGTTCTTCTTCGCGGGCGGGTCGAACAACACGAGCACAATGGTGTCGATCGTGAACGGGCGACGCCACGAGGAATCGCACAAGCAATACATCCTGCAGTGGGTGGTCACGCCCGAAAAACCCGGCACGCTCGTCGTCCCGCCGCAGCGGATCACCCTCCCCGACGGCTCCGCCGTGCAGACCCCGGAGGCCCGCCTGCGGGTGATCGAGCCGGAGCAGACCGACAAACCCGTGCTCCGCGCGACCATCGACGACGACACGCTCTACGTCGGGCAGGCCGCCCGCGTGCACGTCACCTGGCTCCTGCTTTCCGACGTCGAGGAATATTCCTTCCGCGGCAACGACCGACCCGACGATTTCGATATCCAGCCCGTGATCACGGCCTCCGCGGGGCGTGGAAATGACTACAAGGTCGATATCTTCGGCATCACGACGCAGGGCCGGCTTTCTTATTCGACGCTCGACGGCGAGCGCTACCGCTCGTTCGAGTTCGAGCTGCTCGTCTCGCCGAAGCGGGCCGGCACGCTCACCCTCGGCCCGATCGGGGTTTCGTTCGACGAGCGGGTGACAAGGCGCTCGACGCGGCGGATGATCGCCCGAACCGATCCCATCGTCATCCACGCCCTCGACCTGCCCGCCGAGGGACGCCCCCCGGGTTTCACGGGCCTGCTGGGTGCCCACGCCATCGACGCGACCGCGACGCCCACCGACGTCAACGTGGGCGACCCGATCGAGCTGCGGGTGACGATCTCCGGCCCGGAGCCGATGTCGGGCGTGACCGACGGCCCAGACCTGACCTCGATCGAAGGGTTCACCGACGATTTCCGGATCTCGAGCGAAGGCTGGACCTACGAGCCTTCCTCCAGCCCGGGCCGGCGGACGTTCAAGACGACGATCCGCGCCACGCACGAGGGCGTCGAGGCGATCCCGGCGATCTCGTTGCCGTTCTTTGATCCGGGCGAGGGGGAGTACCGCGTGGCGCGGTCGAGGCCGATCCCGTTGCACGTCAGGGCGGTGCGAAAGGTGACCGCCGCCGACGCGGTGGTGTCCAGCGGGGCGCCCGCCGCCGTCAGCCGCGACCCGCTCACCCCGACCGCCGGGGGTTTGTGGGCGATCGACACCGGGCCCGCGGTCCTCGCCGACGCGTGGGTGCCGGACGCCGGGATGCTCCGCCGGCCCGCGGTGTTGTCGGCCCTGATCGCGCCGCCCGTTGTTTTTCTGCTGGCGGGGGTGTCGGTGCTGGCGAGATCGAGGCCGCGCGACGAGGCGGAGATCCGCCGACGCCGGGCGATCTCGATGGCAAGGCGGGCACTCCGCCGCGAAGGCCCCGAGTCGGCCGTCCGCACCTATCTCGCGTGCGCTTTCGGCCTGACCCCCTCGGCCGTCACGGGCGCGGACGGACACCGCCTGCTCGCCGAGGCGGGGGTCGCCGACGCCGACGATATCGCCGAGTTGATCGCGATCAGTGAATCCACGCGTTACGCGCCCGGCGGGGCCGCGCTCGGCTCCCCCCCCGATACCCGGCGTCTGATGACGCGATTGAGCCGGATCGACCGGGCGATGCGGAGGGCGAAGCGATGAACCGACGCCGCGCCGCGATCCTCCCGATGCTGGTGTGTTTGCTGTGTGCGCTCGGCTTGGCGCCCGCGGCCACCGAGCCCGCATCGGCTCACGAATCGAAGCAGGCAGACGCCCCGGCCGAAAGCCCCCGGGACCTGCTCGCGCGGGCCGAGTCCGCGTTCGAGAAGGCCCGCTCGATCCTCGACGCGGACCCCGCCGACACGAAGGCCGCCGCCGCCGCGCTCGACGAGTCCATCGCCTCGAGCCGGGCGATGCTCGGCCTCGGGATCGAGAACGCGTCGATCCACCGTAACATCGGCACCGCGTACATGCTCCGGGGCGACGTCGGCCGGGCGATCGCCGCGTTCCGCCGAGCAGAGCGGATCGACCCGACCGACCCGCGCATCCGCGACAGCCTCGCCGCGGCCAGGGCCCGTGTCCGCACCGCCGTCGCCCCCGGCACCCGGTCGCGCGTCGAGGACGCGCTGCTGTTCTGGCGGGGACGCATCCCGCGCGGGGTGCTCCTGACCGTCGGCCTCGCCGGGTGGGCCGTCGGCTGGCTCAGCGCGATGCTCCGGCTGTTCACCCGCCGCGGCGCCGGCCCCGCGTTCGCCGGCGCGGCCGTCGCGACGCTGACGCTCGGTTCGCTCCTCGCCGAGCACACGATCGTCACGATGAACCCCGCCGCCGTGATCGTCCAGGACAACACCATCGGATACCGCGGCCCGAGCGAATCGGTCTATACACCGACGTTCGAAGAACCCATCCACACCGGCGTCGAAGCGGTCATCCTCGAAACACGCGACGGCTGGGTCCGCCTCAGGCTCCGCAGCGGCGCCGAAACGTGGGTCCCCGCCGATTCAATCGAAAAAATCTGATACGGATTCCGGATCATTTTTATGATCTCCGGAGCGAGAACCGGGCGCAACCGAGACGGCCGGCGTGAGGAGCTTTCTCTCCTCCTCTCTCTCCTCCCTCTCGTGGGACGGGCTTCCAGTCCGTCTCTCCATCCCCTCCATCTCGGTGGGACAGGCGTCCCACCTGTCTCTCTTCATCTTCAACTTCCCTCAAAGAGAGGCCCGAGCGGAAGCGAGGGCTTCCTTCGTTTCCCAAATCAAACACCCTATCGCGGTGCCACGATCCAACTTGTTGGGTTGTTCTTCTGTCTCGCCCGGACGCCGATGCTGAGCACGCGAAGCGTCGGATTCTTCGCCCGATCAATCGTGCCGTTTTCTCCCCCTCTCCCCGCCCGCGGGGAGAGGGCCGGGGTGAGGGGCTTTTCTCTCCATCCTTTCCCCCATTGGGATGCGGCCTCAATTCGCAACCAGCATCGGCGCGTCCAGCAGCACCCGGTCCTGGATCGGCCCGTAACGCCCCGGCAGCAGCTCGAGCACCAGCCGGCGATCCGTATCACCCGCCCCCGGCAGCTCGACCGTGATCATGGCCGACGGGTGATCCCGGTCCAGCGCGATCACCCCCAGCTCGTGTTCACCCCCGCGGTCGACGACCACCGTGCGCAGCCGGGCATCGCCCCACGGGCCCGGTGCCGCGAGCGGGTCGGAGAGCGTGCCCCCGAGACGGGCGACCGTTCCGAACCGATCCACGCCCGCCGGCAGGGGCCATTCGACCCGCATCGGGCCGGGCATCTCGATATCGGCGGTGCCCAGCGGCGCCGTGCCGGACGAGCCGGTGCGCACGGGCGCCGTCCATCGGCGTCCCCCCAGCGGCGAGACGCTCGTCGGCTCGATGGACCCCAGCGCCACCACACGGCCGTCGCCCAGCCACGCCGCGTTGATCGCGCCGACCGCGTACACCACCGTCGCCCCCGTCGGCTCATCCCGCAGCCCGACCGACCCCGCGTCGTGCGCACCCGTGCCCCGGGCCGAGAGCACCTCGCCCGTGGCGAGCCAGACGCGCGGCCCGGACCACCCCTCCGCGGGGTTGCCGAGGCGCACCTCCGCGACTCGCCCGATGTCGAACGCCGCCTCGCCGTCGCCCGCGTCGAAGACGATCGAGTCGCCGAACGAGACGAGGAAGCCGCTCAGCCGATCCCCGTTCCTGAAGACCAAGACATCCTCGGGCCCGCCCGGGATATCCCCCGCGTCACCGGCCGCTCGCGACTCCGTCCCCCCCGCCCACGGATCGATCACGATCCGGCCGACATCGTCGAGCGACACGACGCGGACCCCGAACCCCGGCGTCAGCAACGCGAACGAATCGTCACCCGCGTCCGGGCGGTGCACCGAGTCCGAAGCAAACGGCCCGAGCGCCCCGATATACCGCCGCCCGTCCGTCAGCTCGACCACGACGGGCGTCCCCCCCGCGAGGTCTTCATCCGCGGGCCGGGCCCACGAGATCGCCCGCTCCCCCGGCGGGGGCAGGATTGCCAGATACCCGCCGGCGGGGTCCTCGCGCGGGCCGCCGAACTCGTCCGTGTACGACACCGTTTTCTCGTTGAACCCGAGCAGGTCCACCACCTCGCGCGCGAGCGTCCGGTCCACGAGCGACCGCCTCGTCGCCGCGCCGGTGGTTTCGCACACGCCCGATGCGATCAACAGGCACACCATCAACACCGGCTTGCACACGTTCACGCTCATTTCTGGAAGATCGGGAGATAACGCTTGGGCATCTGAAGGACAATCAGCATCATCGCCGTCCCATAATTCGGACCGGCCGTGCGATCCTCCCAACCGCCGTCGTCGGCCTGATCGGCGATCAACTCGGACCGGACCGCGGGCCACCACTCGGCCCAGTGCCGCCCGCCCGCGAGATACATCGCCTGCACCGCGTAATACTGCCCGTACGCGTAGTGCGCCTTCGATCCGCGGACCTGCCCCGGCATCGCCGTACGTTCCAGATACGACAGGCCCGAGTTGATCGCGGTGTCTTCATAAATCCCGGCGTAGAACAGCGTCGCCACGCCCCCCGCCGAACGGGGCCACGCGCTCGACCCGCCCGACGCCTGATACCGGAAGCCCCCGTCGACGTTCTGGCACCGGCGTGCATAATCCACCGCGCGATCGATCACCGACTTGTCCACCTCGATCCCCGCGTTCCGCGCCGAACGCAACGCCATCACCTGGCAGATCGTCACGCTCACGTCCGCGTCGTATGGCACCGGGTTGTACCGCCACCCGCCCTCGTCGTTCTGTGTCCGCTCGATCAATCGCACCGCGCGGACGAGCGATTCGTGCACCCGCGCCGAACGCGCCGTGTCGACACCGCCCCCCGTCATCCCGTACACCTCGCCCAGAAAAAGCGTCGCGAAACCGTGCCCGTACATCGGGCCGTGGGCCCCCTCCGCGGCGATCAGACCGCTCTCCGTGCAGTTGTCCAGGATGAAATCCAGACCCCGGCTCACCTGATCGGCGTACAACCCCCGCCCCGGCAGGTTCCCGTCGGCCATGAACGCGATGCACGCCAACGCCGTGATCGCTACGTTCTTGCCGAACCGCCCCCCGTCGAACGACCCGTCTTCGTCCTGATGCGCCGCCAGATAAGCGAGACCCCTCGCCACCGCCGCGTCGAGCTCGGGCGTGATCTCACCCTCCGCCGAGTTGTTCTGCGCCGAACGCCCCGGGCCCGCGGGTTCCCCGGCCGACACGGGCAACACCCCGGCCAGCGCCGCAAGAACCGCCGACGCGGTCACCACGCCCCGCCTCACCGCTCACCCCCCGCCTGCTCGGCGAGTTTCTTGTAATACGCCTCGGTCAGCCGGCGGTAGGCGCTGCTGAACGTCCCGCTCACGCCCTGCCGCAACGCGTCGCGCAGACGGTCGGGCAGCGCCCCCCACGACGCCGGGTCCATCAGCGTGTCCGGCCCCAGCGCCGCGTCCTGCGGCGCGGGCGTCCCGACCTGTCCCGTGTTGTCGCCGCGACCGCTCGACTGCTGGCCTCCGCTCTGCTGGTGCGCGGGCCGGGCCTGCTGTCCGCGCTGCGACGACGCCCCGGAGGGCGATCCCGAAGACGACCGGTTGTTGTTCTTCTTCGCCGAATCGATGATCATGTCCAGCTTGCGGATGATGTCTTCCTGCAGACGCTGCGTCACCAGCCCCGCACCCTCGGGCGTCGCAAGCCGCTCGGCCGCGTCGTCCATCAGCTGCACCGCACGCTGCAACGTCTCGGCCGCCTCGCGGGCCGTCAGTTTCCGCTCCAGCTCGCGATCGTGCTGCGCGTCGCCGACATCCCCGGCGTCGTCAAGCCCCAGCAACTCATCAAGGCCCGGCAACGGCTCAGCCGACACGCCCGCGACCGTCAACAACACCGACGCGAGAGCAACACACCGGCATCGGTTCACGCCCGGGTTGTGCATGGACCTCATCATCGCCCACCCCCGTCTTGCGGGCCGCCGGCATCGCCCCCCGGGCTGGGCCGACCCGGCCCCGTCTGCTCGATCAACGCTCTGGTCTGCTCGGCCAGCCGGCGCTGCAGCGACGCCAGCCCCTCGACCTCCCCGGCGCGCGTCTGCTCCAGGATGATCGACTGCAGATTCCGCAGCAGCATCAGCTGTTCGAGATTCGCCACCGGGGGCTTCTCTCCGCCGCCGCGTCCTGAAAAACCCCGGCCTTCCCGACCCCCCCTACCGCTACCTCCCCGACCATCACCTCTCCACTCGCGTCGCTCTCCACGAAGCTGGCGGCCGTGTACGCATACTTGACGTCGTCGTTGTCCACGCCTTCCAACCGTTTCAGCCAACCGTGCAGCGTCATCAGTTTTTGCGACGTGGCGTTTTGACGATTGTCGATGATCAATTGCAGCGCGTCGTTGCTCCAATCGTGGCAGGTGCTGCAGGCGCTGGGTTCGCCATCTTGGACATCGCCGGGCAGTGGCGGCTTGAGCAAGTGGGTGGCGATGTCGCCTTTCTTGATCTTGCCGTTCTCCCAGTTGATCCAGGTTGCGCTCTTGGCCGTGCGCGCGAAGTGACAGCTCGAGCAGACCGGGCCGCCTTCCGCATCGGCCTTCTGGAAATGCGTGCTGGGATTGTCGGCCACGCCCGGGAAGCCCTTGCCCTCGTAC